>NZ_MQTS01000239.1:2622-7122 GCF_020532825.1 Arthrobacter sp. SO3
GGCAGCTTGAACAACGTGACGCGGGCGCTGCCTGTCCTGGACCCCGACGCGGCCACCTCTCCGCAGGCAGACCGCGGCCCCCTACTGCCTCGGGCCGCGTCGCGCTTCCGGCGGGCCCGCCGCCGGACCCGGATCCTGCTGTCCCTCGCGCTGCTGGCGGTCGTGACGGGTGCCGTCACAGCCGCCGTCGCCCTCGCAACCCCGGAACCACCCGCCGTCGCTCCCTACCCGGCGGTGACCGGGGACGTTGGCATCCACCTGCAGGAGCTACAGAAAAGCGTGGAACCATGAGCCGAACAACCCGTCCCTCGCCCGGTCCGGCACCTGGCAGCCCCCATCGGATCCTCGCCGGCTGGCTCCTCGGCACGGTGCTGCTCACCGGCACCCTGGCCGGCTGCGCCGCGGCTCCGGAGCTGGACCGCGCTGCCGCCCGGGAACTTCAGGCCCAGGTCCTTTCCGTGACCGAGGCTGCCGCGGCCAATGATCCGGCCGCGTCGCTGAAGCACCTCGACGAGCTCGTAGTGAAACTGGACGAAGCGGCTGCCCGGGGCGGGGTGTCCTTCAAGCGGCACCAGAGCATCAGGAAGACCGTCGACGCCGTCCGCGCGGACCTCAACGCCCAGCAGGCCGAAGCCGCCCGGGTTGCGGCCGAACAGGAAGCGGCAGCACAGGCCGCCGCGGCAGCCGCAGCCCAGGCCGAAGCCGCCGCCGCGGCAGCAGCTCCCCCGCCCGCCGTCGCACCCGCACCGCCGGCCGACAGCGGCAAGACCAAACCTAAGGGCAAGGGCAAAGGCTGAGGCCGTGCCGATCCACAACACCCGCCAGGACGATCCCTAAGCCGGAACATCTCCGACAGAAAAAACGCCGAACGGCGCACCGGAAATCTCCGGTGCGCCGTTCGGCGTAACGCTGTTCGGGGCCAAGCACTGCCGGCAGGACGCCGGCTCAGCGGAACTAGCTCAGCATGGACAGCACTTCGCTGAACTTCGCCGAGGGCCGCATCGCTGCGGTGACCTTGGCTTCGTCCGGGCGGTAGTATCCGCCGAGGTCCACCGGGGAGCCCTGGACGGCGAGAAGTTCGCCGATGATGGTCGCCTCAGCGGAATCCAGCGCACCGGAGACGGCAGCGAAAGCCGCGGCCAGCTCGGCGTCGTCGGTCTGGCGGGACAGTTCCTGGGCCCAGAACTTGGCCAGGTAGAAGTGGCTGCCGCGGTTGTCCAGTTCGCCGGCCTTGCGCTTCGGGGACTTGTTCTCCAGCAGGAAGGTGCCGGTGGCGCGGTCCAGGGTGTCGGCAAGGATCTGCGCGCGGGCGTTGCCCGTGGAGGTGGCGAGGTGCTCAAAGCTGACGGCCAGGGCCAGGAACTCACCGAGGCTGTCCCAGCGCAGGTGGTTTTCCTTGAGCAACTGCTGGACGTGCTTCGGGGCGGAGCCGCCGGCGCCGGTTTCGAAGAGGCCGCCGCCGTTGATCAGCGGGACCACGGAGAGCATCTTGGCGCTGGTGCCCAGTTCCAGGATCGGGAACAGATCCGTGAGGTAGTCGCGCAGCACGTTGCCGGTCACCGAGATGGTGTCCTCGCCCTTGCGGATGCGCTCCAGGGTGAACGCCGTCGCTTCGTCCGGGGACATGATTTCGATCTGGAGGCCCTCGGTGTCGTAGTCCTTGAGGTATTCCTGGACCTTGGCGATCATCTGGGCGTCGTGGGCGCGGCCCTTGTCCAGCCAGAAGATGGCCGGCATGGCAGAGGCCCGGGCGCGGGTGACGGCCAGCTTGACCCAGTCGCGGATCGGCACGTCCTTGGTCTGGCAGGCGCGCCAGATGTCCCCCGGGGCAACCTGGTGCGCGATCAGCACGGTGCCGGCGTCGTCGACGACCTGCACGGTGCCGGCCGACTGGATCTCGAAGGTCTTGTCGTGGCTGCCGTATTCCTCGGCGGCCTGGGCCATCAGGCCGACGTTCGGGACGGTGCCCATGGTGGTCGGGTCGAAGGCGCCGTGGGCGCGGCAGTCGTCGATGACGACCTGGTAGATGCCGGCGTAGCTGCTGTCCGGCAGCACGGCGAGCGTGTCGGCCTCCTGGCCGTCGCGGCCCCACATGTGGCCGGAGCTGCGGATCATGGCCGGCATGGAGGCGTCCACGATCACATCGGACGGTACGTGCAGGTTGGTGATGCCCTTGTCCGAATCGACCATGGCCAGTTCGGGGCCGTCGTTCAGTCCCTGCTTGATGGCTGCCTCGACGTCGCCGCGGATTTCCTCGGGGAGGTCCTCAAGGCCGTTGAGGATGGAGGCGAGGCCGTTGTTCGGGCTCAGGCCGGCGGCGGCGATCTGGGCGCCGTACTTGTCGAAGAGCTCGGAGAAGTACGCCTTGACGACGTGGCCGAAGATGATCGGGTCCGAGACCTTCATCATGGTGGCCTTGAGGTGGGCGGAGAACAGCACGCCCTCTTCCTTTGCGCGGGCAACCTGTGCGGCGAGGAAAGTGTCCAGGGCGGCGGCGCGCATCACGGTGCCGTCGATGACCTCGCCGGCAAGGACGGGGAAGGCCCGCTTGAGGATCTTGACCGTGCCGTCTTCCTTGACCAGCTGGATCTTGATGTTCCCATCGGCCTTGATGACGACGGACTTCTCGTTGGCGCGGAAGTCGTCGGAGTCCATCGTGGCGACGTTGGTCTTGGACTCGGGGGTCCAAGCGCCCATGCTGTGCGGGTTCTGGCGGGCGTAGGCTTTGACCGAGAGCGGTGCGCGGCGGTCCGAGTTGCCTTCACGCAGTACCGGGTTCACGGCGGAACCCTTGATCTTGTCGTAGCGGGAGCGGATGTCCGTCTCCTCGTCCGAGGAGGGGTTGTCCGGGTAGTCCGGGAGGGCGTAGCCCTGGCCCTGGAGCTCCGCGATGGCAGCCTTCAGCTGCGGCGTGGAGGCGCTGATGTTTGGCAGCTTGATGATGTTGGCTTCGGGCTTCTTGACGAGTGCGCCAAGTTCAGCCAAGGCGTCGCTGACGCGCTGCTCTTCGGTGAGGTAGTCGCCGAATGCGGCGATGATACGGCCGGCCAGCGAAATGTCGCGGGTCTCCACTTCCACACCGGCCGTCGAAGCGAAGGCTTCGACAATCGGCAAGAACGAATAGGTGGCCAGCATCGGCGCTTCGTCGGTGTGGGTATAGATAATCTTTGCCATTGCTCGGGCGTCTCCCTGAAGGTCTGGGTATTTCCGGAATTTTTTTGCCATTTCAACACCCCTAACCTACCCGAGGGAGCCGGGTTGCCGCCTACCGGCGTCGTATGGTGTGACCTCCGTGACGCCGGCAACATGCTGTGACAAGAATTGACAAAATGCTTTACAGATTGGTCAAAGTCCCGTAGTTTCGTTCCCATCACGGCGGCCACCACCGGGCCGTCCCGTTTTCCACCGGTTAGGACACCATGAGAACACCCAAGACTCTGGCCACCAGCCTACTCAGCCTTTCGGCAGCGGCACTGCTGGCCCTGAGCGCTGCGGGCGCAGCAAGTGCGGCCCCGGCACCCGGCAATACCCCGGCGGAAACGTCGGGGGTCAGCAGCCATACCGTCCTCGAGACCGGCGGCGCCGAGTACTGGACGGCCGAGCGGATGCGCAACGCCATCCCCGGGGACGTCCTGGCCGACAAGGCCAAACAGAGGAGCGCCAACTCCACGGCCGCGCTGAACCGCCCGGCGGAAGCGGCAGCGCCGAGCACCGTCGAGGCCCTGGCGCCCAGCCTGCAGGCGAAGCAAGTCCAGACCAAGGCGAACGCGAGCGAGACCCCGGTCAAACACATCGGCAAGGTCTTCTTCACGCTCGGCGGCACCAACTACGTGTGCTCGGGCAACTCGGTCTCCGCCACCAACAAGAGCACCGTCTCCACGGCCGGGCACTGCGTCAACGAGGGCCCCGGCGCCTTCGCCACCAAGTTCACTTTCGTCCCGGCCTACCTCAACGGTTCCGCGCCCTACGGGATGTGGACGGCCAAGGCCCTCTACGCCCCGACCCAGTGGAGCTCCGGCGGTGACATGACCTACGACACCGGTTTCGCGGTTATTAACACGCTCAACGGCCAGAAGCTTGCGGACGTTGTCGGCGGCTCGGGCGTGCAGTTCAACGCCGCCCGCGGCCTGAGCTACAAGTCCTTCGGCTACCCGGCGGCGGCACCCTTCAACGGCGAGTCCCTGAAGAGCTGCAGCGGCACGGCCACGAACGACCCGTACAACCCGCAGTTCAACACCCAGGGCATTCCCTGCAACATGACCGGCGGCTCCTCGGGCGGCCCGTGGTTCATCGGTTCGAGCTCCACCGGCTACCAGAACTCGATCAACAGCTACGGCTACGGCAGCAAGTCCACCACGATGTACGGCCCGTACTGGGGCTCCGTCATCCAGCAGGCCTACGCCACCGCGGCGGCCGCCGCCTAGCTGTACTCAGCCAGGACGTTGGTTACACGGTGAAAGGGTGAAGACCTCTTAGGTTGGTGGTTACCACACACACCGA
>NZ_MQTS01000024.1 GCF_020532825.1 Arthrobacter sp. SO3
CGCCGAGACGCTGCACTGCCAGGGCTAGCCAGAGCTGCACCCGGTCCGAGGTCTGGGCCGGGTCGTAGCCGGTGAGCTCGGTGATCTGCGCGAGCCGGTAGCGGACCGTGTTCCGGTGCAGCGTGAGGGCCTCGGCCACGGCGGCCACCGAGCCGTTGTTGTTCAGGTAGCTCTCCAGCGTGGCCATCAGCTCGGCGCCGTGGGCGGCATCGAAGGTCCGGAGCGGATTGAGCGCCTCGCTGGCCATGTCCGCCAGCGGCACGTCCTCGCTGGCCAGCAGCAGCGAGGTCAGGCTCAGCCGCTCGGGTTCGTTCACGGGCAGGCCGTGGCTTGCCGCGTCGCGGGCTTCGAAGTAGCTCCAGCGCAGCCCGTTGGGCTTGGTGTAGGCCCCGCCGATCCCGATCGTGGCGTGGATCCCGGCCTCGGCCAGGTGGTCGCTGAGGCTCCGGGCCAGCGCGCTGGCGCCGCTGCCGTCGTCGGGCACCACCGCCACCAGGTCCTTGCCGACGACGGCGCTCACCGACTTCTCCAGCGGCTGCGGCAGCGAGGAGGTGCCGAGCTGTTTGAAGTGCGCGGCGGACTCGGCGAGCAGGACCACGTTCCGGCGGGTGCTGTTGACCCCGATTCCGGCGAGCCGCCGGGTGGCTTCGCTGGGCTCCAGGGTCCCGTGGATCACGTCCTCGAGGACCTGCCCGGCCAGGGCGCGCTGGGACTGGCGCTGCTTGACCATGTTGTTGAGCTCGACGCTGATCAGGTTCTGGGCGTAGCCGACGATCCCCGAGTCCTCGAAGGGCTGCTTGACCCACAGCGTGCACGCGTCGCGGCGGCCGGTGGGGATCGGGAAGGAGGCCCAGCCCTCGGCGCTCGGCGCAGGATCGCCGGGGACGCTGTTGTAGAGCTGGGCGGTGAACTGGGTCATCACGATGTCGGTGCGCAGCATGGAACCGAGGTGCTTGAGGAGCTCGGCGAGGCCGCCGCCGGTGAGCAGGGCCCGGGCCAGGATCTGGTGCCCGGCGATGAGCCGCTCCAGCTTGGTGAAGTGGTCCGCGGACTGGGCATCGGCGACGAGCTTGCCGATCGCGATGAACGGCGTCTCATACGGCACCTCGACCACCGGCAGCCCCCAGCGGTTGGCCTCGGCAATCAGGGCCGGCGGCACGGCGTCGTGCGTCAGGCCGATCCCGAACCCGATTCCCACCGCCCCGGCGCGCTGGACCTGGCGCACGAAGCGGCGCTGTTCCGGGGCGCTCTTGAGCCGCATGCCGGTCGTGAGGATCAGTTCGCCGCCGTTGAGGAAGCGCTGCGGGTCCTCCTGCTCCGTGACTGCCACCCAGACAATGTCCTGGTGCCAGGTGGTTTCAGCGAGGCCGGCCTTGACGAGTTTAAGGGATGGCACCGCCAGCAGGGCAGCAAGTGAAATGGCCATGGAATCAGGATAACCGGGTGCTGGTCAAGCGCACTAAAATATGGCGACAACGGTGTGCAGGTGACTATTCCCCGGGGTTGACCGGCTGGCATAGGCTCGGAGCAGTCTCATTGGGTCCTTTTCAGCGCGAAAGAGGTTGCACACCGTGGTACAAACCTTGCAGAACTTCATCAACGGCGAGTTCGTCACCCCCGCCGGCACCGCGATGCTGGACATCGTCAACCCCACCAACGGCGACGTCGTTGCGAAGTCGCCGGTCTCGGTGCAGGCCGACGTCGACGCCGCCATGACCGCCGCGAAGGACGCCTTCAAAAGCTGGAAGCGCACGACGCCGGGGCAGCGCCAGCTCATGCTGCTCAAGCTCGCCGACGCCGTCGAGGCGAACAGCGACGAGCTCGTCGACGCCCAGCACCGCAACACCGGCCAGGTCCGCTCGCTGATCGCCTCCGAGGAGGTTGCCGCCGGCGCCGACCAGCTGCGCTTCTTCGCCGGCGCCGCCCGCATCATGGAGGGCAAGTCCGCCGGAGAATACTTCGAGGGCCACACCTCCTACGTCCGGCGCGAACCGATCGGCGTCGTCGCGCAGGTCGCGCCCTGGAACTACCCGTTCCTGATGGCCATCTGGAAGATCGGCCCCGCCCTGGCCGCGGGCAACACCATCGTGCTCAAACCCTCGGACACCACCCCGGAGTCCACCCTGGTCCTGGCCCGCCTCGCCGGCGGGATCTTCCCGGCCGGCGTGCTCAACGTCGTCCTGGGCACCGGCGAGACCGGCGCCCTGATGGTGGAGCACAAGGTCCCCGGCCTCGTCTCGATCACCGGCTCCGTCCGGGCCGGCATCGCCGTCGCCTCCGGCGCCGCGAAGGGCCTCAAGCGCGCCCACCTGGAGCTCGGCGGCAAGGCCCCCGCCGTCGTTTTCGCCGACGCCGACATCAAGAAGAGCGCCGCGGCCATCGCCGAGTTCGCCTTCTTCAACGCCGGCCAGGACTGCACCGCGATCGCCCGCGTGCTGGTCCAGGACACCGCCTACGACGACCTCGTGGCGGCCCTCGTGGAGCACACGAAGACGCTCCGCACCGGCTCGCAGAACGACGAGGACAACTACTTCGGCCCGCTGAACAACGTCAACCACTTCAATACGGTCAAGGCCCTGGTGGAGTCCCTCCCGGCCAACTGCCGGATCGAGACCGGCGGCCACCAGGCCGGGGAGAAGGGGTTCTTCTTCGAGCCCACCATCGTCACCGGCGCCAAGCAGAGCGACGACATCGTGCAGAAGGAAGCCTTCGGCCCGGTGATCACGGTGCAGAAATTCAGCACCGAGGAGGAGGCCGTGGAGCTGGCGAACGACGTCGACTACGCCCTCGCCTCCAGCGTCTGGACCTCCAACCACGGCACGGCCATGCGCCTGAGCCGCGACCTGGACTTCGGCGCCGTCTGGATCAACACCCACATCCTCCTGACCGCCGAAATGCCGCACGGCGGCTTCAAGCAGTCCGGCTACGGCAAGGACCTCTCCATGTACGGCGTGGAGGACTACACCCGCATCAAGCACGTTATGAGTGCGCTGGACGCCTAGCCCCCACCGGCGCCCTAACCTCGCTCCGCTTCGGCCAGGGAACCCTGCCGGCGTGGCCCCATTCAGTCAAGAAAGGCTTTCCCATGACCAGCACCGCCTATGACATCACCTACCGTCTGGAGCAGAAGCGCCGCGTCCAGGCCGACTTCCCGGGCCCGAAGTCCCTCGCCCTGACCGAACGCCGCAAGGCCGTGGTCGCCGCCGGCGTCGCGTCCAGCGTCCCCGTGTTTGTCGCCGACGCCGACGGCGGCATCATCCACGACGTCGACGGCAACTCCTTCATCGACCTGGGCTCCGGAATTGCCGTGACCAGCGTCGGCGCCTCCGACCCTGCCGTCGTCGGCGCGGTCAAGGAAGCCGTGGAGCACTTCACCCACACCTGCTTTATGGTCACGCCCTACGAAGGCTATGTGGCCGTCGCCGAGCAGCTGAACCGCCTCACGCCCGGTGACCACGAGAAGCGCACCGTGCTGTTCAACTCCGGCGCCGAAGCCGTGGAAAACGCCGTCAAGGTGGCCCGCCTCGCCACCGGCCGCGACGCCGTCGTCGCCTTCGACCACGCCTACCACGGCCGCACCAACCTGACCATGGCGCTGACCGCCAAGGCCATGCCCTACAAGACCAACTTCGGACCGTTCGCGCCCGAGATCTACCGCATGCCGATGAGCTACCCGTACCGCGAGGAAAACCCGGAGATCACCGGCGCCGAGGCCGCCAAGCGCGCCATCAGCATGATCGAGAAGCAGATCGGCGGCGAGCAGGTCGCCGCGATCATCATCGAACCCATCCAGGGCGAGGGCGGCTTCATCGTCCCGGCCGAGGGATTCCTGCCGGCGCTGGCCGCGTGGGCCAAGGACAAGGGCATCGTCTTCATCGCCGACGAGGTCCAGTCCGGGTTCTGCCGCACCGGTGAATGGTTCGCCGTGAACCACGAGGGCGTCATCCCCGACATCATCACCATGGCCAAGGGCATCGCCGGCGGCATGCCGCTCTCCGCCATCACCGGCCGCGCCGAACTGCTCGACGCCGTCCACCCGGGCGGCCTCGGCGGCACCTACGGCGGCAACCCGGTGGCGTGCGCCGCGGCGCTGGCGTCCATCGGCTCGATGGAGATGTACGGCCTCAACGCCCGTGCCAGGCACATCGAGGAGATCGCCCTCGGCAAGCTGCGCGAACTGGCAACTGAACTTTCTGATAGTTCGGTCATCGGCGATGTCCGCGGCCGCGGCGCGATGCTGGCCATCGAACTGGTCCAGGCCGGCTCGAAGGAACCGAACCCGGAACTGACCAAGGCCGTGGCCGCGGCGTGCCTCAAGGAAGGTGTCATCATCCTCACCTGCGGCACCTACGGCAACGTCATCCGGCTGCTGCCGCCGCTGGTCATCAGCGACGAGCTGCTGCTGGACGGCCTCCAGGTCCTGGCCTCGGCCATCAAGGCGAACGCCTGACAGATCCGGTCAGCCGGCCTAAACGCCGATACAACGCAGCAGAGCTGCGGACGAACCGTCCGCGGCTCTGCTGTTTTAACCGGCGCTGATCCCTCCACCGGGCCTGCAGTTTCCAAGCGGCTCCGCGTCCTCTAATCGGCTCAGCGCCGCCAACCCGCGCTATTTCCAGTAACTGGCGTCAAGCTGGACCGCGACAACGTACAGGTGCTGGCCACCTTCAATCTTCTCGACCTCGTAGACCCGCACCTTCGTCTCCGGCACCGTACCCGTCGGCCTGCCGACGCCGATCCCGTAGGTGAGGACGCCCTCGAAGTCCCCGGCCGGGGCGTAGCTGGTGAGCGCCGGGTAGCCGATGGAAGGGGCGGGTGCGCTGGTGATGGAGCTGGCCGTGCCGTCCTCCGTGTGCGCCTGGGCTCCGTGGAACACCACCTTGAGGATGGCTCCGGTGCCGGGCATGGGAACAGGGAGTCCGCTGGCGTCGGCGATCAGTTCGGGCACAAATTCGACGTTGTAGCTTGGGAAGCCGCCCTGGAACCGGAAGCTCAGCTGGTCGTAGGGCGGAGTGTCCGCGGGGTGCATCCCGGCTCCGATGGCATACAGGGTGGGCAGGGGCGCGGCCGGCGGCGGGGAAAGCGGAACCGGGTTCTCATGCGTGGCATTGAACGGCTGGCCCGGGCCCGGCCAGGTCCAGTCGAGGGCGACCGTGGAGGCGATCACCTTGTCGCCCGACTGCGGCGGCGCCGTTTCGTCAGAGTCGGCCGGCACCGTGGCGGACGCGGTGGCGGACGCCGAAGGGGCCGCCGTCGACGTGGCAGGGGAGGGCGAAGGCGCGCTGGAGGACGTAGCTGGCTGGCTGGTGCCGCCGGGTGGTGGGGTGGACGGACTGCAGGCGGTGAGGGCCAGCAGCAGGGCCAGCATCCCCACCCCGGCGTTCCGTGCACTGATGTGGATATTCCCCGTGTTAATGGCGCTCATGATGCGCTCCCCTCGACCCTGCCAGCCTAGGGACGGGTGATTGCCCTGCTCAGGGCCGAAAGTCACGAACTGCCACGGCCAATTCCGGGTCCCGCTGGGCTAGAGTCGTTCCTACCACTGCAGGAACGCAGACCGGCCGACGTCGCCCGGAACCCCCGGAGCCAAGCTGGCTTCTGCCACAGACCCATAAGGGGTTCATACATGCGATACGTAGTTGGCTACACACCCACCGACCGCGGCGCCGACGCCGTCGCACTGGCCTCCGCGATGGCCCGCGCCCAGGGCGCGCACCTTGACCTCGTCTACGTCGTGGACCGGCGCACCCCCTACGTCGCGATGAATCCGGAGGGAAGCCGGGTCAGCGCCGCGGAGCAGGAAGTCCTCAGCGCGGAACGGGAGGGCCTCTCGCTCATCCCCAAGGACATCGAGGCCCGGTTCCACGTCCGCCAGGCCGACTCGCACGCCGCCGGCCTCATCGACGCGGCCCAGGAATACAAGGCCGGCCTGATCGTCGTGGGCGCCGCCAGCTCAGGGCTGTTCAAGCGGTACACCATTGGCAGCGCGGCCAACGCCCTGCTCCACGCCTCGCCCGTTCCGGTGGCCTTGGCCCCCCGGGGCTACCACCGCACGGAGCCGATCTCGCGGCTGACCCTCGCGGTGGGCCAGCGCGCCGGTGCGGAGGCGGCGATCGACGTCGCGATCGAATCCGCGGAACGCCGCGGGGTCCCGCTGCGGCTGGTGTCCCTCGTGGAACTCGACGCCGAAG
The DNA here is from genome assembly GCF_020532825.1 of Arthrobacter sp. SO3. GTDB lineage: Bacteria > Actinomycetota > Actinomycetes > Actinomycetales > Micrococcaceae > Arthrobacter. Next base: position 6,192 of record NZ_MQTS01000024.1, read on the forward strand.
GGGACAGCGGCGAAAACATCAACGCGGCGCATGTCCACGCCAACACCGTCCTTACCGCGGCAGCCCACCGGCTCCCGGCCGGGCACCACGTCACGGTTGAAGTTGCCCACGGGCGCACGATTGAGGAAGCGATCGACGACCTCGAATGGGACGAGGGCGAGATCCTGATCGTGGGTTCGTCCCGCCTGGCGGAAAAGAACAAACTGTTCATCGGCAGCACCGCCCACAAGGTGCTCCTAGCCCTGCCGGTTCCCATGGTGGTGGTCCCGCGCGACTACGTGCGGATCGACACCAGCCCGGAGGACTGATAGCGCGGGAGAGCGACGCCGGCGGGGCACCCGCCCCGCCGGCCACTTGCGAGGCCACCTGCGCCAGCCCCCTGCGGCCGGCCGCCTGGGCGGCCGTCCGGGTGGACCGTGTGGTCAGTTTCAGGCGGTTACGCGGGCCAGTTTCCGGGTCACGGAGTTCTTCCGCGTGGTCAGCAGCATGTCCACGGTGAGCACCAGCAGCGCCAGCCAGACAACGCCGAAGCCGATCCACCGGTTGGTGGTCATGGGTTCGTGGAACACAGCCAGCGCCACGATGAACTGCAGTACGGGCGCGAAGTACTGCAGCAGGCCGATCATGGTCATCGGCAGGCGCCGGGCGGAGGCGCCAAAGAACAGCAACGGTACGGCGGTGATGATGCCCGACGCCGCGAGGAGCCAGAAGTGCGCGGGGCCGTGGGCAGCCAGCGTTGCGGCGCCGGTGAGCGCCAGGACCGTCATCGCGGCGGCGGCCACGGGCGCCAGGACAATCGTCTCGACCGTGAGGCTGGTGATCGAATCAGCGCGCGGGCCCACGCGCTTCTTGACGAAGCCGTAGAGGCCGAAGCTCAGGGCCAGGGTCAAAGCAATCCACGGCGGTTTGCCGTAGGAAACCGTCAGGACGCCCACGGCGATGAAGCCGATGACGACGGCGGCCCACTGCAGCGGCCGCAGTTTCTCCTTCAGCACCGCCACGCCCAGCAGGACTGAGACGAGCGGGTTGATGAAGTAGCCCAGCGAGGCTTCGACGGCCTGTCCGGTGGTCACGCCGTACACATAGGTCAGCCAGTTCACCGCGATCAGGACCGCGGCGATGATCAGCGGGAGGATCAGCATCCGGTTCCGGAAGGCGGCTCCCAGCACGCGCCAGGAGCGGGTGACGGTGATCAGCAGGGCGCAGAACAGCAGGGACCACAGCACCCGGTTGGCCACAATTTCCACCGCGCCGGCCGGCTGCAGCATGAAGAAGTAGAGCGGCATCAGCCCCCACAGGCCGTACGCGCCGATCCCGAAAATGATTCCCGCCGTCGTATCCGTGTCCACTGCCTTGAGGACGGCCGGCGGGCGCTGCGACGTTCCGCCGGGGGCAGCAGGACCCGGAGTGCTCAGCGCGGCAGGGGAGGGGGATCGGTCGGGGGTAGGCACAAGATCAATAACACCACCTTCGGAGCCCCTATTCCTGTCTTTCGGTCCCGATGCGCCCGGCGCCGGGCACCGGTCCCTGCGATGTCGGTCACGGGGGCGCCCGTTCGTCAGCGCGGACATTTAGAATAGGGGGATTGTGCGCTGCTTGAACTGGCGCTGCCGCTAAGACTCAGAAGGGCTCCCGGTGTCCAACTCGGCCGAAACCACGTCCAAACGTCCGCTCCGCGTTGCGATCGTCGGCGCCGGACCGGCCGGCGTCTACGCCGCTGACATCCTGACCAAGTCCAATGAAGTCAAGGACGGCGACTTCGAGGTCAGCATCGACCTCTTCGAGGCGTACCCGGCCCCGTACGGCCTGATCCGCTACGGCGTCGCACCGGACCACCCCCGGATCAAGGGGATCGTCAACGCGCTGCACAAAGTCCTGGACCGCGGCGACATCCGCTTCCTCGGCAACGTCGCCTACGGCCGCGACCTGACCCTGCACGACTTCCGAGCCTTTTACGACGCGGTGATCTTCTCCACCGGCGCCATCAGGGACGCGGACCTGGACATCCCCGGCGTCGGGCTTGAGGGGTCCTTCGGCGGGGCCGATTTCGTCTCCTGGTACGACGGGCACCCCGACGTTCCGCGCGACTGGCCGCTGGAGGCCAAGGAGATTGCGGTGATCGGCAACGGCAACGTGGCCCTCGATGTGGCGCGGATGCTGGTCAAGCACGCCGATGACTTGCTGGTCACGGAGATCCCGGACAACGTCTACCAGGCGCTCAAGAAGTCCCCGGTCACGGACGTGCACGTGTTCGGCCGCCGCGGGCCGGCCCAGGTCAAGTTCACGCCGCTGGAACTGCGTGAACTCTCGCACGCCCGGGACGTCGACATCGTCCTGTACCCGGAGGACTTCGAGTTCGACGAGGCCTCGGACGAAGCGATCCGCGGCAACAACCAGATCCGCACCATGGTCAACACCCTGACCAACTGGCTCGTCGAGGAACACGCCGAGGCCGAGGAACCGTCCTCCCGCCGCCTGCACCTGCACTTCCTGCATAGCCCGGTTGAGATCCACGACGACGCCGCGCACCCAGGCAAGGTCACCGGCATCAAGTTCGAACGTATGCAGCTGGACGGCACCGGCAACGTCAAGGGCACGGGGGAGTGCCTCGACTACCCGGTCCAGGCCGTCTACCGCGCGATCGGCTACCACGGCTCGCCGCTGGACGAACTCGAATACGACGCCCGCCGCGGCGTCATCCCCAACGAGGGCGGCCGGGTGCTCGACGCCGAAGGCAATCCTGTCCCGGGCATCTACGCGACCGGCTGGATCAAGCGCGGGCCCGTGGGCCTGATCGGGCACACCAAGGGCGACGCGCTGGAAACGATCGGCTTCCTGCTCGAGGACCGGCTGAACCTGCCGCCGGCGCAGAACCCGGATCCGCAGGCGATCATCGACCTCCTCGAGGAACGCGGGATCGAATACACCACCTGGGAAGGCTGGAACAAGCTTGACGCCCGCGAACTGGCCCTCGGCGCGGAGTGGTCCGCTTCCGGGGAGGCGAACGGCGTCGTGCGGGAACGCGTCAAGGTGGTTCCCCGCGAGGACATGGTGCAGATCTCCCGCGGCTAAGTGCTCTTGCGCGGCGCAGATTTCCTTGGGCCGCGCGAAAATGCGGGCGCTCCCGTATTCCGGCGTCGACAGCGCTTCGGCGCGTCGCGGAACCCATGGTGCGGCGCGGAGCCGTTTGCGCATCGCGGAGCCGATTACGCGTCATCGAGCCGGGCTGCCCGCTAACTCCGCGGCGACGGTTTCCCCGCGACGCGCAAAAACGCTGGCGCGTCCGTATTCCGGCGTCGACAGCGCCTTGGTGCAGCGCAGGACAATTGGCGCATCGCCGGACCGTTCGCGCGCGGCGCGGCCAGGCCCTGCCAACCCCTGGAGGTTTCCGGCCGGCGCCAGCTCTGGCGGGGGCCCGGAACGCCCCGTAGAGTTGAGTGGACATGGCTGCCTCCGGCACGCCGTCGTGCCCGTCCGGTGGGAGTTCAATGAGGAATCTGATCCATCCGGCAGCTCGGTTCCCGCCCGCAGGCGGCCTCCCCGCCGAGCTGCGCCAGCAGTATGCCAGCGCCGGGCATGAGCAGCTGGACTCGCGGGGACTCGTGTTCCCGGCCGATCTGCAGCTGCCCGGCCTCAGCAGCCTGATCCAGGAGTCGTGGCGGCGTTCCGCGCAGTTGCACGCCAACCCGGACAACCCCGAGGCCCCGCTGGCCATGGACACCGAAGAACTCGAAGAGTACCGGCGCCAGCACCCGCTGGCCGCCATTATGCCGGTCATCCACAAGCTCCTGGTCCTGCCCAGCCACGACAGCGGCATGCTGGTGGCCGTGGGGGACGAAGTGGGCCGGCTGCTCTGGGTCGAGGGAGATGCCGAGATGCGACGCCGGGCCGAAGGCATGATGTTCGTCCCCGGGGCCGACTGGTCCGAAGCCACCGTGGGTACCAGTGCCCCCGGCACGGCCCTGGCCCTGGGCCGCGGCATCCAGATCTCCGGCGCCGAACACTACAAACGCTCCGTCCACCCCTGGAGCTGCACGGCCGTGCCCTTCCACGATCCGGATTCCGGAGCCCTCCTCGGCGTCGTCGACATCACCGGCACCGAGTCCGCCGTCGCCCCGCACACCCTGTCACTGGTCGAGGCCACCGTGGCCGCCGCCCAGGCGCACCTCCGTGTGGAGCGGCTCCAGCTCGCGGCCGCCAAACAGTCTTCGCCTGCCCGACGCCGGAGCCCCGCCTCCGCCGCGGCGGCCCGGGACGGCGACGGTGGGGCCGGCAGCCTGTACCGCAACAGCCTCCAGCTCCTCGGCCGGGACCAGGCGCTGCTGAGCATCGACGGCCGCACCGTGGCGCTGTCCGCCCGGCACAGCGAAATCCTGGCCCTGCTCAGCACCCACCCGGAAGGGCTCAGCGCCGAGGAACTCTGCGCCCTCCTGTACGAGGGCGACGCGTCCACCATGACCCTGCGGGCCGAGATGGTCCGCCTGCGCAAGGTCCTCCAGCAGCTCAACCCGGGGGCTGTGCCGCAGTCACGGCCCTACCGGCTGCCGCTGGACCTGGTGCCGGACTCCGGCCAGGTCCTGAGCTGCCTGCAGCGGGGATCCCACCGGATCGCCCTGGAGATCTACCGCGGCGCCGTCCTGCCCCGCTCCGAGGCCCCCGGCATCGCCGAGCTGCGGACCCGCGTCTCCTCCCTGCTCCGCGAGGCGGTGCTGACCGACGGCAGCGCCGAGTCGCTCCTGCGGTACGCCGAGCTTCCCGAGGCCAGGGACGACGTCGAGGTCCGGATCGCGGCGCTGAAACTGCTGCCGCCCCGCTCGCCCAAACGGGCCGCCATCGTCGCTGATCTGGAACGGCTCGAGACCGAACTCGGCGCCTGACCCGCGAGATCCCGCAGGAGTGACCCGGGTCACTCCGGTTGCAACCTGACTGCAACCTCCCCGCTCCTAGGCTGAACCCAACGGAGGCGCCAACAACTGGCCGCCACCCTCTTGCACAGCAAAGGAGCTGCAATGACTGTCTACGCACAGCCCGGTACCGAGGGCTCGAAGGTCACCTTCAAGGACCGCTACGAGAACTGGATCGGCGGCGAGTGGGTCGCCCCGGTCAAGGGCCAGTACTTCGAGAACATCACGCCCGTCACCGGCAAGGCCTTCTGTGAGGTCGCCCGCGGCACCGCTGAGGACATTGAGCTGGCGCTTGACGCCGCCCACAAGGTTGCCCCCTCCTGGGGCAAGACCTCCGTCGCCGAGCGCGCCGCCATCCTGAACAAGATCGCCGACCGTATTGACGAGAATCTCGAGATGCTCGCCGTCGCCGAGTCCTGGGACAACGGCAAACCGATCCGCGAAACCCTCAACGCGGACATCCCGCTCGCCGCCGACCACTTCCGCTACTTCGCCTCCGCCGTCCGCGCCCAGGAAGGCCGGCTGTCGCAGCTTGACGAGGACACCACCGCCTACCACTACCACGAGCCGCTCGGCGTCGTCGGGCAGATCATCCCCTGGAACTTCCCGATCCTGATGGCCGTCTGGAAGCTCGCCCCGGCGCTCGCTGCCGGCAACGCCGTCGTCCTCAAGCCGGCCGAGCAGACCCCGTCCTCGATCCTGGTCCTGATGGAACTCATCGGCGACCTGCTGCCGGCCGGCGTCCTGAACGTGGTCAACGGGTTCGGCGTCGAAGCCGGCAAGCCGCTGGCCTCCAGCCCCCGGATCCGCAAGATCGCGTTCACCGGCGAAACCTCCACCGGCCGCCTGATCAGCCAGTACGCCAGCCAGAACCTGATCCCGGTCACGCTGGAACTGGGCGGCAAGAGCCCCAACATCTTCTTCAACGACGTCGCCGACACCAACGACGCGTTCTACGACAAGGCACAGGAAGGCTTCACACTCTTCGCCTTCAACCAGGGCGAAGTCTGCACCTGCCCGTCCCGCGCCCTGGTCCAGGAGGAAATCTACGACTCCTTCATGGCCGACGCCGTGGCCCGGGTCGAGAAGATCATCCAGGGCAACCCGCTGGACACCGAAACCCAGCTGGGCGCCCAGGCCTCCAACGACCAGCTGGAAAAGATCCTCTCCTACATCGACATCGGCAAGCAGGAGGGCGCCAAGATCCTCACCGGCGGCGCCCGCGCCGAAATGCCCGGGGACCTGGCCGGCGGCTACTACATGCAGCCGACCATCTTCGAAGGACACAACAAGATGCGGATCTTCCAGGAGGAAATCTTCGGCCCGGTGGTGTCCGTGACCCGCTTCAGCGACTACAACGACGCGATGGGCATCGCCAACGACACCCTCTACGGCCTCGGCGCCGGCGTCTGGTCCCGTAACGGCAACGTCGCCTACCGTGCCGGCCGCGAGATCCAGGCCGGCCGCGTGTGGGTGAACAACTACCACGCCTACCCGGCGGGCGCTGCGTTCGGCGGCTACAAGTCCTCCGGCATCGGCCGCGAGAACCACGCGATGATGCTGGACCACTACCAGCAGACCAAGAACCTCCTGGTCAGCTACAACGAGAACAAGCTCGGCTTCTTCTAAGCCGCACCAAACCCGGGCGGGGCGGATCGGAAAAGATCCGCCCCGCCCGTACCACGTGTGCACCCACGCGGAAGGACGCCATGCACACGCCTGTTAGCTGCACCCATGTTCGATGACGCAAGGATTTCGCTATGACGACGACAACGACGACGACGACAATGCAAGCCGCGGTGGTAACCGAATTCGGCAAGGACCTCCAGATCCAGACCCTCCCCGTTCCCGTGCCGGGCCGCGGCCAGGCTCTCGTCAAGGTGCTGACCACCGGCGTCTGCCACACCGACCTCCACGCCGCGGAAGGCGACTGGCCGGTCAAGCCGACCCCGCCGTTCATCCCCGGCCACGAAGGCGTCGGCGAGGTGGTTGCCCTCGGTGAGGGCGTCACCGACCTGGCCGTCGGGGACCTCGTCGGCAACGCCTGGCTCTGGTCCGCCTGCGGCGATTGCCAGTACTGCCGCACCGGCTGGGAAACCCTGTGCGAGGCGCAGCAGAACGCCGGCTACAGCGTTGACGGTTCCTTCGGCGAGTACATGCTGGTGGACACACGCTTCGCCGCACGGATCCCGGCCGGCTCGGACCCCGTCGAGGTGGCCCCGGTGCTTTGCGCCGGAGTGACCGTCTACAAGGGACTCAAGATGACCGAGGCCCGGCCCGGCCAGTGGGTCACGATCTCGGGCATCGGCGGCCTCGGCCACATCGCCGTCCAGTACGCGGTGGCCATGGGCCTCCGGGTTGCTGCGGTGGACATCGCCGACGACAAGCTCGCCCTGGCCAAGAAGCACGGTGCGGAACTGACCGTCAATGCCCTGCACGAAGATCCCGCCGAAGTCATCCAGCGCGAAACCGGAGGTTGCCATGGAGTCCTGGTCACTGCAGTGCACCCGTCAGCATTCGGCCAGGCGATCGGGATGGCCCGCCGCGGCGGAACGATTGTGTTCAACGGCCTGCCGCCGGGTGATTTCCCGGCACCGATCTTCGAGATTGTGCTCAAGGGCCTGACCGTCCGCGGCTCCATCGTGGGAACCCGCCAGGACCTGGCCGAGGCGCTGGAATTCTACGCCGAGGGCAAGATCCACCCCACGGTCTCCACCCGGGAGCTTTCCGAAGTGAATGCCGTCCTCGATGAAATGAAGCACGCCAAGATCGACGGCCGCGTGGTCATCAAGTACTGATGGCTATCACGTACTGAAGCAGAAAGGACTCTGATGCCACCGACCAAGCTCGACGCCGCCGTGACCGTTCCCGGGGAGGACTTCTCCCGGGTGGCGCTCACCCAGGAAGCGGTGGAACTGCTGCGCAAGCTGTGGCTCCAGCACGGACCGCTGATGTTCCACCAGTCCGGCGGCTGCTGCGACGGCTCCTCGCCGATGTGCTATCCGGCCGGGGAGTTCATCACCGGCGACTCGGATGTGCAGCTGGGCCTGTTCGATATTTCCGACGGGCTGCAGCCGCAGCCGATTGAGTTCTGGATGTCGAAGGAGCAGTTCAATTACTGGAGCCACACCCACCTCACCGTGGACGTGGTGCCGGGCCGGGGGAGCGGTTTCTCGGTCGAGGCGCCGGAAGGCAAACGGTTCCTGATCCGGTCCACACTGATGGACTGGCCGGTCTAAACCGGAGCTGGTGAGGCGCGGGCGGGCCGTGCAGGGAAACCTGCACGGCCCGCTTTTTGCGTCTCACTATTCCCGCGTCTCGCCATCCTGCGTCTCACCATGTGGGACAAATCGGGCCGTCCAGTGGATGGACACTACTATAGATAGGTCTGTTTCCTACCCAGCTACCGAGATTTTGGATTTTCCTATGAACCTATTCCGGACCAAGTCGATCGAGCAGTCCATGTCGGACGCCGATGAACCGGGACGAAAGCTGAAGCGCTCGCTCAGCTCCTGGGACCTGATGATCATGGGCGTCGCCGTTGCTGTCGGCGCCGGCATCTTCTCGGTCGGCGCCAAGGCTGCAGCGAACTTCGCCGGCCCGGCCGTGACCCTGTCCTTCGCCATTGCTGCCATCACGTGTGCGCTGGCGATCATGTGCTACGCCGAATTCGCCACGGCCATCCCCGTCGCCGGCTCCGCGTATGTCTTCACCTACGCCACCATGGGCGAGCTGCTGGCCTGGATCATCGGCTGGAACCTCATCCTCGAGCTGTTCACCGCCGGTGCGGTGATCGCCAAGTACTGGGGCATTTACCTCAGTAAGGTGTTCGCGCTCATGGGCGTGGACATTCCGCCGTCGATCTCCCTGGGCGGGGTGGACCTTTACTGGGGCGCCTTCCTGATCGTTGCCGTCTTCACCGTGCTGCTGGTGCTGGGGACGAAGCTGTCCGCCCGCGTCGGCAACGTCTTCACTCTGATCAAGATCGCCGTCGTCCTCTTTGTGATCGTGGTGGGCTTCAGCTACGTGAAGTTCGAGAACTACGCTCCGTTCGTGCCGACCTCCCAGCCGACCGGCGGCACCGGCGCCGCCGACGTCATGAAGCAGTCCTTCTTCGGCTTCCTCACCGGCGCTGCCCCGGCACAGTACGGCACCCTCGGCATCTTCGCCGGCGCCGCCCTGGTGTTCTTCGCGTTCATCGGCTTTGACGTGGTGGCCACCTCGGCCGAGGAGGTCAAGAACCCGCAGAAGACCCTGCCCCGCGGCATCTTCGGCGGCCTCGCCGTCGTCACCGTGCTCTACATCCTGGTGTCCCTGGCGCTGACCGGCATGGTGTCCTACACCGAGCTGGCCGAGGCCAAGAACCCGACCCTCACCACCGCCTTTGAGGCCGTGGGCAACACCGACGCCGCCAAGGTCATCGCTTTCGGCTCCCTCGTGGGCCTGACCACCGTGATCATGGTGCTGCTGATGGGCCTCTCCCGCGTGGTGCTGGCCATGAGCCGCGACGGGCTGCTGCCGCGCTCGCTGTCCAAGACCAGCACCATCCGTGCGACGCCGGTCCGCCTGCAGATCATCTGCGGCGCCGCCGTGGCGGTTGTCGCCGGGCTCACCAAGGTGGACCTGCTGGAGGAAATGATCAACATCGGCACGCTGTCCGCCTTCGTGACGGTGAGCATCGGCGTGCTGGTGCTGCGCAAGAAGCGTCCGGACCTGAAGCCCGCCTTCCGGGTGCCGTTCGGCAAGGTGCTCCCCATCATCTCGGCCGTCCTGTGCCTGTACCTCATGACCAACCTTGCGGTGGAGACCTGGATCTTCTTCGCCGGCTGGCTCGTGATCGGCATCATCATCTACTTCTCCTACGGCCAGCGCCACTCCCGGCTGAACGAGAAGTTCGCCGAGGCCAGGGTCTCCGTCAACGGCCCCGCCGAGGCCGCTTCCGCCGGCAACACCGACGCCGAGGCTACGAAGAACAAGGCCGCGGAGAACGAGGACACCTTCACCCGCGCCTAGACGGCCAACGCCCGGTCCTGAGACATCGAGGTCGCCGGAGCCGCACCCAGTCGCTGAAAGCTTCCGGCGACTGGGGCGCGGCTCCGGCGACTTCGGCGTTTGGCCGCCCGGATTCGACGCTTCCAGCCCGGCTCGACGGTCCTGCCACTGCAACGCGGGGTCACTTACGGCCCATCACACCGCGGCGGATGGGCCGTAGGTGACCCCGCGTTGTTCTTTGTGGGGCGCGACGGGCTGTCTCATAGCTGTAACAATGGCTCCTGTGTGGTTGACCTCACACTAGGTTTAGATCAGACTTAATTTGAACGTCTGTTCGAAGAGCGAACATTTACAGGTTTGGGGGCTTGTCACTCCCATGCCAATGGGCACATAGGAGTGAACATGAAACGTCGTTTTATTGCCATTTTGGCAGCCGCATCCGTTCTGGGACTGTCGGCCTGCGGAAGTGGCTCGCCCAGCTCCACGGGCGGCGGAACAGCCTCGGCCGGCGCCTCCGGAGGTGCGGGCCTGACCAAGGTTAGTGTCGGAGTCATTCCGATCGTAGACTGCGCCCCCATCTACCTCGGCGACAAGCAGGGCTTCTTCAAGGATGAGGGACTCCAGCTGGACATCCAGACCGCCACCGGCGGCGCGGCGATCGTCCCCGGCGTCGTCAGCGGCAGCTTCGACTTCGCCTTCTCCAATCTGATCTCGGTCATGGTCGCCAAGGACAAGGGCCTCGACCTGAAGTTTGTCGCCAATGGCGCGTCGACCACCGGTGAGGCAGGCAAGGATATCGGCGGCGTCGTTGTGCCGGCAGGATCGGACATCCAGTCCGCGAAGGACCTCGCCGGCAAGACCGTCTCGGTGAACAACCTCTCCAACATTGGCGACACCACGATCAAGTCGGCCGTCGAAAAGGACGGCGGGGACCCCAAGAGCGTGAAGTTCGTCGAGGTGGCCTTCCCGGACGCCCCGGCGGCCCTGGCCAATAAGCAGGTCGACGCGGCGTGGATCCTCGAGCCCTTCCTGTCCAAGGCTGTGGCCGAGGGCGGCAAGGTGGTTTCGTGGAACTTTGTCGAGATGAGCCCGGAGCTGGATATCGCCGGCTACTTCACCAAGTCGGACACCATCAAGAACAAGGCTGATCTCACGCAGAAGTTCACCCGGGCCATGAACAAGTCGCTCGAATACGCGCAGCAGCACCCGCAGGAAGTCCGCGACATCGTGGGCACCTACACCAAGATCGACGATGCCGCCCGGGCCAAGATCGTGCTGCCGCGGTACCGGGTCGACTTCAACAAGGAAGCGTTCAAGACCCTCGGCGACGCCGCCGCCAACTACGGCACGCTGAGCAAGGCTCCGAACGCAGACGAACTCCTCCCGTGAGTTCCCGGACTCCAGCCTCCGGCGGTGCTGCTCCCAGCGTGGAACGGCACCGCCGGCAGGCCCGCAAGATCCCAACAAAACAACTGCTCGGCCTCGCGGGGATCCTGGGTTTTTTGCTCACCTGGGAGCTCATTCCCCGGCTCGGCATCATCAACGCGAACTATCTGCCGCCCGCCAGCGAAGTCATCGCCGCCCTGGTGGTCGACTTCGGACTCACGGCATTCTGGGTGTCGGTGGGCGAGACCATGAAGGCCTGGTTCCTGGGCCTGCTGATGGCCGTGGCGGCAGCCGTGCTGCTTGGCTTCATCATCGGCTCCAGCAACTTCCTGCGGAAAGCCACCAACTCCACGATTGAATTCCTGCGCCCGATCCCCTCGGTGGCCCTCATCCCGCTGGCCGTGCTGCTCTTCGGCGTGAAGATCGAGTCCTCGCTGCTACTGGTCGTGTATGCCGCCTTCTGGCAGGTCCTGATCCAGGTGCTGTACGGCGTGGCCGACGTCGATATGGTCGCCAACAATACGGCCAAGACGTACGGCCTGGGCAGGATGGCCCGGATCCGCTACGTAGTCTTTCCCACCGCCCTGCCGTACCTGATGACCGGCGTACGGCTCGCCGGCGCGGTGGCGCTGGTCCTGGCCATCACGGCGGAACTCGTTATCGGATCCCCGGGGCTCGGCCGGGAAATCGCACTGGCCCAGTCCGGCGGCGCCATCTCCGGCATGTACGCCCTGGTACTCGCCACCGGCCTGATCGGGGTGCTGATCAACCTGGTGATGCGCCTCATCGAAAAGAAGACCCTGGCCTGGCACTCGTCGGTCCGTTCCGAGGTGGTTGTATGAAGACCTTGAAGAATCTCGGCTACCTGCTGGGTCTGCCGATGCTGCTGATCCTGATCTGGTGGGCCGCCACCCTGGGGACGGTCAATTTCTTCGTCCCCACCCCGGCCAGCCTGGTCAAAACGTTCGGCGAGGTCTGGTTCAGTGAGCGTTTCTTCACGGATGTGCTGCCCAGCGTCGGGCGGCTCGTGGCGGGCGTCAGCGCGGCGATCGTGATCGGCGTCGTCGGCGGGGTCCTGATCGGTTCGGTCAGATGGCTCCGGTCGCTGCTGGAACCGACGCTGGAGTTTTTCCGCGCCATCCCGCCCCCGGTCCTGGTGCCGGTACTCATTCTGTTGATGGGCATCACCGACACCATGAAGGTCGCGGTGATCATCTCCGGCTGCGTCTGGCCGGTGCTGCTGAACACGATCGAGGGCGTCCGCGCCGTCGACCCGGTGCTCTCCGACTCCACCCACACCTACGGCATCGACGGCTGGGCACGTGTCCGGTACCTGGTGCTGCCGTCCGCCAGCCCGCAGATCATGGCCGGCGTGCGCCAGTCAATGTCCCTCGGGCTGATCCTGATGGTGATTTCCGAAATGTTCGCCTCGTCCTCGGGACTGGGCTTCACCATCGTCCAGTTCCAGCGTTCCTTCTCCATTCCGGAGATGTGGTCCGGCATCGTGGTGCTCGGACTACTGGGCGTCGGCATGTCATTCATCTTCCAGTGGGCCGAGCGGAACATCCTGCGCTGGTACCACGGCCAGAAAGAGGTAGAAAATGCAGCCTGACCCAACGCAAGCGGCCCCGGAAGCGATGCTCTCCGTCCGCGGGCTGAAGAAGGTGTATCAGACCGACGGCGGCGATGTGGAGGCCGTGCGGAACCTCACCTTCGACCTGCGCGCCGGGGAGCTGGCGTGCCTGGTGGGGCCCTCCGGGTCCGGTAAGACCACGTTGCTCAAATGCATCTCCGGGCTGATGTCCCCGACCGAGGGTGAAGTGCTGCTGGATGGCAAACGGGTGTCCGGGCCGCCGAAGAAGATGGCCGTAGTGTTCCAGGAGTACGGACGCTCGCTGTTCCCGTGGATGCGGGTCCGGGCCAACGTGGAACTGCCGCTGAAAAACCAGGGCGTCCCCAAGGCCGAACGCGACCGGCTCGTGGATGAGGCCCTGGAGGCCGTGGGCCTGTCCCACGTCCCGCGGTCCTACCCCTGGCAGCTCTCCGGCGGCATGCAGCAGCGCGTGGCGATTGCCCGCGCCATCGCCTACCAGCCCGAGGTCCTGCTGATGGATGAGCCGTTCGCGGCCGTGGACGCCCAGACCAGGGCGGACCTGGAGGACCTGATCCGCACCGTATGGAAGAAGCTGGGCATCACGGTCCTGTTCGTTACCCACGACATCGACGAATCCGTGTACCTCGGCGAGCGGGTCATCATCCTCTCAAGCTCCCCGACAGTGGTCCAGGAGGACATCACCATTGACCTGCCCGCGGACCGCGACCAGCTCGAGACGCGGTCCCTGCCGCGCTTTACCGAACTGCGCCACCACGTCTACGAGCAGATCCAGCTCGCCAAGAAGGGGCACCGCCCGGCCGCGGCGGGATCATCGGCCGCAGGTCCGACGCCGGCGACCGCCTCGGGCGCGGACGTCGCCTAGCCGGAAACACCAGTAGGGGCAGAAACCCCAGTAGCGCCGGCAACACAACACCCCGCCACGGATGATCCGTGGCGGGGTGTTGTGTCTTGGAGCGGACGATCAGATCTTGTTGGCTGCCTCGGCGTCGGAGACAGCGACTGCACCCAGGTTGGCCCGCAGCTTGGCGCCGAGTTCGGCGTCGACGTTGGTCCAGTACTGGATGGCGCGTTCCTTGATGCCGGCGTTCTGCACGCCGCTCACAGCACCGGTGATGGTGTCGAGGAAGCGGGCCTTGGCTGCTTCGTCATAGACCTCGCGGTACAGCGTTCCGGCCTGGCCGAAGTCGCTGTCCTCGGAGTGCAGGGTCGCAGCGGTGCGGACCAGGGCGCCGTCGTACTCCCAGGAACCCTCACCGGCGCGGGCCGGATCGGCGACGGGGCCGCCGAAGGAGTTCGGGGCGTAGACCGGAGCCGATGCCGGCTTGTAGCCGTGGCGCAGCGAGCCGTCCTGCGAGTAGTTGTTCACCGGCGAGACCGGGCGGTTGACCGGCAGCTCGTTGAAGTTGGTGCCGACGCGGTAGCGGTGGGCATCCGGGTAGGAGAACACACGTGCCATCAGCATCTTGTCCGGCGAAATGTCGTGGCCCGGAACGACGTTCGCGGGAGACAGGGCGATCTGCTCGATCTCGGCGAAGAAGTTCTCGGGGTTGCGGTTCAGCTCAAAGCGGCCAACTTCGACCAGCGGGTAGTCCGCGTGCGGCCAGACCTTGGTCAGGTCGAACGGGTTGAAGCGGTAGGTCTTGGCGTCTTCATACGGCATGACCTGGACGTGCAGGTCCCAGCTGGGGAAGTTGCCCTCGGCGATGGCCTCGTACAGGTCGCGGCGGTAGTAGTCGGCGTCCTCGCCGGCAAGCTGCGCAGCCTGTTCGTTGGTGATGTTGTGCTCGCCCTGGTTGGAGCGGAAGTGGTACTTGACCCAGAAGCGTTCGCCTTCGGCGTTCGTCCACAGGTAGGTGTGGGAGGAGAAGCCGTGCATCTCGCGCCAGGAGCGGGGCAGGCCGCGGTCGCCCATGAGGTAGGTGACCTGGTGGGCGGATTCGGGGGAGAGGGTCCAGAAGTCCCACTGCATGTCGGCGTCACGCAGGCCGGAGCCCGGGAGGCGCTTCTGCGAGTGGATGAAGTCCGGGAACTTGATGCCGTCCTTGATGAAGAACACGGGGGTGTTGTTGCCCACGATGTCCAGGTTGCCCTCGGGGGTGTAGAAACGGGTCGCGAAGCCGCGGACGTCGCGCCAGGTGTCGGGGGAGCCCTGCTCGCCGGCCACGGAGGAGAAGCGGATGGCCGTGCCGACCTGGGCGCCCGGCTGGAATGCCGCCACGCGGGTGAAGCGGGAAACGTCGCCGGTCACCGTGAAGGTGCCGAAGGCGCCGCCGCCCTTGGCGTGCACGATGCGCTCCGGGAGCCGCTCGCGGTTGAACTGTGCGAGCTTCTCGACCAGGTAACGGTCGTGCAGCGCGGTGGCCCCGTCGGCCCCGGCGGTCAGCGAGTGCTCGTCGGACGCGACGGGGGCGCCGGTCTGGGTGGTGGTCGCGGTGTGCGAGATGGGCGCGGAAAGGTTCGCAGTCATCATTCTCCTTTGTTGATTTCTTGCTGTTCAGATGTGGAGGGAAGTTTTTGGGTGCGCTGGCAGTCCTGGCAGATGCCCTGGTACAGCACATCGGCGATCTGGATGGTCATCGGCCGGGCGTTCTTGTCCCAGCTGGGCGTCAGGCACGGCGCATGTCCGACGGCGCACTCGACGTCCTCCACCCGGCCGCAGCTGATGCAGACGGCGTGGTGGTGGTTGTCGCCCACCCGCGTCTCGTAGAGGGCGGGGGAGTGCGGCGGCTCGAAGCGGCGCAGCATCTGCAGATCGGTCAGATCACCGAGGACCACGTACACGGACTGCGCGGTCAGCTCGGGAAGGTCCTGGCGGGCGGCGGCGAGGATGTGCTCGGCGGGGGAATGCGGGTGATGCTCGACGGCGGCGAGAACCGCCAGCCGCTGTTTGGTCACCCGGCGGCCGTGGGCACGCAGGGCGGCAGCCCATGCCTCGTGGGTGCCCGCCGTCTCCGTCATGACCCCATTCAAGCACCTATTATGAACCGGTCATAATAAGGCTCGGCTTATTACGCCGCCGCTAATGACGACGCCCCTAACTATGGAGCGCCTAACTGCGCCACCCCTAAGACCAGGACATAGTGCCGTCCCGGCCCGTGCGGCGCGCACCGGGGTAACCGGCCGGTCCGCCGGGCCCCACTAGAGTATCCGGGTGGGGAAATATCTGGCGGACATCACGCCCTTGCGCGAGAGTCCGGCGTTCCGCCGCCTGTGGCTGGGTTCCGCCGTCGCATCCGTGGGCAGCCAGCTGACCCTGGTGGCCGTGAGCTTGGAGGTTTACCGGCTCACCCAGGACAGCCTCTACGTCGGGCTGCTGAGCATCTTTGCCCTCGTCCCGCTGGTCTTCGGCGGCCTGCTGGGCGGCTCGATCGCGGATGCCCATGACCGGCGCAAGGTGGCGCTGCTGGCCTCCTCGGTGCTGTGGCTGACCACCGCCTGCCTGGCGCTCCAGGCCTGGCTGCACCTGGGCAACGTCTGGCTGCTCTATGTCCTGATCGCGGTGCAGAGCGGTGCGCAGGCCATCAACCAGCCGGCCCGCAGCGCCATCATCCCGCTGCTGGTGCGCAAGGAGCTCCTGCCCGCCGCCAACGCGCTGAGCATGATCAGCTTCGGGCTGACCCTGACGGCCGGGCCGCTGCTGGCCGGGGTGCTGGTGGCCACGGTCGGGTTCGCCTGGACCTACACCATCGACGTCGCCACCTTCGCCTTCGCCGTCTGGGCGCTGTTCAGACTGCCCGCCATGCCGCCGGGGGAACATGCACGTCCCGCGGGGCTGCGCTCCGTCGTCGAGGGCTTCCGCTTCCTGGGCACCCGCCCCAACCTGCGGATGACCTTCATCATCGACCTCGTCGCCATGATCTTCGCCCAGCCCCGGGCGCTGCTGCCCGCGATTGGCGCGGTGATGATCGGCGGCGGCGAAACCACGGTGGGGATCCTGCTGGCCTCCACGGCCGTCGGCGCGTTCCTGGCCGGCCTGTTCTCCGGTCCGCTGGGCGCCGTGCGGCGGCAGGGGACCGCCGTCGTCTGGTCCGTGATGGGCTGGGGCGCCTCCATCGCCGGGTTCGGCCTCGTCGTCGTGCTCGCCGGGAACGCCGGCGCCGGCGGGGTGACCTGGTGGCTGCTGCCCGCGGCCCTGTGCTGCGGGCTGGCCGGCATCGCCGACTCGGTCAGTGCCGTCTTCCGCACCACGATCCTGCAGGCCTCGACGCCGGACCACCTGCGCGGCCGGCTGCAGGGCGTGTTCATTGTGGTGGTGGCCGGCGGGCCGCGGGTGGGGGACATGCTCGCCGGTGGTGGGACTAAGATTTTGAGTGAAGGCTGGGTCCTGCTTTTGGGCGGCCTGTTGTGCATCGCGGTGGCGTGGGCCGTGGCGCATTCGCAGTCGGGCTTCCTGAAGTACGACGCGCGGAACCCGGTGCCGTAGCGGGACGTTTTCCTTGTACGGGTCGATATTGGGACGACTTCTGGAGGAACAGTGCACCAGCATCACAACGGACTGAAGACCGCCGCCCTGTTCGGTGTGCTGTGGGCGGTGCTGCTGCTCCTCGGCGCCCTGATGGCCTCCAGCATGCGCAGCGCCGCACCGATCTGGATCATGGCCCTGGTCGGCGTCGCCACCACCGCCTACGGCTACTGGAACAGTGACAAGATCGCCATCCGGTCCATGCAGGCCTATCCCGTGACGGAGGCCGAGGCGCCCCAGCTCCACCAGATTGTCCGGGAGCTCTCCGCCGCGGCACAGCAGCCGATGCCGCGGATCTACATCTCGCCCACGATGGCCCCGAACGCCTTTGCGACCGGACGGAACCCGCAAAACGCCGCGGTGTGCTGCACCGAAGGCATCCTGCGGCTGCTCGACGAGCGCGAACTCCGCGGCGTGCTGGGCCACGAGCTGATGCACGTGTATAACCGGGACATCCTGACCTCCTCGGTGGCTGCCGCCGTCGCCGGCGTCATCACCTCGGTGGCCCAGATGTTCCTGATTTTCGGCGGCGGCGGGGACCGGCGCAACGCTAACCCGATCGCGGCGATCGCCATGGCCCTGCTGGCGCCTTTTGCTGCCTCGCTGATCCAGATGGCCATATCCCGCACCCGGGAGTTCGACGCCGACGAGGACGGCTCCAAACTCACCGGAGACCCGCTGGCGCTCGCCTCCGCCCTGCGCAAGATCGAGCAGGGCGTGCAGCTGGCGCCGCTGCCGCAGGACCAGCGGCTGGTCAATGCCTCGCACCTGATGATCGCGAACCCGTTCCGCGCCGGGGGTGTCGCGAAAATGTTCTCAACGCACCCGCCGATGAGCGAGCGGATCGGCCGGCTCGAGCGGATGGCCGGCCGCGAGCTGGGCTAGGCAGGCAGGTTGCGCGCCGCGCACTTGGGCTGGCGACGCGCACTTCGTTCCGCGCCTCGCACTTGGGCTGGCGACGCGGACTTCGTTCCGCGCCTCGCACTTGGGCTGGCGACGCGGACTTCGTTCCGCGACGCGTTTCCCGTTGCGTGCGGCGCCAAAGTCCCCACGCGCCGGAATACCCGGTGCGCCAGCGCTTTTGCGCATCGAGGGACATTCTGCGCCGCGGACGGGCATCCGGTTGCTGCTCCAACCGGCTCGCTTTCCGGCGGGGGACAACCACGTAACCCTGGGCATCGCGGCACGATTTCCGTCAACGAAAATAGGTGTCTTCGGCATCGATGCGGGCATGCCCATGCGCAACCCGGGCGACGCCGCCATCCTGGATTTCGACCTGGTCTAGCACCCCCTCCTCACAGTTGCCGGCTGCTTCCTCGCAGGGGGGTGGCTGGCAGCGTTGTGGTGTGCGGGCTTGTCGGGGCGGCTCGGGTTGCATCCGCCCGGGGGCACTTTGGGCGCAATGTTCGACGGCGGCGCCCCAGTTGACGGCGTGTCCGCACCAAAGTGCCCGCGGAGCTCGGGCCGGATCCGGAGCTCGGGCCGGATCCGGAGGCTTCCGGATCCGGACGGCCCGCGGGTCAGGGTTCGCGGCACAGGGGATGCCCGGGCGCTGCGTCAGGTGGCGAAAAGTCGCTCGCCCACGAACCCGCCCTGCTGCACGCCAGGAGGGACCGCGAACAGGCCGGAACCGGTGTGTTCCAGATATTCCACGGCCAGGGTGTCCTTCCGGGCCATGGCGAGCTGCATGGGCACGTAGTGGGTGCGCGGATCCTTGACGAAGGCGATGAAGAAGAGCCCGGCGTCCAGATGCCCCAGCCCGTCCGAGCCGTCCGTGTAGTTGTAGCCGCGGCGGAGCATGTGCACGCCGTTGTTGTGCGATGGATGCGCCAGCCGGACGTGGGAACTTGTGGCGATCAGCGGTTCGCCGGCCCGGCCCGGGGCGTCAAAGTCCGGGGCGGAGAACTCCGTCCCGCCGGACAGCGGGGCGCCCTCGGACTTGGTCCTGCCGATCAGGCCCTCCTGCTCCCGCAGCGAGGTCCGGTCCCAGATCTCGATGTGCATCCGGATGCGGCGTGCCACCAGGTAGCTGCCGCCGTCCATCCATGCCTCCGGGGCCGGCGCCCCGGCGGGCACCCACACATGGTCATTCAGGAGACCGGTGTCCTCGGACTTCACATTGCTGGTGCCGTCCTTGAAACCGAAGAGGTTGCGGGGAGTCTGTTGGGCACGTGAGGTTGAGGCAGTGCGCCCGAAGCCGAGCTGGGACCAGCGGACCTGCGCCTTCCCGAAGACGATGCGCGCCAGGTTCCGGACGGCGTGGACGGCCACCTGGGGATCATCCGAGCAGGCCTGGACCACCAGGTCGCCGCCGGTCCGCTGCTCCTGAAGCTGGTCGCCCGGGAAATGCGGCAGGTCGATGAGGGCTGCGGGCCGGCGGCCCTCCAGTCCGAAGCGGGCACTGCCGCCCTTTTCGAAGAGGGAGGCGCCGAAACCAAAGGTCAGCGTCAGCCGCCCGGCAGCGAGGCCCATCGCTTCGCCGGTGTCCTCCGGAGGGGCGTCATAGGGGCCGCCCACCGCGCCGGTGGCTCCGGCTTCCCGGCCTGCCGTGAGGGCTGCGGCTGCCTCCGTCCAATCCTTCAGCAGGGCAATGAGCTCGGCGCGGTCTTCGGTAATCACATCGAAGGCGGCCATATGGAGCCTGTCCTGGGCCGGCGTCGTGATGCCGGACTGGCGCTCGCCGTGGAACGGCACCGTGTCGGCCGGCACCTCCGCGGGTCCCGCGGCTGCGTCGCGGCCGAGGATTCCGGCTGCCAGACCCGCCGCCGCACCGACGCCGCCGGCCCCGGCAAGGGAGAGGAGGCCGCGGCGGGATACCGTGCTCACAGGACGACGGCTGCCGTCAGCCGGGACAGGGGCTCGCCGAGGGTGTCCACCAGCGCCGCGAGCTTCCGGACCTGTTCCGGGGTGAGCTCGTCGTAGGAGGCGAATCCGTCGCCCTGGGCATGGGTCCCGAGTTCGGTCTGCAGGGCGGAAAACCTGGTCTCAAGCTCCGCGGCCAGCGCAGGATCTTTCTTCTCCAGGACAGGACGGAGGTTCTCAAAGGCGATCCGGGCGCCGTCGACGTTGGCCTGGAAGTCCCAGAGATCCGTGTGCGACCAGATTTCCTCCTCGCCGGTCACCTTGCCAGTGGCGACCTCATCGAGGAGCTCCTTGGCGCCGTTGCCCAGCTTGTCCGTGGTCAGGGTCAGGGTGCGGGTCCGCTGGTAGAGGTCTTCGGTGTCCGCGACGAGCTGCGTGGACAGTCCGGCGCGTTCCGCGCTGGTCATGGCTGTGTAGCCTGCCGGGGCGAAGAGGTCCTTCTCGGCGCGGTGCCAGCCGGTCCAGGCCTCTCCGGGTTCCAGGTCGGCCTCGCGGAGGTCAAGTTTGGGATCCAGGTCGCCGAAGGATTCGGCCACGGGTTCGATCCGTTCCCAATGCATGCGCGTGGAGGCATACAGGTCGCGGGCCGTCTCGGTCTCCCCGGCGGCGAACGCCGTTGCGAAGGACCGGGTTCCGGCCAGCAGTTGCTCCGTCTGGTCCTTGACGTAGGCGGTGTACTGGCCGGTGGCGGTGTCCGTGAGTTTCTGCAGGTCGTCGTCGACCGTCACGGCCTGGCCCGTGCCGGTGACCGTGAACGCGGCGCGGAGGCCGTCACCTTCCATCCCCGGCTTGCATGCCGTGAGGTACTTTCCGGCGGGAACCGTGGCCACGAGGTTGCGGGTGATCCCCGGGCCGATGTTCTCGACCTCGGCCAGGATCCTAAGCCCGTCCTCGGCGAGCAGGTAGAACTCGGTGACTTTGTCCCCGTTGTTGCTGATGGCGAAGGTCAGGTTGCCGCTGGGAGCCTCGGCGGCGGAGACCTTGCACTCGCCGCTGGTGCTGGACACCGTGATTGCTGCGCCGTCCGTGGAGGCGGCGGGCGCGGCGTTGTCGGTGCAGGCAGCGAGCGTGAGGGGCAGCAGTGCGGCGGTGGCGGCGACGCCGAGCCGGGCTGAAAAACGGCGCGGGGGAGTGCGGAACGCGGTCATGGGGGTCCTTCGGGGTGCGGGTAGGGTG
>NZ_MQTS01000240.1 GCF_020532825.1 Arthrobacter sp. SO3
CCGAAGCCGTGCCGGTTTCCCAGGATCAGTACCAGAACGAGTGCCGCGGTGCCGGAGCTGATCTCAACGACGGTGCCGCCGGCGAAGTCGATGACCTGGCCGAAGACGGAACTGACCGCTCCTCCGGCGCTCATGAGGCCGCCACCCCACACCATGAAGGCGAGGGGGCAGTACACTGCGGTGATCCAGATGGGGACGAAGATGGCCCAGGCGGTGAACTTGGTCCGGTC
>NZ_MQTS01000241.1:0-35436 GCF_020532825.1 Arthrobacter sp. SO3
GCCCGGTGGACATGCCCTCCCCTGAGGTGCACCACCCACCGCGCCCAGTGGACATGCCCTCCCCTGGCCTGCACCACCCACCGCGCCCAGTGGACATGCCCTCCCCTGGCCTGCACCGATGGACATAGAGCGACTATGTCCATCGGCGGCCAGATGCGCGGGGCATGTCCCTGAAGTCCAGGAGGCGGACGGTGGGCATGTCCAGCGGAGGCTGTGAACGTCGGACATTCCCCGCGGCCGACAGGCCGTCTCGGGAGGGTATGCCCAGTGCTAGGCGGCAACAGAGAGCTCGTCCAGGGCCTCGCGGACCATGGCGATGAACTCCTCGGGCCGGTTCAGGAGCATGGAATAGCTGACGACAAGGGTCGGGATGCCCCGCCGGGTTGTCACGTTCCACCGCCGCCGGTCCTCCTCAAAGCTCGCCCGGTCCATATGGAAGCCTGCACCGTCCGTCTCAATGCCGAGCCTGCCGTCAACCATGAGGTCAATGTGGCCCATTCCGGGGATGTTGACTTGGGACTCCACCTGGAAACCGGCC
Organism: Arthrobacter sp. SO3; assembly: GCF_020532825.1. GTDB lineage: Bacteria > Actinomycetota > Actinomycetes > Actinomycetales > Micrococcaceae > Arthrobacter. The sequence goes on from NZ_MQTS01000241.1 coordinate 539, forward strand.
CTCCGCAGCCAGTACCGGGCCATGCACTCGATGATGGACTGCGATTGCGGCACGATCCTGGCCGCCGTCCGGCGCGCCCTCATATCATTGCGGCCGGACAGCCGCTGCCGCAGGGCCGAGAGTGACAGGCTCTTGAGGACGACGGCGGATTCAGCAATCACCAGGCCGTCGAGTTCCGGCAGGCATCGCAGACTTTGTACAACGGTGTCCAGCAGGGTGGGCGGTGCCGCGGACCGGTGGCACATGAAGCCTGGATAGCTGCGGCTGTGCGGGACGGCAATGTGGGGCTGCCCGGGCGGTTCCAGTACCCAGAGGCCTTGGAACTGCGCCGCCGTGGCACATGCTGGCTCCGCGGGCAGCGACCGGATGGCAATGAGCCGAGCATCGGCGCCGGGGACAGCGTAGACGCCGCGGGCCACCCGGGAAACCGCCCCCGAGGCCAGGGCGGACTTGAGTTGAAAGTCCGAGACGCCCGCGGCAGCGAGGTGTTTGGCGCGAGCGACGCCGTCGTAGTTGGAAAGCACTTCGGGGAGATTGACCATGCGGACATCGTGGCGCCGGAGGCTCAGTCTGGAACAGGGCCCCGCCCCGCTATGTGCAAAAGGACATGCCAGGCGGAACGGCGGCTGGGAGGACACGGTCCGCGTCCGGGATTTCTCTGGCCCGCTGTGGGCAAAGCGCCTGTGCCCGGGCGGAGTGCGAAAGATGGACATGTCCGCGGCTGCGGGCGGAACGGGAAGGGGCTTGTCCCCCGCAGGGTGCAGCGGATGGACATAGTGCCGTTATGCCCACCCGCGGCCTCCAAGAATGGGCATGTCCCCCGGGATGGGGTGGGAGTGCCCGCGGGGTGTCAGCGGGCATACCTGCCGGGGGTCAGGTGCGGGCCGGGCGGTAGCGCCGGCACCAGGCCAGCACGCCGACGGTGACTACCGCGATGCCGTAGATCCAGAGGTTTCCGGCCAGGTCGCCGATGATGAGCCGCTTGCCGTTCCCCAGGGTGGACCACCAGCCCGCCAGCGCATAGCAGAGGGCTCCGCAGACCGCCGTCGGAAGCACCGACCGGAACGCGGCGCCGAGCCACAGCTCCACGGAGCCCAACAGCACCAGCGCGGCGGCGGCGCCCCAGGGCACCTCGGCGCCTGCGACCAGGATGTCCTGGCCGTGCAGCATGGTGCCCGCGAGGGCAGCAAAAAGAGCTGCCGGCACGGCGGCGGCAAGACCGCCTGCCATGCCGGCAGCTCTCTTATTCACAAAATCCCTTGTTCCAGCGCAGAACGCGGAAACTAGACCTTCGCGCGGGCCCGGTTGGACTTGGCGCGCTGGTTGACGTCGAGGATGAGCTTCCGGATCCGGATGGATTCCGGGGTGACCTCGACGCACTCGTCTTCGCGGGCGAATTCGAGCGACTCTTCGAGGGTCAGGTCACGCGGGGGCGTGAGGTTCTCGAAGGTGTCGGAGGAAGCGGCACGCATGTTGGTGAGCTTCTTTTCCTTGGTGATGTTGACGTCCATGTCGTCGGCGCGGGAGTTCTCGCCGACGATCTGGCCTTCGTAGACCTCGGAGGTGGGGCGGACGAAGAAGGATCCGCGTTCCTGCAGGTTGATCATGGCGAACGGCGTCACAACACCGGCGCGGTCGGCGATCATCGAACCGTTGGTGCGGTATTCGATCGGGCCGGCCCAGGGCTCGTAGCCCTCGGAGATGGAAGCTGCGATGCCGGCGCCGCGGGTGTCCGTGAGGAACTTGGTGCGGAAACCGATCAGGCCACGGGCCGGAACGATGAACTCCATGCGGCACCAGCCGGTGCCGTGGTTCGCCATGTTGGTCATGCGGCCCTTACGGGCAGCCATGAGCTGCGTAACGGCGCCGAGGTACTCTTCCGGCACGTCGATGGTCATGTGCTCCATCGGCTCGTGGACCTTGCCGTCGACGAGCTTCGTGACAACCTGCGGCTTGCCGACGGTCAGCTCGAAGCCTTCGCGGCGCATCTGCTCGACCAGGATGGCCAGCGCGAGCTCGCCACGTCCCTGGACTTCCCAGGCATCCGGGCGCTCGGTCGGGAGCACCTTGATGGAGACGTTACCGATCAGTTCCTTGTCCAGGCGGTCCTTGACCTGGCGGGCCGTGACCTTGGCGCCCTTGACCCGGCCGGCCAGCGGCGAGGTGTTGATACCGATGGTCATGGAGATGGCCGGATCGTCGACGGTGATCAGCGGCAGCGGCTGCGGGTTGTCGACGTCGGTCAGGGTCTCACCGATGGTGATGTCCTCGATGCCGGCGACGGCGACGATCTCGCCGGGGCCGGCGGACTCGGTCGGAACGCGGTCCAGCGCCTTGGTGGCCAGCAGTTCGGTGATCTTGACGTTCTTGAGTTCACCGTTGGCGCGGGCCCAGGCAACGGTCTGGCCCTTGCGCAGGGTGCCGTTGTAGATACGCAGCAGCGCCAGGCGGCCGAGGAACGGGGAGGCATCCAGGTTGGTGACGTGGGCCTGGAGGACACCGTTCGGGTTGTAGGTCGGAGCCGGGATGTGCTCGATGATGGCCTGGAACAGCGGCTCGAGGTCTTCGTTCTCGGGAGCCGAACCGTTGGCGGGCTGCTCGAGGGACGCACGGCCGACCTTGGCGGCGGCGTAGACAACCGGGACGTTGAGGATCTTGTCCAGGTCCAGGTCCGGAACTTCGTCAGCCAGGTCGGAGGCCAGGCCCAGGAGCAGGTCCATGGACTCGTGGACGACTTCGTCGATCCGCGCGTCGGGACGGTCGGTCTTGTTGACCAGGAGGATCACCGGCAGGTGGGCGGCGAGGGCCTTACGAAGGACGAAGCGGGTCTGGGGCAGCGGGCCCTCAGAGGCGTCAACGAGGAGGACGACGCCGTCGACCATCGACAGGCCGCGCTCGACCTCGCCGCCGAAGTCGGCGTGGCCGGGGGTGTCGATGACGTTGATGGTGATGGTCTCGCCCTTGGAGGACGGTCCGTTGTAGGCCACGGTGGTGTTCTTGGCCAGGATGGTGATGCCCTTTTCGCGCTCGAGGTCGCCGGAGTCCATGACCCGGTCTTCGAGGTGGTTGTGCGCGGCAAAGGAGTTGGTCTGCTTGAGCATGGCGTCGACCAGGGTGGTCTTGCCGTGGTCAACGTGGGCCACGATCGCGACGTTGCGCAGGTCACTGCGCGATGCAGTGGCTACCGCGGTGTTGGTGGTGGTTTCAGACATGCGTTATTGCTCGATTCAGTGGTGAAGTCAGCTGTTGTATCGCGACATTTCCAACCGGAACGCACGACGGTTACGCCCCTTTGGCACAGGGCACCTTCATCCAGTCTAAACGCAAGGGCATTTATTGGCCTAAAATCCCTCAATCCCGGCATACCTGCCCGGGCAGTCAGCGCGGGAGATCGGGCCGCGGGCGTGAGTAAAGTCACTGGATTTTCCGGCCTTCATGCCCCATCATTGCTGGGACAGCAGCAGCCAACCCGGAGACATCCATGCGAAACGCCCCGGCTCTGTCCCGCTTGGCCGCCCCGATGATCGCCATAGGCATCCTGGTTGGCGGCTGCGGGCAGGCGCCCTCCACCCCCGCCGCCGACGCCGGGGAATCCCCCCTGTACGGTCTCTACGGCCAGGGCGTTCCCGCGCCGGCCGGGGCTCCCGGCGAGCCTCTGGCCGCAGGTTCCAACGGCACCAGGAAACTGGCCCCGGGGACCGCACCGGCAGGCATGCCCGCGGGCACCGTCTACCGGAATCCTGCCAATGGCCGCAACGAGGTGGTCGTGGCGGATATCGCGGGGACGGCTGTGCTGATCGGCGATTCCCAGTCCGAACCCGCTGGTTCCTGGCCCCGCACGGCACTGGCCAGCCTGGGCTACTCGGTTCTCTTCTGCGGCCGGGGCGGCACCGGCTTCGTCGCGTCCAACGGCACCACCGGCAATTACCCCGACGCCCTGCTGCGCGGCGACTGGCTGCTCCCCTACGGTTCGCCGCCCCTGGTTGTGATCGAGGGCGGCGGCAACGACGCCTCCCGCGGCGCAACCGACCAGCAGATCTCGGAGAACGCCGAGCGGCTGATCGTCAGCGTCCGGCAGCGCTACCCCGCGGCGCGGCTGGTCGTGGTCGGGACCCTCGCCCGCGGCGCCGGCAATGGCGGCGGGCGCCGTTCCGAGGTCGACGCGCTGCTGGGCACGGTGGCGGTCAGGAATTCCGTTTCCTTTGTCAGCGTCGGCGACTGGCTGACGCGCTATGACCTGTCCAAATCCATGGCCGACGGCGTCCACATGAGTCCCGGGGGCCACGCCGCCCTGGCCGGCCTATTGGCCCGGAAGCTGGACGAACTCGGCCTCCGGACCCCGGGGCCCGTGCCGGCGGAGTCCGCGGCAACTCCCTGAGCGCCGCCCGCGTTCCATAGCCGCCCGCGTTCCTTAAATAGCCGGAGCCGGGGCCCGCCTCGAGAGGGCGGACACCGGCTCCGGCGTCTTTCAGTTCAGGTCACACGGCTCAGGCAACTTCCGGGGGCAGCATCAGGCGCGCTCCCGGGATGGCGTTGAGCAGCGCCTTGGTGTAGTCCTGCTGCGGCGCGTCGAAGACGTCGTCGGTGGAACCTGTTTCCACCAGCTTGCCCTGCTCCATGACGCACACGTGGTCGGCGATTTGCCGGACCACCGCGAGGTCGTGGGTGATGAACAGGTAGGTCAGGCCCAACCGGGACTGCAGTTCCGCGAGCAGGTTCAGCACCTGCGCCTGCACCAGGACATCCAGAGCGGACACGGCCTCATCGCAGATGATCACCTCGGGATCCAAGGCCAGGGCCCGCGCGATCGCGACGCGCTGGCGCTGGCCGCCCGAGAGCTCGTTCGGGTACCGCTGCATGGTGGACTGCGGCAGCGACACCTGGTCCAGCAGTTCGCGGACCTTCTTCTCGCGGCTGGCTTTGTCCCCGATCTTATGGGTCCTCAGCGGCTCCTCGATGGTCCGGAAGATGTTGTACATCGGGTCCAGGGAACCATAGGGGTCCTGGAAGATCGGCTGCACCCGGCGGCGGAAAGCGAAGATCTCCTTGCTGTTCAGCGTCGAGGTGTCAACGCCGTCGAAGATGATCTTGCCGGAGGTGGGCGTCAGGAGGTTGAGGACCATCTGCGCCACGGTGGACTTGCCGGAACCCGACTCCCCCACGATCGCCGTCGTGGTCCCCCGCTTGACGCCGAAGGAGACGTCGTCGACGGCGGTGAAGTCCGTCGACTTGCCGAACCCGGAGCGCAGCTTGAAGACCTTGCTCAGGTTCTGGATCTGCAGCACGTCGTCAGCCACCGCCGGCCCGGCGACTGTGGCGTCGCCGGGGGCCAGCAGCTCGTCCGATTCGACGCCCAGTTCCTTCGCGACCTGGATGCGTCGGGATGCCAGCGACGGCGCCGAGGCCACCAGGCGCTGCGTGTAGGGGTGCTGCGGGTTCTGCAGCAGCTCCAGCGACGGCCCCGATTCCACCACCTGCCCGCGGTACATAACGACGACCTTGTCCGCGCGCTCGGCGGCCAGGCCGAGGTCGTGGGTGATGAGCAGCACGGCCGTGCCGAGCTCGGTGGTCATCTTGTCCAGGTGGTCGAGGATCTGCCGCTGAACGGTGACGTCGAGGGCTGAAGTCGGCTCATCGGCGATCAGCAGGCGCGGCTGGCAGGACAGCCCGATGGCGATCAGCGCACGCTGGCGCATCCCGCCGGAGAACTCATGCGGGTACTGTTTGGCCCGCCGGGCGGCGTCAGGCAGCCCTGCCTGGGACAGGACCGTTGCGACGTCATCCTGGCCGCTGGGAAGCCCGTTGGCCTTCAGCGTCTCGCGGACCTGGTCGCCGATCTTCCACACCGGGTTCAGGTTGGACATCGGGTCCTGCGGGACCATGCCGATGCTGTTGCCGCGGAGTTCGATCATCCGCTTCTCCCCGGCATTGGCGATATCTTCGCCATCAAACAGGATCTGACCGGCCGAGACGCGGCCGTTGCCCGGAAGCAGCCCGATGGCGGCCAGCGCCGTCGTCGACTTGCCCGAACCGGACTCGCCCACGATGGCCACCGTTTCACCCGGCATGATGGTCAGGTGCGCGTTCCGCACGGCCTGGACGTCGCCATTACTGGTGGCGAAAGTGATCGCCAGGTCCTTGATTTCAAGCAGCGGGCGCACAGCGGCAAAGCCCGCTTCCCGGACGTCGGCTTCCTGGATTTCAACAGAGGCGTTCAAGGTGTCCCCTTTCATCGCTTGCGCGCTTTGGGATCGAGGGCATCACGCAGGGCGTCGCCCAGCATGATGAAGCTCAGGACGGTGATGGACAGCGCGATAGCCGGGTAGAGCAGCGGCATCGGGTTGGACCGAAGCGAGGCCTGCGCTGCCTGGATATCGTTGCCCCACGACATCACGCTGGGCGGCAGCCCGATGCCGAGGAAGGACAGCGTGGATTCGGCCACAATGAACGTGCCCAGCGAAATCGTGGCGACGACGATGATCGGAGCCAGCGAGTTCGGCATGACGTGGCGCATGAGGGCGCCGAACTTGGAGACACCCAGGGACCGCGCGGCGGTGACGAAGTCTGCATTGCGGACCTCGATCACAGCACCGCGGGTAATGCGGGCGATCTGCGGCCAGCCGAAGGTCACCAGGATCACTACCAGGGTCCAGACCGTCCGGTTGGCGCGGAACATCGGCAGCTGCATGAGCACAATGGCGCCAAGAATCAGCGGCAGGGCAAAGAAGATGTCGTTAATGCGGGCCAGAACGGCGTCCACCCAGCCGCCGTAATAGCCGGCCACGGCACCCATGACGCCGCCGATGAGGAGTACGCCAAGGGTCGTGAACAGGCCCACCGTCACCGAGGAACGTGTCCCGAAGATAACGCGCGCATAGACGTCGCAGCCCTGCTGGGTGAAGCCCAGCGGATGGCCGTCGGCGGGTCCCGCGTCCGAGTTCGCCAGCTGGCAAGCCTCGGAAGTGGGATCGATCCCGGAGAACAGCCCCGGGAACAGCGACACTGCCGCCACGGCGAGGATCAGGACAGCAGAAATCAGGAACAGCGGTTGCTTGCGCAGATTCCTCCACGCCTCGCCCCAAAGGCTCAGGGGCGCCTTGTCCTCCTTGACGCGGTCGGTCGCCTGGAGGGGCGTCTCGGCGAGGTCTGCAACAAAGTGCTCATTGTGGCGCTCCGCAAGAGCGGCGGCGCCGTGCTTTGAAGTGTTCTCATCAGGAGTCATAGCGGATCCTCGGGTCGAGCCAGGCGTACAGCAGGTCAACGAGCAGGTTGGAAAGGCAGTAGATCAGCACCAGGACGGTGACGATCGAGACCACCGTCGGACCTTCCCCTGACAGGACGGCCCGGTAGAGCCGGTTGCCGACACCAGGAATGTTGAAGATGCCTTCGGTGACGATCGCGCCGCCCATCAGGGCGCCCAGGTCCGCGCCGAGGAAGGTGATGACGGGGATCAGGGAGTTGCGCAGAATGTGCACGCGGACGACCTTGAAACGGGAGAGGCCCTTGGCCGAGGCGGTGCGCACATAGTCGGCGCTCATGTTCTCAAGCACGCTGGTCCGGGTCAGCCGGAGGACATAGGCAAAGGAGCCCAGGCCCAGGACGATTGCCGGCAGGATGAGGTCCTGGACGGTCGCGGCCGAGCTGACGGTGGGTTTGGCCCAGCCCAGCTGGACGCCGATGAAGTACTGCAGCAGGAAGCCGAGCACGAAGATCGGGATGCCGATGACGATCAGCGATGCCACGAGGACCGTCGCGTCGAACAGCTTGCCCTTGCGCAGACCGGCGATGAGGCCGAAGAGGATGCCGAAGAAGGCTTCAAAGATCAGGGCCATGATCGCGAGCCGGGCCGTGACGGGGAAGACCTCGCCGAGCACTGCGGCGATCGGGCGGCCCGAGAAGTCCTGGCCGAGGTCAAAGGTGAAGATGCTCTTCAGGTAGAGCAGGTACTGGACCCAGAACGGCTGGTCCAGGTGGTACTGGGCCCGGAGCTGGGACGCCACGGCCTCATTGACCGGCTTGTCGCCGAAGAGAGCCACGATGGGGTCGCCGGGGAGGCTGAAGACCAGGAAGTAGACGAGCAGGGTTGCGCCCAGGAATACGGGAATCAGCTGGAGGAATCGCTTGAGGATGTAGGTCGTCATGGGCGGACGACACCCCCGGAAGCGGCCATCCTGTCCAGGGATGCGGTGGAGTTGTTCATCAAAGAACCTTTTCACTATGGATGCAGGCCGGCGCCGGTTCACTCACGGCGGGCGGCCGACGAAAAGTTCGCCCGAAGAGCCGGGCCATAACAAATTGCTGGACAACACAACGACGGCGGAGGCCCCAGTCTGGGCAGCCCCCGCCGTCGTTATGTGGTTACTTGCCGGTGATGTTGTAGTACAGCGGCACGCCGTCCCAGCCGTAGTCAACGTTGGTGACCTTGTCGCTCCAGCCGCCCTGGGCGACCTGGTACCACAGGGGGATGGCCGGCAGGTCCTGGAGAAGAATCTCCTGGGCCTTGTTCATGGCCTTGTTGCCATCAGCCACGGTCGAGGCGTTCAGACCGTCGGAGACGGCCTTGTCGAACTCCGGGTTCGCGTACTTGGCGTCGTTGGAGCCGGCACCGGTCTTGTAGATCGGGCCGAGGAAGTTGTACAGCGACGGGTAGTCTGCCTGCCAGCCGGCGCGGATGGAGCCGGTCAGCGTCTTGGCGGTGGCGTCGTTGCGGGCTTCCTTGAAGGTTGCGTAGGGCTTGCCTTCAACCTTGATGCCGAGGGTGTTCTTGAGCTGGTTGACGACAGCTTCGACCCATGCCTTGTGTCCGCCCTTGTCGGCGTTGTAGGCAATGGTGAACGTCTCGTTGGAGTCCCACTTCTGGATGGCGTCGGCCTTAGCCCAGGCCTCCTTTGCCTTGGTGGCGTCGAACTTCAGGTTCTCGGATCCGGGGATCGAGTCGCTGTAGCCGTCAAGCACGGGGGCCGTGAAATCCTTGGCCGGCTGGCGGGCGCCGCTGAAGATGACCTTGGTGATCTCGTCGCGGTTGATGGCCATGGAGAGGGCCTGGCGGCGCAGCTTGCCGGCCTCACCGGACCATTCCGGCAGGTATTCCGGGATGGCGATGGTCTGGTTGCCGGCATACGGCTTGTTGATGGTGCGGTCGCCGAGGTCGGACTTGAAGTTCTTCAGCGCGCTTGTGGGGATCGTCTGGAGCACGTCCAGGTTGTTGGACAGCAGATCCTGGTACGCGGCGTCGTCGTTCTGGAAGATCTTGAAGGTCACGCCGGCGTTCTTGGCCTTGCGGGCGCCGTTGTACTCCGGGTTCGGAACGAGCTGGATCTGCACGTTGTGCTGCCAGCCGCCGTCGGCCATCTTGTACGGTCCGTTGCCAACCGGCTTCTCGCCGAAGCCCTTGGGGTCCGCGAGTGCACCGGAGGGAACCGGGACAAAGGCGGTGTAGCCGAGGCGCAGCGGCCAGTCGGACTCGGGCTGCTTCAGTTCGACGGTGAACGTCTGGTCGTCAACGACCTTGAGGCCGGACATGGTGTCGACGGTGGAGCCTTCTGCGCTGGCTTCGTCGTAGCCCTTGATGCTTTCGAAGAAGCTGCCGCTGAGCTGGGCATTCTTCGCCGCTGCACCGAAGTTCCAGGAGTCGACGAACGTCTTGGCCGTGATGACCTCGCCGTTGGTGAACTTCTGGTCCTTCTTGATTTTGATCGTGAAGTTCTGGCCGTCCTTGCCTTCAATGGACTCGGCGAGTTCATTGACGGGCTTGCCGTTCGGGTCGTAGCTGACGAGGCCCGAGAACATCATCTGCATGATTTTGCCGCCACCAACTTCGTTGGTGTCTGCCGGCATCAGCGGACGCTGGGGTTCAGAGCCGTCGACCAGGATGACTTTGCTGGTGTCGCCACCGGTGGTGCCGCTACCGGCGGCAGTGCCACCGGCGCCGCATCCGGACAGGGCGAGAGCGGCGATAGCCGCCAGGCCCAGTGCTTTGGAAGTGCGCGAAAAACGCATTCCGCCTCCTATGAGTTGTGGGAGTTCGTGAGGGAAAAACTTATGCTTCCCCGCAGGCAGGCACAGAGATATCCCCTGTGACGTGGCCTACATATACGAGTAGCCTAACCCGAGGATGTCCAAATGCTGGAACTCTGTTGCCAAACCGTGACCCGACAAAAGCGTGACCGATGGAGTCAAGTGCGATGTATTTCACGTCACACGATACCGGCTGGTAATATTCGCCGCCGTGGCAACCTGGTTAGGGGCGATTAACTCGTTCCGGCCTCCAGCAATTGGGCGCGCAACTCGCGGCGCTCCCGCTGTTTTTCCGGATCGGGGAGCGGCACAGCGGCCAGGAGGCGCTGGGTATAGGGTTCCTGCGGGTTGCGCAGGATCTGGTCCCGGGTGCCCTGCTCGACGATGCGGCCGCGCTGCATCACGCAGATCCGGTCCGCCAGCACGTCCACGACGGCGAGGTCGTGGGTGACAAACAGGCAGGCAAACCCGAGTTCCTTCTGCAGGTTCTGGAAAAGGTCAAGCACCTTGGCCTGCACGGACACATCCAGGGCCGAGGTGGGCTCGTCGGCTACCATCAGTTTCGGCTTCAGCGAGAGCGCCCGCGCGATGCCGACGCGCTGCTTCTGCCCGCCGGAGAGCTCGTGCGGGTAGCGGTTGCGGTAGTTCCGCGGAAGCTCCACCTGGTCCAGCAGTTCCTCGATCCGCTTCTGCAGCTCGACGCCTTTCGCCACCCCGGCGAGGAACATCGGCTCCCCGATGCTCTCGCCGATCGGAAGCCTCGGGTTCAGCGACGACGAGGGGTCCTGGAACACCATGCCCACGTGCCGGCGCATCTCGTGAAGCTGCCGGCCGTTCCGCTTGGCGGCCGAAATGTCCTGGCCGACGACCTTCATGGTGCCGGCCGCGACCGGCAGCAGACCGACGGCGGCACGGCCGATCGTGGTCTTGCCCGAACCTGACTCCCCCACCAGCCCGACGACCTGTCCCGGATAGATGACCAGGTTGGCGCCCTCCACGGCGCGGAACGCGGGAACGCGGCCCTGTTTGGGGTACTCGATCGCCACGTCCGTCAGTTCCAGCACGGGCTCGCCCTGCGGCTTCGCGGCCGCGGCGGCGGCCAGGGCCGCGGCGTTCTCACGTTCGCGCCGGAGGAGCTGGTCCTCCGGGATCGAGGAGAGCTCGGCCTTGGTGGCGGCGGCGAGGGCGGCGGTCACGTCCACTTCCCCGGCGGAGTCCGCGCCGCCCTGGCCAAGGTGCGGAACGGCAGCTAGCAGGGCCTTGGTGTACTCATGCTGCGGGTTGTGGAAGATCTCGGCCGCCGTGCCGGTTTCCACGATCACACCACGGCGCATCACGGCAATCCGGTCGGCCAGGTCAGCCACAACACCCATGTCGTGGGTGATCAGGACGATGGCGCTGTCCAGCTTATTCCGCAGGTTGCGCATGAGGTCCAGGATTTCCGCCTGGACCGTCACATCCAGGGCGGTGGTGGGTTCGTCGGCGATCAGCAGCTTGGGGTCGCAGGACAGGGACTGGGCGATCATGGCGCGCTGCCGCTGGCCGCCGGAGAGCTGGTGGGGGTAGGACCGGAAGGCCTTCTCCGGATCCGGCAGCTCCACGAGCTCGAGCATCCGCAGGGCACGCAGCCGGGCCTCGTCCGGAGAAACCTCGCTGTGCAGCCGGACGGTCTCCACGATCTGGGCGCCCACGGTGTAGACCGGGTTCAGGGCCGTCATGGGCTCCTGGAAGATCACGGCCACTTCCTTGCCACGGACCGCGCGGATGTTGGCCTCGTTCGTTCCGAGCAGCTCCTGTCCGGCGAGTTTGACACTTCCCGTCACGCGGCTGTTACTGGGCAGCAGCCCGAGCAGCGCCATCGAGCTGGCACTTTTGCCCGAGCCGGACTCCCCCACGATCGCAAGCACTTCACCGGCGCGCACCTCGTAGTTCAGGCCGATCGCTGCGGGGACCCATTTCTTGTCCACCCCGAAGTCAACGCTGAGGTTGCGGACTTCGAGTACGGGTTCCCCCCGCTCAGGCGCCGGGGTAACGGCCGGGTCGAGGGCGATGAAGTCAGTCATGATGGGGTCTTCCTTCCGTCCGGGCCGCGGGTGCACCGGGGATTAGTGCTGTGGCTCGGAATACTGAATTATTGGGGGCATGAGCTCCGCGCCGCACGCCGGTAAAGTTGAAATCTTCCAGGCCCGAACGAACAAATGGTTCGCGTGGCTGTCCTGGGCGGTGGCCGGTGTCGGCATCGTGGCCATGGCGGTCTCCGCCGGCCCCGGCGCCCTGGCCGGCATCGCTCCGCTGGTGCTGATCGCGTTCCTCGGCTGGCAGCTGTTCTGGCTCCCCGCCGTCGTGGTGTCTGACGCCGGGATCAGCCTGGAGAACCCGTTCCGCTCCATCACGGTTCCATGGGCGGCTTTGGTGCATGTCGATACGCGTTTCGCCCTGACCCTGGTCACGGCGGGGAAGAGCTACACGTCGTGGGCCGCCCCGGCGCCCGGGATCTGGGGCGGCCGCAACGCCCGCCCGGAGGACCTCCAGGGGCTTCCGGCCACAACCTACGGCCCGGCCCGGTCCGTGCGGCCCGGGGATCTCAGGTCCACGGACTCCGGCCAGGCGGCCCGGCTGGTGCGGGAGCGCTGGGATGAGCTGGCCGAAAGCGGCCAGCTGGCGGCCGGCGACGCCGCCGTCACCCCGGCGGCGGTCACTTACCGCTGGAGGGCAATGATCGTCGACGTGCTGCTGCTGGCGGCCAGCTACTGGGCCGTCGCCGGCCAGTAGCCGGACGCCCGGCCGCCCGGCTCGAAACCGGACCGTCATCTACTTGCCCTTGAGTTCGTCGAACGCCGTGACCGGAGCCGGATCCACTTCGATTTCCGCGGCCTTCTTGGCGTTGAACTTCTTCTGGCGCGGGTCGAACGCGTCCCGCAGGCCATCGCCGATGAAGTTGATGCTCAGGCAGATCAGCACGATGAACAGACCCGGGAACCAGAAGAGCCACGGCCGGGTCGCAAACGCCGCCTGGTTCTGCGAGATGAGCAGCCCCAGCGAGGTGTCCGGCGCCTTGACGCCGACGCCGAGGTAACTCAGGGCCGTCTCGGTCAGGATGGCGGCCGACATGGTCAGGGTGACGTTGACAATGAGCACGCCGACGGCATTGGGCAGGATGTGCTTGAAGATGATGCGTGCGTTGCTGGCCCCGGAAATCCTTGCCGCGTCGACGAACTCACGTTCACGCAGCGACAGGAATTCACCGCGCATCAGGCGTGCCAGCCCCACCCAGCTGATCAGGCCCAGGAAGATCCCGATGGCGAGGACGCCGTTGTTGCTGGCGAAGGAGGCGAACCAGCTGCCCGAGTCCCGCCGTCCGGCCAGCTGTGCCATCACCGCCGCCAGCAGCAGGGCGGGGATGATGATGATGACGTCGGTGAGGCGCATCAGGACGGCCTCGGTCCAGCCGCGGAAGTAGCCGGACAGGGCGCCGACGATGACCCCGATCAGGCCCGCGATGAGGCCGATCACGATCATGATGGTGATCGACTGCTGGGCCCCGCGCATGGTCATGGCGAAGAGGTCGCGGCCGATCCGGTCCTGGCCGAACGGGTGTTCCCCCCAGGCCGGCGGGAAGATCGAGGCGGTCGGGGCGCCGTCGTGGATCAGCGGGGAGACGTCCTCATGGCTGTACTTCCACCAGCCGGGGATGCCCGCATAGCCAACGGAGGTGAAGGCCATGATGAAGATGATGGCGAAAACCACGAGTCCGATGATCGCGCCGGAGTGGCCGAGGAACCGCTTGCGCACGATCTGGCCCTGGCTGAGGCCTTTGGCCTCAAGAATGGGTTCGATGCCCACCACGTCCGGGACGTCCACCCCCGCGCTTTCGGCCATGATTTCGTCCTGCTGGCTTGGCTGGCTCATGCTTTTACCCTTACCCGTGGATCAAGTGCGGAGTACGCGAGGTCCGCAATGAGGTTGAAGACCATGGCCGTAATGGCCACGCAGATGAAGACTCCCATGACGGGGTTCGGGTCGATGTGCTGGATGCCGTCCAGGAACAGGAAGCCCATCCCCCGGACGGAGAAGACCGACTCGGTGATGACGGCGCCGCCGATCAGGCCGCCGATGTCGAACGCCACAATGGTGGCGATGGGGATCAGCGCATTCCGGAAAGCATGGCGCATAACGACGGTGCGCTCCGAGAGGCCCTTGGCCCGGGCGGTCCGGATGTAGTCCATGTTCATGATTTCCAGCATCGATGCGCGGGTGAAGCGCGTGTAGCCGGCGAGTGAAATGAGGATCAGTGCCAGGGTCGGGAGAATCAGGTGCGTAAAGGAGTCCAGGCTCAGGATCCAGAAATCACCCTCGATGTTCGGGGTGCTGGCCCCGATGGTGGCGATGGGGCGTCCGCGGACCCGGCTGTTGTTGAAGTAGCTGGGCCACGCCTGCATGTAGCGGTCCAGCATGATGAGGAATCCCACCAGGAAGGAGGTCAGGGCCGCCGCACGCATGGACTGGCCGCGGTCGTAGCCGCCCATCAGGAATCCGATGGCCAGGCCGACCAGCACGGCCGCCACGGCGAGCAGCACCATCATCAGGAACGTGGCCTCGTCGAGCAGCGGCTGGATCAGGAAGTAGACCACCAGTCCGACGCCGACGGCGATCAGCGCGGACTGCAGCGCCTTGCGGTTTTTCAGGCCGGCCGAGAGCAGCGTGACGGCGAACGCGATGCCGACGCCCGCGATGGCAATGACGACGGGGCCGAGTCCGGGGTTCTTGAACCATTCAGTGGCGGAGAAGTAGATCAGCACGGCGCTCACGAACAGGAACGCCACGCCGCCGGTGAGCAGCCTGCGTTTCATGGCGCCGCCGGCGGCCACCGCCGTGATGACGCCGGCCACGGCTCCGATTCCCAGCGCGGTGGCCATCGGCACATCGGGGTTCCTGAGGAAGTCATTGAAGCCGATCGCGCCGAATTCCTTGAGCAGGACGGCGACCCAGAAGATCGGCAGGGAGAAGAACAGGAACGCCATGAACGTCACGCCGTAGTCCAGCGTGCTGTACTGGCGCAGGGCGGTGACGATGCCCAGCGTGATGCCGATCAGGATGGCCAGGATGGTGGCGCCGGTGACCAGTGTCAGGGTCTGGATCAGCGCGTGCCCCAGGGCGTCGGTGATGGGCTGGCCGGCGATGTTCTTGCCGAGATCGCAGGAGTTGGCGAAGGGGATGAGGCATTGCGCCGCACCGCCGAGCCATTTGAAATACCGCAGCGGGGCGGGAGTGTCCAGCTGCAGGAGTTCGGTCCGCGCGTCGATCAGCTGCTGTTTGTTGGGCGCACTGCTGGCGCGGTATTCCTCGAGCGGATCCCCCGAGGCCGCTGTCAGGAGATACACCAGGAAGGAAGCGCCGAGAAGGATGAGGGCGGCCGTAATCAGCCGCCGGACTATGTAGGTCACCATTGGAATCGAACCTCGGTATTCGGGCCCAGGGATTGCCCGGACCGGTCGCAGACTCTGGCCTCTCCCGCAGATAGTGCGGCGCGGGCCAAGGCATCGGGGGTGTCGCCAGAAAGGCGTCGGGACCGTTCGTGCCTTGGTCCCGACGCCTTTCCGGCAAATGCTACGTGCGGTCGTCGGCTACTTCTGAGCCCACTCCCAGAAGTTCCACCAGACACCGGTCTGGTTCGGCATGTACTTCACGCCGGTGATGCGGTCGCTGTACGCGTCCACGCCGACTGCCTGGAAGAGCGGGAGGCCGTAGGCGGAGTCCCAGATCTTCTTGTCGACCTGGGTGATGAGTTCATTCTGCTTGGTCTTGTCCGTGGTGACAATCAGTTCGTCCATCAGCTTGTCGGCGTCGGGATCGCTGAACATGTTGAAGTTGGAGTCGTTGCCCGATTTGAAGATCTGCGGGACGCCGGAGACACCGACGCCCGAGTTGATCCAGCCGAAGATGGTGGCATCGTAGGAGCCGTCGCCGAGGGCCTTGCCCCAGTCGGACTTTCCGAGGCCGCCGTCGACGATCTTGAAGCCGGCCTTGGTGGCGGATTCGCGGATCAGCGAGTAGGCGTCAACACGGTTGGGGTTGTCCTTGTTGTACATGATGCGGACTTCGGGGGTGGCACCGTTGAGGAGCTTCTTGGCGCCTTCGATGTCAACGTCCTGGTAGGCCGAGGATCCGTTGTTCTTGACCGAATCGGCGTATGAGGCCTGGTCCGGCACGAACAGCTGGGAGTCCAGCGGCGCAGCCTTGGGGTCGAGCTTCTTGACGATCTTATCGACGATGTCCTTGCGCGGAACGGACTTCATGAACGCCTCGCGGACGTTCTTCTCGGCGAAGGGTCCGCTGTAGTTCAGGTCGATGTGGTCGTAGGAGAGCTGGTTGCCCACCTCGACCGTGACGCCCTGGCTTTCCAGGGTCTTGAGCTGCTCCACCGTGTCCGCGGACGCCTGCGGGGCGATGATGTCTGCCTCGCCGTTCTTGAGCGCCTGGACCTGGGCAGCGGAATCGCCGATGTAGCGGACGGTGATTTCGTCAAGCTTTGCTTCCGGCCCCCAGGCGTAGTCCTTGTTCTTGACCATGGTCAGGGACTGGTCCTGGTTGACACCCTTGACGATGTAGGGGCCGTTGGAGAGGTACAGGCTCGGATCCGCCGGCAGGGTCTTGGTGTCGAAGCCGGTGTTCCACAGCTCGGACATGGCCTGGAGCTGCGCGTTGGCCGGCTTGGGAGCCGCTTTGTCGCCGCGCGGCATGCCCTTGAGGAGGTCAACGAACGCCTTGGCGTCCGTCAGTCCGGCCTTCTTGGCGAGAACGTGGGCCGGGATGTCGATGCCGGGTCCGCCGAGCGCGATTTCCCAGTCGGCAAAAGGCTTGGAGTACTTGATCGTCATGGACTTGCCGTCGTCGCTGAGCTCCGGGAAATCCGTCAAGGCGAGACCGGTGGGGTCCCCGGCGTACGAGAAGTAGGACGTTCCGGTCTTCGCCTCAGTGTCGGCGTCGTTGTAGTACCCGGAGAAGGCGGCCCACTGCAGCAGGAGGTCGGCAGTGGTGACCGGCGTGCCGTCTGACCACTTCACACCGTCATTGATGGTGTACTTGACGGTCAGCGGATCGTCCGAGGACTTCTCCATCTTGCCGAACTTCTCGTTGCGAACGACGTTGAGCTTGTTGTCGATGTAGAAGAAGCCAGAGTGCGTGGCGTAGCTGATCTTCGAGTTGATGTCCGTGTTGCCGTCGGCCGTGTTGGGGTTGAACGTGTTGAAGGCGTTCACCTCGACCACGGTTGCCGATCCGCCTGTCTTGCCAGCTGCCGCAGCAGTCGTCGGGGTTGTCCCGCCGCTGTTGCCGGCGCAAGCGCTGAGGGCGAGAGCAGCTGCTGCTGCCACGCCCACTGCTTTGGAAATACGACCGAATCGCATTCCGCCTCCTTGTTTCTGTGGTGTGGTTGAGACCGAGGCCGTAGGCACCGGGCAGACGTCCACACTCCCCCAGCGGCAGTGTGGCCCGTCTCACATGGGATGTAGCGTAAACCCCAAAATCATCGATCGGCCCGGAAAGTTGACCAGCTGTAAAGTTCGTTACCGAGCTGCAACATTCGACGGATTTTCATCGGCTAAATTCCGCGATGAGTATTGACGTGCCGGTCGCTCCGCGCTAATGTCCCGGGGCACAGGAAAAGCCCCGATTCTGGAATCGGGGCTTTTCGAGTTAATCTTTAATTACTTGATGAAATCATCATGCCGTCACACGTTGAAGCGGAACTCCACCACGTTCCGTAGCCGTTGTTTCGACCATGGGTTAGAACCTGGTGTTCTGGACGAAATCCGGGACGGTGCACCGGCGCTCCGAGGCGGTGTCCACGGTCGACCTGAACTCTGCTGACAACACGATCTACTCCAGCACTGTGGCTGATGCCCACGCGGCATGCAATGAATGTCTGACGCTTCAGGTCGGTTCCGAGCTGGTGGCTTCGATGCCCCGGCCGTAAGCAATGAAGCCACTTCGGAATCCATGAGACGCCTAGCGCTCAGTTGCATCATCTCCAGCCGAGCCTAGAAGGCGGTGCTGGGCAGATCCTTCTCGCCATCGACGATCGCGGTGATGATCCGCGCTGCAACCAAGTCTGGATCCAGCGCTGCTCCGAATCGCGGCGCTGACCCGGCGATCGGATGCTCGGACAGCGCGGTGCCAGTGTGGCCTGGGCGGGCGTCCACGATTCGTATGCCCGCGCGACGATACTCGCGCGCCGCTGCGACAACGAAGGCCGCGAGCCCAGCCTTCGACGCCGAGTATGCCGCCAGACCGGCGACGGGTGCCTCGGCGACAACGCCGCTCAGTGTGACCACGAAGGGCTCCCGGCCCTCACGTGCCGAGGCCGCGAGGTAGGGCTGGCTCTGGGTAATGAGCTGTATCGGACTGGTCGTGTTCACAGCGAAGAGTTCGTCCACCGTGGCGGGTTCAAGGTCTGATGCGGCGCCGAAGGCGACGACCCCGGACGCAACCACTAGCCCGTCGAGACGTCCGTACTGCGCATTCGTGTCATCCAGCACCTCCTGGATTACGGAGGGTGCGCGCAAATCGTGCCCAGCAGACTTTGACGACCGGGCGACGATGGCGCCGTTACGCTCCAGCTGAGCGGCGATGCGCGAACCGAGTCCGCCGGTGGCGCCGACTACCAGAACAACCGCACCCTGAAGAGTCGTCATGGGTAGATTCTAGGTCACGTGCTGCAGGTAGCCCAGCGCGGGTCGGTTTCCTGAGGCTGGACGGCTGCGGTACGCCCCATGCAACGAAGCAGGCTTCACGCGCACATCCGGAATGAAGCGCCCAAGTTTCGTGACACAGCCTTTTGAGTTGGAAGGATGCATACCATGCCACGCCTCCGCGCCCCCTTGGGAACTGCCATTGGCGGGCATCCGAGACACCGCACACCCGGCTATTACACAATCTTCACCCAGAACCCACGGATGCTCCCATCGCACCAACAGAGACGGCCCCATCTGCGGAAGCAGATGGGGCCGTCTCAAAATTCTGTGGGCTAAACGTTAAACCGGAACTCCACGACGTCGCCGTCGG
This sequence comes from Arthrobacter sp. SO3, assembly GCF_020532825.1. Taxonomy (GTDB): domain Bacteria; phylum Actinomycetota; class Actinomycetes; order Actinomycetales; family Micrococcaceae; genus Arthrobacter. Next base: position 19,619 of record NZ_MQTS01000241.1, read on the forward strand.
CCATGACGTATTCCTTGCCTTCGATGCGGACCTTGCCGCGGGACTTCGCCTCGGCCATGGACCCGGCTTCGATGAGGTCGTCGAAGGAGACGACCTCGGCCTTGATGAAACCGCGCTGGAAATCCGAGTGGATCACGCCGGCGGCCTGCGGGGCCGTGTCGCCCTGGTGGATGGTCCAGGCCCGGGTTTCCTTGGGTCCTGCCGTCAGGTAGGTCTGCAGCCCAAGGGTGTGGAAACCGACGCGGGCCAGCTGGTCGAGTCCGGATTCGTCCTGCCCGTTCATTTCGAGCATTTCGCGGGCCTCTTCCTCGTCCAGCTCAACGAGGTCTGATTCGAGCTTGGCGTCGAGGAAGATGGCGTCCGCGGGGGCAACCAGGGTCCGGAGTTCTTCCTGCTTCTCCGGGCTGCCCAGGATGCCCTCGTCCGCGTTGAAGACGTAGATGAAGGGTTTGGCGGTCAGGAGGCTGAGCTCCCTGAGGTGCTCCATCTCCAGTTTGTCGCTCTTGACCGAGGCGAAGATGGTGTCGCCGCGTTCCAGCACCGTTTGGGCCGCCTTGATGGCGGCCAGTTCGCCGGCTTCCCGCTTCTTGATCTTGACTTCTTTTTCGATCCGGGGAATGGCGTTTTCGATGGTCTGGAGGTCAGCCAGGATCAGCTCGGTGTTGATGGTCTCCATGTCCGACCGGGGGTCCACCTTGCCGTCGACGTGGATGACGTCGGGGTCGTCAAACACCCGGACCACCTGGACGATGGCCTCGGCCTCACGGATGTTGGCGAGGAACTTGTTTCCCAGGCCTTCGCCCTCCGACGCGCCTTTGACGATCCCGGCGATATCCACGAAGGACACCGGCGCGGGCAGGAGGCGCTGGGATCCGAAGACGGCGGCCAGCTTGGCAAGCCGCGGGTCCGGAAGGCTGACGACACCGACGTTCGGCTCGATCGTGGCGAACGGGTAGTTCGCTGCGAGCACCTGGTTGCGGGTCAGTGCGTTGAAAAGAGTTGATTTGCCGACGTTGGGCAGTCCGACGATGCCAATAGTAAGAGCCACGAGTACTAATTCTACCTGCTGTGGCCGGGGTCCTCCACGACGGCCTGTCCGGCGTCTGGTTCACCGCCTGCAGGGCGTCGGCCGGAAACTGTCACAGGGGCGTGCCAAAGTGAAGGCATGGACGCTTTTGCACTGATTCTTTCCCTTCTGATGCTTCTCGTCGGCGCGGTCGCCGGCGCCGCCGTGGTCTACCTGCTGGTCCGCCGCCGCACCCAGGCGGTGGAGCAGGACTTCGACGCCGTGTCGGGCCGGCTCTCGGAGGTCAGCGCGCAGTTCGCCGCGGCCGACGCCGAGAGGCGGCTGCTGGCTGCCCAGAACCGGGAACTCGGCGAGTCCCGGAATCAGGACGGCAGCGTGCTGCGCGCCCTGGCGCCGGTGGCCGAGAAGCTCACCGCGGTCCAGCAGCAGGTGTCGCTGCTGGAGCGCGACCGCCTGGAGCAGTATGGCCAGCTGGCCCAGCAGCTGCAGGAAGCCCGACTGTCCGACGAACAGCTGCTGCGGTCAACGCATGCGCTGGAGTCCGCGCTGCGGTCCAACAGCGCCCGCGGCCAGTGGGGCGAGGTGCAGTTGCGCCGCGTGGTCGAGGCGGCCGGGATGCTGCGCCACGTCGATTTCCACGAGCAGGTGCACAGCGGGCAGACCCAGGGCGCCGCGGCGGACACCAGTGTCCGGCCCGACCTCGTCGTGCAGCTTCCGGGCCAGAAGCAGCTCGTCGTCGACGCCAAGGTGCCGCTCTCCTCGTACCTGGCGGCGCAGGAGCTGGGCGCGTCCGCCAGCGGGCAGCTGCACGCGCAGTCGCTGGGCGGGCAGCAGGCCCACCTGCTGGCCCATGCCAAGGCCCTGAAGGCTCACGTGGACGCGCTGAGCAACAAGAAGTACTGGGATATTCCGGGCAACTCCCCGGAACTTGTGGTCTGCTTCCTGCCGGCCGAGTCGATTCTGGCCGCCGCGCTGTCCGCGGACCCGGCGCTGCTGGACTACGCCCTGTCCAAGAACGTGGTGCTGGCCAGTCCGTCGACCCTGCTGGCGGTCCTGAAGTCCGTCGCCTTCACCTGGCGCCAGGACGTGCTGACGGACAGCGCGCGGGAGCTTTTCGAGCTCGCCCACCAGCTCTATGAGCGGATGGGAACCCTCGGCGAGAACGTCACCAAGCTTGGCGCCTCGCTCAAAACGTCCGTTGACCGCTACAACTCAATGGTGGGAACGCTGGAGGCCCGGGTGCTGCCGACCGCACGGAAGCTCAATGCCCTGGATGCGGCAGGGCTGACCACGCCCGCAGCTGTGGAGGTGACACCGCGTTCCGTGGCTGCCCCGGAACTCCAGCCCGGGAACGGTCCGGCGATCGGGTCCGGCAGCAGGCTGGCGGACGGGCCCGCGGCCGACGCCGCCGACGCGGACCGCGAGTCCGCGGCCTAGGAGGTCTGGGCGGGGCGTGAGCCGCGGCCGCCGAGGGCGCGGGTCACGTCGCCGGCCTGCTTCAGCGTGGCGCGGAGTTCCTTCGGCAGCGAGAAGAGCAGGTCCTCCTCCGCCGTGACGACTTCCTCGACCGAGCCGTAGCCGTAGTCGGCGAGCAGGCGCAGGACGTCCTTGACCAGGACCTCCGGGACGGAGGCGCCCGAGGTCACGCCAACGGTGGCCACGCCCTCAAACCAGGATTCGTCCACCTCATTGGCGAAGTCCACACGGTAGGAGGCCTTCGCGCCGTACTCCAGGGCCACCTCCACGAGCCGGACCGAGTTCGACGAGTTGGCAGATCCGACCACAATCACCAGGTCGGCCTGCGGCGAGATCTTCTTGATGGCGACCTGCCGGTTGGTGGTCGCGTAGCAGATGTCGTCGCTGGGCGGGTCCTGCAGGGTCGGGAACCGTTCCTTAAGGAGCCGCACCGTTTCCATGGTTTCGTCGACGCTGAGGGTGGTCTGGGAAAGCCAGATGACCTTCTCCGGGTCCCGGACCGTGACCTTGTCGACCTCATGCGGGCCGTTGATGATCTGGATGTGTTCGGGGGCTTCGCCGGCGGTTCCTTCGACTTCCTCGTGGCCGTCGTGGCCGATCAGCAGGATGTCGAAGTCGTCCTTCGCGAAGCGCACCGCCTCTTTATGCACCTTGGTCACGAGGGGGCAGGTGGCGTCGATGGTCCGCAGCCCCCGGTCCTCGGCAGACTGCACCACGGCGGGGGAGACACCGTGGGCGGAGAAAATCACCAGGGCGCCCTCGGGGACCTCATCGGTCTCGTCAACGAAGATCGCGCCCTTTTCCTCGAGCGAACTCACGACATGCACGTTGTGGACGATCTGTTTGCGAACGTAGACCGGCGGGCCGTAGTGCTCCAGGGCTTTTTCCACCGCGATGACCGCACGGTCAACGCCGGCGCAGTAGCCGCGCGGGGCGGCGAGCAGGACCTTTTTCGGGCCGGAGACGGCGGCTGCCGCCAGCACGTCCTCCGGCGTACGCCGCCGGCGCGGAACGGTTGGCATCGGAATGGATACAGCGGTGGAGGTCATCCCCCAATGCTACCGGTGTTGGGCCGGGCGCCGTTGTGGCCCGGCCGGCCGGGCGGTCAGGCGCGGCGGCGCCCGACGGCGAAGCGCAGGACGAGTCCGGCGGCAAGCAGGACGCCGCCGGCCACGGCGGCCACGGTTGTCCACTGGGCGAAACTCGAGCTGGCGGCCGAGACGAACTCGCTCTTGAAGATCTCCGCGACTTCGTTCCCGCTGCTGGTTCGCGCCACCGCACCCCCGACGGCGCCGGCGGCCAGTGTCCAGGCACCGGCCAGCACAAGGGCTCCGATTCCGATACCGGCCAGGACAGTCCAGCGCCGCCGGGCGGCGACGAAGGCGAGGGCGAAGGCGATGAGCGCGCCCACGGCCGCGGCGTAGCCCATCGGTGCGTAGGCAGATATCCGCTCAAGGATCTGCCGGTGCTCGGGCTGACCGATCGTGATCAGCAGCTGCTCGGGGGCCTCCAGCGGCAGGGTGGTCGCGTCCGCCACCTGCTTCGCCACCAGGCCGACGAGGGGCGCAAGGTCCAGGGTCAGCGAGGTGGCAGCGCCGGCCCCGGCCGGCAGTGTCGTGGGGTCGGCGAAATTCAGCCGGTGGCTCCTGCGCAGGGTTTCGGTCCAGGCATCCGGGTAGCCGGGCATGCTCGTCAGGGACTGGGCCGCGCTCTCCAGGATTGGCGTGACCAGGCCACTGAGCGCTTCGGGGATCCGCTCCGCGCCGAGACTGCCAACGGCGGCCGAGGCCAGCCGCTGCTGAAACACCGGGTCTTTGCCCAGCGGGGCGGTGAACGCCACGAAGCCGTCCTCCTGGACGATGTTCCGGTCCACCCACATGGCCGGAACGGCAACCGCCGCCAGGACAAGCCCAATGAGTACTGCTACGGCCGAGACAAAAGTGCGCACAAGAATTCCTCGTTGGTTGGTGGGTAGTGCCATCCTACGGGGGCGGCGTGCGGAACGATAAAGTCGGTCCCCGGTGATAGAGCTATGGATAGAGTTGAAACCGACAAGTTCGAGTTGTCTGCCGGTGGCCCTTCCTGACGCGCAATCGCCGGGGGTTTGCCTGCGGACAGCACCGCCCCGGCAAAGGACACCCACCCGTATGTACAAGGCCATCTCCGCCCAGGGGTACCGGCATGTCTGAAGACGTCGCGGCAGCCACGACCGTTCCGGGCACGGCTGCGGAAACCAGCCCGGAAAACCCCTGGCCGCTGCAGCTGCTGTCCCAGAAACTCAAGATGCACATCGACCGTGCCCCGTCCGCGTGGGTCGAGGGACAGGTCATCGAGCTGAACCGGCGCGGGACCAACGCCTACCTGACGCTGCGGGACATCGACGCTGAGATTTCCCTCCCCGCCTCCGTCTGGACCAAGGTGCTGGACCGGCAGGACATCCCGCTCGAACGCGGCTCCCGGGTCGTGGCCCTGCTCAAGGCGGAGTTCTGGCTCAAGACGGGCCGGCTGAGCATGTCCGTGAAGGACATCCGGCCGGTGGGGCTAGGGGATCTGCTCGCCAGGATCGAGCGGCTGCGCCACGCCCTGGCCGCTGAAGGGCTGTTCTCCGACACCCGCAAGAAGCCCCTGCCCCTGCTCCCCCACCGGATCGGCCTGATCACCGGCCGCGACTCTGACGCCAAGAAGGACGTGCTGCGCAACGCCGCCCTGCGCTGGCCCGCCGTCGAATTCGAAGTCCGTGAGGTGGCCGTCCAGGGCAACACCGCCGTCGCGCAGATCATCGCGGCGCTGCGCGAACTGGATGCGCACCCCGAGGTGGACGTGATCGTCATCGCCCGCGGCGGCGGAGCCCTCGAGGATCTGCTGCCCTTCAGCAATGAGGAACTCATCCGGGCGGTGTCCGGCGCGTCCACCCCGGTGGTGAGTGCGATCGGCCACGAGGCGGACCGGCCGATCCTGGACGATGTCGCGGACCTGCGCGCCTCCACGCCCACCGACGCTGCCAAGCGGATCGTCCCGGACGTTGTGGAGGAGCTCGCCCGCGTGCGTCAGGCCCGGGACCAGCTCCGGCGCGGTGCCACCCGGCTGGTGGAACGTGAAACGGACCGGCTGGCCTCGCTTCGCTCCCGCCCGGTACTGGCCTCCCCCGAGGTTATGGTCAGCATCCGGCACGACGATATTGAACGGCTCAAGGGCCGCTCCCAGTCGGCCGTCACCACCGCCGTCGTCCGGGCCGCGGACCAGCTGGTGCACCTCAAGGCCCAGGTCCGCGCCCTCTCGCCGCAGAAGACCCTCGACCGGGGGTACGCCGTGGTGCAGCTCGCCGACGGCGGCCAGGAACCCGGCACCCGCCGGGACGTGGTCCGGCACCCTGACCAGGCACCGTCGGGGACTCCGCTGACGGTGCGCGTGGCTGGGGGCCGGTTCACCGCGGAGTCGACCGGCGGCCAGGAACCCGCCGAAGACTGATAGACCAATCCACCCGATCGACCCGTCCTGCGGGACACAGCAAGGAGCAGCACGCCATGGCAGCAGAAACGCAGCCCAACGCCGACATCGAGGGTCTGAGCTACGAGGAGGCCCGCGAGCAGCTCGTCGGCGTCGTCAGCCGGCTCGAAGCCGGCGGGGCAAGCCTCGAGGAGTCCCTCTCGCTCTGGGAACGCGGCGAGGCTCTGGCCAAGCGCTGCGAACAGTGGCTGGAGGGCGCCCGCAAACGGCTGGCCGCGGCCCGCGACCAGCCCGCACAGGACAGCTAGCCGCAGCCCGGCGGCCGCCGGTCAGGAGCGCTCGACCAGTTCCCGTTCCAACGCGACGTCAAGGTCCGGAACCGGCCACCGCAGCTTGAGACCTTCCAGCGCGTCGAGCAGCAGCTGCTGGACGGCGATCCGGGCGTACCACTTCTTGTTGGCCGGGACGACGTGCCACGGGGCGAGCTCGGTCCCTGTCTTCTCGAATGCCTTCTGGTAGGCGTCCATGTAGTCGCTCCAGAACGCGCGTTCCTTCAGGTCGTTGCTGCTGTATTTCCAGAGCTTCGCAGGCTCATCCAGCCGCGCGAGCAGCCGCTGCTTCTGCTCGTCCCGGCTGATATGGAGCATAACCTTGACGATCTTGGTGCCGGCGGACGTCTGCCTGGCCTCGAATTCGTTGATCGCGTTGTACCGGCGCTCGAGTTCCTTCGGATCGGCCCAGCGGTGGACGCGGTGGATCAGGACGTCCTCATAATGGGACCGGTCAAAGACGCTCACCATCCCGGCAGCCGGCACTTCCTTCTCGATCCGCCACAGGAAGTCGTAGGACTGCTCTTCCGGGGTGGGCGCCTTGAAAGATTTCATCTGGACGCCGTGCGGGTTCATGGCGCCCATGACGTGCGTGACGATCCCGCCTTTGCCGGCGGTGTCCATGGCCTGGAGGATCAGCAGGATGCGCTTGGTGCCGCCGAAGCGAGATTCGGCGAAAAGCTGCTCCTGGAGCAGGGCGAGGTTGTCATCCAGGTCGGCGAGCAGCACCTCGCCGTCGTTCTTGTCCCCCGGGTAGCCCGGGGTGGAGTCCGGGTCAGTGTTCTTCAGGCTGAAGCCTTTGCCCACTTTCAGGGTGTCAGAAGGGTGGTCCTTGAATCTCACGACGTCCGCCATCACAAGCCTCTTTCCGGTTCGGGCAGCCTCCGTTCGGACCGCCGGACAACCGCCCGCGCCGCGCTGCTCAGCCTAGGCTAGTTCCCCTTGTACCGGCTCAGGAAGTCCGCCATGCGGTTGATGGCCTCTTCAAGGTCCTTCACGAGCGGCAAGGTGACCATCCGGAAGTGGTCCGGGCGGACCCAGTTGAAGGCCCGGCCATGGGAGACGAGGATCTTCTGCTGGCGCAGTAGGTCCAGGACGAACTTCTCGTCGTCGCGGATGCGGTAAACCTCGGGATCGAGCTTCGGGAACAGGTACATGGCGCCGCGGGCCTGTTGCGTGCTGACCCCGGGAATGGCGTTGAGCATGTCGTAGGCCTTGTTGCGCTGCTCCAGCAGGCGCCCGCCCGGCAGGATCAGGTCGTTGATGCTCTGGTACCCGCCCAGCGCCGTCTGGATCGCGTGCTGGGCCGGGACGTTCGCGCACAGGCGCATGTTCGCGAGCAGGTTGATGCCCTCGAGGTAGTCCGCGGCGTCCTTCTTCGGCCCGGAAATGGCCATCCAGCCGGCGCGGTAGCCGCAGACGCGGTAGGCCTTGGACAGACCGCTGAACGTCAGGCACAGGACGTCGTCGCCGGTGAGGCTGGCCATGTTCACGTGGACGGCGTCCTCGTACAGGATCTTTTCGTAGATCTCGTCGGCGAACAGGACCAGGCCGTGCTTTTCGGCCAGCGCGACGATCTTCTTGAGGGTGTCCTCGGGATAGACGGCACCGGTGGGGTTGTTGGGGTTGATCACCACGATCCCCTTGGTCCGCGGGGTGATCTTGGCTTCCAGGTCCGCCAGGTCCGGCTGCCAGCCGGAGTCCTCGTCGCAGAGGTAGTGCACGGGCCGGCCGCTGGCCAGGGCAACGGAGGCGGTCCAGAGCGGGTAGTCCGGGGTGGGGATCAGGACCTCGTCGCCGTCGTCGAGCAGCGCCATCAGGGACATCGTGATGAGTTCGCTGACGCCGTTGCCCAGATAGATGTCATCGACGTGGATGTTCTGGATACCGCGGGTCTGGTAGTACTGCGAGACGGCGGTGCGGGCGGAAAAGATGCCGCGGGAATCGCTGTAGCCCTGGGCATGCGGCAGGTGGCGGATCATGTCCACCAGGATCGCGTCCGGCGCTTCGAATCCGAACGGGGCCGGGTTTCCGATGTTCAGTTTGAGGATGCGGTGACCCTCTGCCTCCATCTGCTGGGCGGCCTGAAGGATCGGTCCACGGATGTCGTAAAGGACATTATGAAGCTTGGTGGACTGCTTGAATTCTGCCATTCATCAAATATGCCATATGGCGGATGTACTTCCGGCGAGATCTGTCTCACAGGGGTGTCCCGCCGTCACAGGCACAAAACGGCGACGGCGGCAGCCGGCTCCCCCCCGTCAACCGGGAGAGGACCGGCAGCCGCCGTCGTCCGTCAAAGAGGTCCGGGAGCGCCTGTTACTTGACCAGTCCCTTGTCCTTGAGCCATGCGGCCGCAGCGTCCTTGGGATTCTGCTTCTGGCTGCCGCTGACTGCGCGGTTGAGGTTGATCAGATCCTCGGTGGTGAGGACCTTGGACACGGCGTTCAGGGTTTCCTTCGCCTTGTCGGTCATCTTGGCCTTGCTGTACAGCGGCAGGACCTGCTGGGCGATGAAGTTGTTCTTCGGGTCATCCAGCACCACAAGGTCGTTGTCCGCGATGGACGGCGTGGTGGTGTAGATGTCGGCCACCTGGACCTGGTCAGAGAGCAGGGCCTTGAGCGTGACCGCCCCGCCGCCGTCGCTGAACGGCTCCAGCTTCTTGGGCACGCAGTTGTAGTTCTTTGCCAGGCCGGGGAGCCCGTAGGCGCGTTCCGCGAAGGTCGCCGGGGCGCCCACCACGATTTCGCTGCAGACCTTGGCGAGGTCCTCGATCGACTTCAACTGGTACTTCTCCGCGGTGGCTTTCGTGACCACCATCGCGTCCTTGTCCTCGGCCTTGGAGGGCTCCAGGACGGCAAGTCCCTCGGGGAGTTTGCCCGGCAGGGCCTTGTAGATGTCCTCGGCCGAGACCTCCGTGGCGTCCTTGCTGACGTGCAGCAGCAGGTTGCCGCTGTAGTCCGGGATGACGTCCACCGATCCGTCCTGGACGGCCTTGAAGTAGACCTCGCGGGAACCGATGTTCGGCTTGGTGCTCGCCGTGACGCCTGCTCCGTTCAGTGCCCCGGCGTAGACCTCCGCGATGATCTGGCTCTCGGGGAAATCGGCGGAACCGATCACGAGGGCCGAGCCCGAACCGGACGCGGCCCCGCCCGTGGCGGGGGCTGAGGACAGCGGATTGGAAGAGCCTGCGCAGGCTGACAGTGCCATGGCCAGGCCGACGCCGGCGGCCAGGCCGCCGAATGCGCGCCTGCCGAGTGCTCGTTGGCGGATTTCCTTCATGACGTACCTCCTTGAACAACAGTCCCCGCGGTTACAGGGTCTGTGAGATCAACCGCAGCCTGATGGCTCCGGTTTGGCTGGGAAGAGGCTCCCTGGGACAGGAACAGCCTCTGGATGAGGGCAAGGACGAGGTCGACGGCGATGGCCAGTCCGGCGATGAGCAGGGACCCGCCCAGCATCTGGGGGAAGTCGGAGAGCACGAGCCCGTCGAACAGGTACCGTCCCAGGCCGCCGAGGTTGATGTAGGCCACCACCGAGACCGTGGCGATGGCCTGCAGCACCCCGGTCCGGAACCCGCCGAACATCACGGGCAGCGCGTTCGGGAATTCGGCGCGGAAGAGCACCTGAAGCTCCGTCATGCCCATGGCCCGTGCGGCGTCGACGACGTTCCGGTCCACGCTGGCGATGCCGGCGTAGGTGCCGGCTAGCAGCGGCGGGACGGTCAGGATCACGAGGGCCCAGATCGGCGGCATCAGCCCGATGCCGGCGAGCAGGACAAAGAGTGTGAGCAGGCCGAGGGTCGGCAGCGCACGGAGGGCGCCGGCGACGGCCACGGCGGCAACCCGCCCGCGGCCGGTATGCCCCACGTACAGGCCGATGGGGACGGCGATGGCGGTGGCGATCAGCATGACCAGGCCCGTGTAGAGCAGGTGCTCGGCCAGCCGGGCCGGGATTCCGGCGCTGCCGGCCCAGTTCTCCGGATCGCCGAGCCAGGCGAAGGTGTCCGTGACGACGTTGCTCATGAAGCACCGCCGGCAGTCTGCGCATCGGAAAGCCGCAGCGCCGCGGCAGCGGGGCCCGTCTTGTCCTGGCCGGCGTCGGCGTCCGCGCCGCTGTTGGCCGCGGCGCGGGTCCAGGGCGTCAGCAGCCGCTCGAGTACAACGAGGACGGCGTCCATCAGCAGGGCCAGGATGAGGATGGCGATGATGCCCACCACCACTTCGGTGACGAAATCGCGCTGCAGGCCGGAGGTGAACAGCATCCCGAGGTTGCCGATGCCAAGCAGGGCCGCGACGCTGACCAGCGAGATGTTGCTGACTGAGACGACGCGCAGTCCGGCGAAAAGCACCGGGAGGGACAGCGGCAGATCGATCTGCAGGAAGCGGGCAAACGGTTTGAACCCCATGGCGGCGGCGGCCTGGCGGAGGTCTTCGTCCACCGAGTCAAAGGCGTCCAGGGTGGCGCGCACCAGGAGGGCGACGGCGTAGATCGTCAGCGCCACTACGACGTTGACGGGATCCAGGATCCGGGTGCCCAGGATGGTGGGCAGGATGATGAAGAGGGCCAGGGAAGGGATCGTGTAGAGCAGCGAGGATCCGGTCAGGACCACGGACCGGAGCCCGCGGTTCTGCCGGGCCAGCTGGGCCAGCGGGACCGCGATCAGCACCCCGAAGATCATCGGCAGGATGGCGAGGACGAGGTGCTGGCCGGCGAGGCTCAAGACCTGCGCGCTGTTGGCCAGGAACCACTCCATCAGAGCGCGCCCTGGCGGACGTGCCGGTCCGCTTCGATCACGGCGAGGACCTCTTCGGCTGCGATCACGCCGGCGACCCGGCCGTCGGCGTCCACGGCGACGCCGAGACCCGAGGGCGAGGACAGGGCCGCATCGAGGGCGCGGCGGAGCGTGTCGCCCTTCCGGAACAGGGATCCGCCGGGAACCGTCGCCGGGCCCCTGCCCGGGCCCGACCAGCCGAGCGGGCGCAGGTCATCATCGACCACCAGTTGCCACTCGCCCGAGGCGCTGCCGTCCAGCGTGAGTTCCGCCCTGGTGATCGTTGTGGCCGGGTGCACGGTGACGCCGTCGGACGGGCTGAAGCCCAGGTGCCGGAAGCCGCGGTCCCGGCCCACGAAGGACGCCACGAAGTCACTGGCCGGGGCGCGCAGTATTTCCTCCGGGGTGGCGTACTGCGCCAGTTTGCCGCCGAGGCCGAACACCGCCACCTTGTCCCCGAGGACGGTGGCCTCGTCAATGTCGTGGGTGACGAAGACGATGGTCTTGGCCAGGTCGCGCTGGAGCCGGAGGAGTTCCTGCTGGAGTTCGTCGCGGACCACCGGGTCCACGGCGCTGAAGGGCTCATCCATGAGCAGCACGGGAGGGTCGGCGGCGAGCGCCCGCGCCACCCCCACGCGCTGCTGCTGCCCGCCGGACAGCTGCGATGGGTACCGTTTGCCCAGCGCCGGGGCCAGCCCGACGACGTCGAGCAGCTCCTGCGCGCGCTTCCGCGCTTCGGCCTTGGACACACCGTTGAGCCGCGGCACGGTGGCAATGTTGTCCAGCACGGAACGGTGCGGCATCAGCCCGGAGGACTGCATCACGTAACCCATGGAACGGCGCAGCTTCGCGGCCGGCACGGAGGTGACATCCTCACCGCCCACCGTGATGGTCCCGGAGGTCGGCTCGACCATGCGGTTGATCATCCGCAGCGAGGTGGTCTTGCCGCAGCCGGAGGGACCGACGAAAACCGTGATGGCGCCTTTGTCGATGGACATGGTCAGGTCATCCACAGCGGCCTGCCCGCTCTGGTACTGCTTAGTGACGCTCTGGAACTCGATCATGGCTTCAGCCATTTCCGGGCTTACCTAACTGTTGGCGGCAACATCGGACGGTCCAGCCAACTGATCATAGACACGCTGATTTTTGGCTGTAAAGAAGGTAGGACCCAGCCTAGCCAGCGCGACTGACAAAGTCAGGGATATCGCCAAGGGCACTGTGGCTGACGTAGCAATTCGTAGGCCCGGCGGCTTTGGATGGGTGCCGGACCGGAAAAGTTTTTCCGCCGCGGCCCCTCCCGCTTCCCTGCGGCGGTGCCAGCCAGGCAACGCGGGGTCACTTCGCGCCCATCCGGGGGCCTCTGATGGGCGCGAAGTGACCCCGCGTTGCTTCTGGGGGCTTGGACCGGTCAGCGTGTCCGCCGGGCGCCCCCGGAGTGCCCGCCCCGGCCGTTGCGGGCACCCTTTGAACCGTTCCTTTCATCTTTCTCGTGGCGGTCCTTCTCTGCCGAGCGCTGGCTCTTGCCGGCAGCTGATATCGTCTGTTGCCATTGCCTTGCGTAGGCGCGGCTGGCGGCAGCATCGTGCCGCCGGGCCACGGCTGCGAGTTCGCGCTGGAGTTTCAGGTAGCTCGACCAGCGCCGGCCATCGAGGGATCCGTCCGCGAGCGCGGACTGCACGGCACAGCCGGGCTCCCGGCCGTGGGCGCAGTCGGAGAACCGGCACTGTCCGAAGAGCTCCTCAAGATCGCCGAACATCTCCGCCATTCCGCCCTCGGCGTCAAACAGCCCGAAGCCGCGCACCCCGGGCGTATCCATCAGAACGGCGCCGCCGGGCAGCGGCACGAGTTCGCGGGAGGTGGTGGTGTGCTTGCCTTTGCCGTCACCGGCGCGGACTGCCCCGGTGCCCTGGACTTCGGCGCCGACGAGGGCGTTGATGAGGGTGGATTTGCCGGCCCCTGACGGGCCCAGCAGCACGAGGGTTCCGCCAGGCGGCAGGTGGCCCAGTAGTTCGTCGAGGCCGTCGCCGTGTTCCGCGGAGGTGGTGACCACCGCGACGCCGGCAGCCTGGTGGATCACCGAGCCGACGACGTCGTCCGCCAGGTCGGCAAGGTCCGCCTTGGTGATGATGACGAGCGGGGTGGCTCCCGAATCCCAGGCCGCGACGAGGGTGCGTTCGAGCCGGTTGTGGGTGAGCGGCCGGTCCACGGGTACCACGACGCCGACGATGTCCATGTTGGCGCCGAGGACCTGCGACTCCGATGAGGCTTCAAAGGCGCGTTTGCGGCTCAGTTCCGAGTGCCGCGGGAGAATCCCGGTGAGGGCGGGCTCCCCCGCGGTGCTGGATCCCAGCCAGACCCAGTCCCCTGTGGCGGGCAGCTCCCCGGTGGCGGGGTAGGGCAGATGGAGGGTCGTGTCGTGCGTGGCGACAAGAACCAGGTTGCGGTCCACGCGGATGACCCGGCCCGCGCCGGTGCCGCCCGGCGCAGGGTGGGCCGCGAAGCGCTCGGCCACGGCGGCGGTGAAGCCGTAGTCCGCCGGACCCGCGGGAATGTTGGTGGTGATGGTGTGTGTGGCGCCGGACGCGCCCGGACGTGCAAAAGAAGCAGTCACTGGAAACCCTTTGATGGGGCCCCGGAGGGTGTTCCGCGCTGCAGGTGGAAGCCGGCAGCTAAAAGGCTAGTGGGTGCGGTTGGCCGGGGCAGGAATAAGGACTTGGCTGATAATGGCGCGCTGTGCGCACAGGAATTCCGCAGTCATCGTCTCCACCTCCCCGTTCTCGTCTGACCTGCCGGTTGCTGTACCCGCTGATGCCGGGGTGCCGGTTCTGCCGGGACGTCCCGGCGGCTTCTCTAGAATAAACCGGACCCGACGGCCCTGGCTAGGAATTCGTCCGCAAAGTTTGCTGTCGGGAAGAGTTTGCTGTCCGAAGAGTTTGCCGTCAGGAGAGTTTGCCGTCCAGCGGCCGCTCGCGGTAAAGCCGGAGTGCCGCGTCGACGAGCGAGACTTTGTTCAGCCCTGCGACGTCCCCGAGCGGGATCCAGGCCGCGTGCGTGGTGCTGCCGTTCACCTCGTGCCGCAGCTCACCGCCGGTGATCCTCGCTTCGTAGATGAGCCGGAGGGATTGAAAATCGCGTTCACCGCCGTCGATCCGGATCTCCGCAGGCCAGTGCCCGACGTCGATCCCGAGCATGGCGCCGACCTCCGCGTGGTAGCCGGTTTCCTCATGGATCTCCCGGCGGCAGCCGTCGACGGGGTGCTCACCCAGGTCCAGGCCGCCGCCCGGCAGGGTCCAGCCTTCCTTGCCGCCCTGCTTCCAGTACGCCAGCAAGATGGCGCCATCGCGGATGATGACCGCGTAGGCAGCGGGACGGGTGTCGAAGTTCAGGCTCATCCCTCCAGCCTAGTGGCCGGACAGCGTGGTGGCCCGGCCGGGCCGGTTCAGCCCTGTTCAGCCCTGTTCAGCCCTGTTCAGCCACGAGCTGGAGCACACCAAACACGGGGTCCTGCTCCAGGACGCGGACATCGGTGACCCCTCCGGCGGCCAGGGTGGACCGGAAGGATCCCTGCAGGCGGGGGACGTTCATGCCCAGCCCGCCGCCCAGGATCACCGGGCCGTCGATGCCGAGCTGGCGGACAGTCTGCAGCGCCAGGGCTGCCAGATCCTGTCCGGCTTGGTCCACGAGTTCCTGGCTGGCGGCGTGACCGGCTGCGGCAGCCTCGACCACGAGCCGGGCCCGCTCGGCCCAGTACCGGCGTCCGGTGTCCACCGAATGGAAGAGCGCGATCAGCTTGTTGGGGTCGTCCACACCGCACGAGGCCAGCAGTGCCGTGGTCAGTTCGTCCGGTGCCAAGCCCTGGTTCATCCGGCGGAGGCTGTGGCGGACCGCCTCGCGGCCCAGCCAGTACCCGCTGCCCTCATCGCCCAGCAGGTAACCCCAGCCGCCCGCGCGCGCTTCGCCGCCCCTGCTGTTCCTGCCCCAGGCTGCCGAGCCCGTGCCGCCGATAACGGCAACGCCGGTGCTCGCTCCGCCGGCCGCCAGCAGCAGCCTCGAATCGTGGACCACAGTGATCCGGGCGCCCGGCACATGCGGGGCGATCAGCGCGGCGAGCGCCGCGGCGTCGGCGTCGGTATCGATGCCGCCGGCTCCCGCGTAGACCTGGGCCACGGTTCCGCCGCCGATCAGGGCAAAGAGTTCCGCGAGATGCCGGGCCGCTTCCTCGCGGCTGACGTTCTGCACGTTCGAGCTGCCGACCGACTGGTCGGCCGTGGCCCGGCCGTCCTCGAAGCGGACTCCGCGGGTTTTGGTCCCCCCGATGTCGAGACCGATCACAGCACCGGCTGCAGTGGTGGGAGGAAGGTCGGAGGCCGCCGCCGGCGGGATGTCAGAATGGGTCACCAGACCAGCCTACTGAATCGTCTCCAGGAGTGACCCATGCCGCATACCCTCTTCGGCACGCGCATCATCGCGGCCCCCATGGCCGGCGGGACGTCGACGCCCGGCTTCGTGAAGGCCGTGCATGACGCCGGAGGCCTGGGCTTCCTCGCCGCAGGATACAAAAGCGTCGAGGCCATGCAGACAGAGATCGGCGGCGCCCGGGCCCTGGGGGTGCGGTTCGGTGTGAATGTGTTCGTCCCCGATCCCGCCCGGTTGCCGCCGTCGGAGGCCGTGCAGGCGCAGCTTGAGGACTACCGCGGCCAGCTGCGGGCGGATGCCCGGCGGTACGGCGTGGAGATCCCGCCGCTACGGCTCGACGACGACGACC
>NZ_MQTS01000241.1:35465-36196 GCF_020532825.1 Arthrobacter sp. SO3
GGAACTGGTCAGTTTCGCTTTCGGGCTGCCGGGTGCCGATGTTGTGCGTGCGTTCCAGCGGGCTGGTTCCGCGGTGCTGGCCACCGTCACCACGGTTGCCGAGGCGCTCGAGGCGGCCGGGCAGGGCGTGGACGCGCTGGTGGTCCAGCATGCGAGCGCCGGCGGCCACAGCGCGGCCTTCCAGCCGCGCCCCGCAGGCCAGGAGGCCTCCCCGGGTGCCGGGCACGATACGGGCCGGCCCGGCACGACGGCGGAGCTGCTCGCCCGGGTGCGGTCCGCCGTCGGGCTCCCGCTTGTTGCTGCCGGCGGCGTGATGGACCGGGCGGGGCTGGACGACGTGCTGGCCGCGGGGGCAGAGGCGGCCCAGCTGGGCACCGCGTTCCTCCGCACGGACGAGAGCGGCGCCCGGCAGCTGCATAAGGACGCCCTCGCCAGCCCGCGCTGCACGCAGACCCTGCTGACGAGGGCTTTCACCGGGCGGCCGGCCCGGGCGCTGGTCAATGAGTTCGTCCGGGACCACCCCGACGCCCCGGAGGCCTATCCCGCCGTACACCACCTCACTGCTCCGCTGCGGGCGGCTGCGGCGGCCGCCGGGGATGCGGAGCGACTGAACCTCTGGGCCGGGACGGGCTGGCAGCAGGCGCGGACCGGTTCCGTGGCGGACGTTATGGCGGGGCTGCTGGGCTGAAGGCTTGCTGGGCTGAAGGCTTGCAGGGCTGACGGCCCGCCGC
>NZ_MQTS01000241.1:36206-58757 GCF_020532825.1 Arthrobacter sp. SO3
CCGAGCTGCCCTCTCGAAATCGCCGGAACAGCCCGAAATCGCGGGAAACTCCCTGCGTGCCAGACTCTTGTGCCACAGGTTTGCTGTCGCCCGCGGCCGGCGCGCGGGGCGGGGAAGGGTCCGTCATGGATTTTGTTATCCCTGCCCGTGTCTCGAACCGGAGCGGCTGGCTCAGGTGCCGGAGCGGCCGCGGACGAAGCCTGCCAGAAGGGCCGGGCCCTCGCTGAGGACCAGCTCCCGGAACAGCCGCACCGGGTCCGGCTCGGCGTCGGGTCCCCCGCGCCGTTCGCGCCATGCCAGGCCGATTTCCCGGAAGGCAAGGCCCGAATCCAGGGCGAGCTCCACCCAGCCGAGGTCCCCGGACTGCGCCGGGGTGTGGTGGCCCGGGGCCAGCTCACCGGGCGGGAGGATACTCACCCCGAGTCCTGCCGAGACGAGCCCCCTGGCCGTGTGCGAGTCCTGGCTTTCGAAAGCGATGCGGGGCCGGAAGCCCGCCTCCCGGAACAGTGCATCCGTCAGTGAGCGCATGCCGTAGCCTGCACCCATCGCCACGAACGGGTCATGCCGGATCTCCGTCAGGCGGGCGCGGCGGCGCTTGGCGAGCGGGTGCCGGTGGTGGACGACCAGCCGCAGCGGTTCCCGGTACAGGGCGGCCGAGGAGATCAGCCGGCTCGGCGCCGCGATCGGGGCGGTCAGGGCCAGGTCCGCGTCGCCGGCGGCAAGTTCCGCCAGGCAGCCGTCCCGCGCGCCCTGGCTGAGGTCGAAGGCCGGCTGGGGATGCCGGCTGCGGAAGGCGCTGATCAGCAGCGGCAGCATCGCCTCGCCGAAGGTGTGCTGGAAGGACACCGCGATCCGGCCGCGCACCACCTCCGATTCGTGCCGGACCAGGTCCAGCCCGCTCTGGAACTCCCCCAGCGCGGCCTCGATGTGGGGCAGGAGCGCCTTGGCCGCGGGAGTCAGCCTTACGCCGCGGCCCTCGCGGATCAGCAGTTCCGTCCCGATGATGCGGCTGGCCCTTGCGATTCCCCGGCTGACCGTCGACTGCGGCAGCCCCAGGACTTCGGCGGTCTCCGTGATGTGCTGGGTGCGCCCGAGCTCGGCCAGCAGGGGCAGCAGCGGAAGCAGTTGTACCAGTTGCCTGTGCTCCACGTCCACGGCAAACCCCTCTCATCGTTCCGCATTTGCCATAGATTCTATGTGAATCATGCATTGGAAGCATTCCTTGACTGAGCCTAGTCTGGGGAGATGCCACTACTGTCTCTGCTCCGCCGTCCCGCTGCCGAGCCCGGCACAGCACCTGCGCCCGGGCCCGGGCCCGGGCCCGGGCCGGACGCCGTGGCCGGACCTCCCGTGTGGCCGGGGCATCCGAAGGGGTCCACGGCCTACCGGAAAATCCTCGCAGGGCTGGCCTTCGCCGGCGTCGCCACCTTTGCCCAGCTGTACTCCACCCAGGCGGTGCTGCCGATGATGGCAGCGGAGCTGCGGGTGACGGCGGCCGAGGCGGCACTTACCATCTCGCTGGCCACCGTGGGGCTGGCCGTGACGGTGCTTCCCTGGTCCTTCCTGGCCGACCGGATCGGCCGGGTCCGGGCCATGATGTGGGGCATTTCCGCCGCAACAGTCCTGGGCCTGCTGGTCCCGCTCGCCTCCAGCTTCCCGATGCTCCTGGGCCTGCGGATGCTCGAAGGCGCAGCCCTGGGCGGCATCCCCGCCATCGCCATTGCGTACCTCAATGAGGAGGTCAACAAGGCCCATGCCGCGATGGCGGCCGGAACCTACGTCGCCGGCACCACCCTGGGTGGCCTCGCCGGCCGGCTGCTGGCCGGCTTTGTGGGCGAACTGTGGGGATGGCGGGCCGCGGCCCTGGCCGTCTCGATCCTCGCCGCTGTGGCAGCGGTTCTGTTCGTCGCCCTGGTGCCGCAGGCCCGGGGCTTCACGGCCGCGGCTGCCAGCGGCTTCCGCGGGGCGCTCCGGACGCTGGCGGGCCACGGGCGGAATCCGCGGCTGCTGGCACTCTACGTCCAGGCGTTCCTGCTGATGGGCGGCTTTGTGGCCGTTTACAACTACCTGGGCTTCCGGCTTTCCGGTGAACCTTTCAGCCTGCCGGCCACCATCATCAGCCTGATCTTCCTGGCCTACCTCTCCGGCACGGTGTCCTCGCGCTGGGCCGGCGGACTGACGGAGCGGTTCGGGCGGCGCACCGTGCTGATCGCAGGGACGGCGCTGATGGTGGCGGGCCTGGCCCTGACGCTGACGCAACTGCTGGCGCTTATCATGGCGGGCCTCCTGCTGTTCACCGCGGGCTTTTTCGCGGCACACAGTGTCGGCGCCGGCTGGACCGGCGTGATCGCCACGACCGGCCGGGCCCAGGCGGCCTCGCTCTACAACCTCGCCTACTACCTCGGCTCCAGCGTCATCGGCTGGGCCGGCGGCCTGGTCTTCCAGTCACTTGGCTGGACGGCCCTGGCCCTGACCGTGATCGGACTTGCCTGCACGACGGCGGTGATCACCGCCGTCGTGCATCCCGCCCGGCCGGCCGCTAGCGGGTAGCTTCGATGGCCTGCACAAGGTCGGCCACGACGTCGGACGGGTCCTCCAGGCCCACCGACACCCTCAGCAGGCCGGCATGCGGCTTGGCGTCGGCGGCAACCGGCCGATGGGTCAGCCCTGCCGGGTGCTGGATCAGGGTGTCGATGCCGCCGAGCGAGACCGCATGCGTGATCATGTTGACGGCGGAGGGAATCCGTTCGGCGTGCTCCGCGGTGGCCACCTCAAAGGCGATCAGCGAACCGGGACCGGCCATTTGCGTCCCGATCAGCCCGTGCGGATCGCACTCCGGCAGCCCCGGATAGAAGACACGGCGAACGAGCCCGTGCCCGGCCAGGGCGGCGGCGACCTTCTGTGCGCTGGCCTGCTGGGCGCGCACCCGGACCGGCAGTGTGGCCAGGCCGCGGTGCAGCAG
Organism: Arthrobacter sp. SO3; assembly: GCF_020532825.1. GTDB lineage: Bacteria > Actinomycetota > Actinomycetes > Actinomycetales > Micrococcaceae > Arthrobacter. The sequence goes on from NZ_MQTS01000241.1 coordinate 39,169, forward strand.
GTACGCGGGCCAGGGGGTGAGGATGCCGCCGGTGACAGCGCGGATCTGGCGCAGCCTCGTGGTCCACTCGGGAGCCGCGGCCACGACGCCGCCCATGGCATCGCCGTGTCCGCCGAGGAACTTGGTGGCGCTGTGCAGCACCATCGCGGCACCGTGCCGAAAGGGGCGCTGGAGGATCGGGCTGGCGAAGGTGTTGTCGACCAGAAGCGGGACACCGTCGGCTGCCGCAGCCACGCGGGCGATATCGACGAGCTCCAGGCTCGGATTGGCCGGCGTCTCGAGGACCACCAGGCCGGTGTCGGGCCGGAGCGCCGCGTGCACACCCTCCGGGGTGGTGAACGTGACGTCGTTGCCGAGCACCCCCGAGGCAAGCAGGTAGTCACTTCCGCCGTACAACGGGCGCACCGCGACCACGTGCTTCTTTCCGGTGGCGACGACGGCGAGCAGCACAGCGGTGAGCGCCGCCATGCCGGTGGCGAACGCGACAGCCTCCGGGGTGTCCTCGAGGACGGCGACGCCCTCCTCGAACCGCGCCACGGTGGGATTCCAGAGCCGCTGGTAGACGGTGCTCTGGCCCTCCACGTGGATACCGCCTGTGGCCATGTGCTCATAGGCGAGACCGCCGTCGTGCACGGAGGGAAGCGGTGCAGTGGTGGAGAGATCGATCGGTACTGCGTGCACACCCAGTTCAGTGAGGCCGTTCCGGCCGGCGTGGACAGCCAGCGAGTCTTGAGAAAGCACCTTGCTCCTTATGAATATTCACCGTTGAATTCCGCAAGTATCTGGCAATAATTCGGGGTTTTGTAGAGCCTGCGAATGGAAATGCCGGAATGCGCCGTTTATGATGAACTGACAACACTTCAAGGAGGACCCGTGAGCAGCAGTGCGAAGAATCTTCGGCCGGGAGCCGGTGCCGGCGAGCCGCTGGACGCCATCGACGAGCGCCTGCTCGCCGCACTGGTCGCCGATGCCCGGATCTCCAACAAGCAGCTGGCCGAGCTGGTCGGCATCGCGCCGTCCACGGCCCTGATGCGCACCCGGGCGCTTTCGGACCGCGGGATCATCCAGGGCTTCGAGGCGAAGCTGAGCCTGTCCGCGATCGGCCGCTCCGTGCAGGCCCTCATCGCCGTCAGGCTGCGCGCCCACGACCGCGAGCAGATCGACCGCTTTACGGCGAGGGTCCCGAAACTCCCGGCCGTCCTCTCGACCTTCCACACCTCGGGTTCAGTGGACTATCTGCTGCACATCGCCGTCGCCACCACCGAGGACCTCCGCGACTGGGTGCTGGATAATCTGGCCACCGATCCGGTCGTGGGCCATACCGAGACGACCCTCGTTTTCGACCACATCCAGGGCAACCAGGGCCCGCTGCCCGATTAGGCAGAGGGTCACCGCGGCTCCTCCGGCACGGGGCCGGGTCGGCCGGGCGCGCAGCCGCTCCGTCAGGCGCGCAGCCGGGTCCGTCAGGCGCGCAGCCGCTCCGTCAGGCGCGGCGCAATGCCCCGCGCAGCGTAATGACGGCGAGGGTGAGCGCCGCGATTGAACACAGCACGACGAAGCCGGCAACCGCCGTCTGCAGGCCAACAACCCCGGCCGCGAGCCCCAGCCCGATGACGGGCAGGGCGCTGCCGAGGTAGGTGATGACGTAGACGGTGCTGATGATCTGGGCGTGGCGCGATGCCTCGACCTTTCCGGCCACATCGTTGAAGACGGTCCGGAAGGACACCCCCTGTCCGAATCCGGCAGTGATGCTCGCGAGGATCAGCAGCCAGGGGCTGCTCCAGGCGGCAGCCGCCGCGATCAGCAGCACTGACACGGCCAGCGTGCCAAGCCCGATCGGCACCACGAAGCGGCCCCGCACGGCGGTCAGCTGGCTGAGCGCGGAGGCCCCGAGCGTCAGTCCCGCCAGCAGGCCGATCAGCGGCCGCGAATCGGCATGGACGATCTGGGCGAAGTAGCCGGGCGCCAGGGAGAGGCAGAAGCCGAACACGGCGAAGCTGAGAAACCCCACCGAGGACGCCAGCCAGAAGGCGCCGCGTGCCTCACGGGAAACCGATGGCCGGCGGGGTGCCAGCACACGCAGCGGCTGCGGACCCGAAATCGAAGTGATGGCCGGCCGGGCCTTGAGCAGGTACAGCGGGACCAGCAGTGCGGCCAGGACCAGGGAGTGCAGGTAGTAGGGCGTGGACGTGGGCCCCGGCAGCAGCGAGAGCACTCCCCCGATCGCCGGACCGGCCGCCACTCCGCCGGCGGATGCCAGCAGGGTAAACCGCGAGGCCCATTCGGGCCGGCTCGGCAGCAGCTCCCGCAGGGCCGCCGAACTGGCGCCCGTGGCCAGGGCCACGGCAATGCCCTGCAGGGCCCGGCCGGCACACAGCTCGAACAGGCTGTCCGCCGTGGCAAAGACGGAGCCGCCGGCGAGGCCCACGAGCACCGCGAGGACCAGGGCGGCCCGGCGGCCGATGTGGTCCGACCAATGGCCGGCCAGAATCAGGGTGGCCACCAGCGCCAGGACGTAGGCGGAAAAGGCTACGGTCACGTCGAGTGCGGTAATGCCAAGCTTGGCCTGCAGCAGCGGGTAAAGCGGTGTGGCGAGATTCGCGCCGACCAGCAGCGTGAAGATCACAACACTGGCCATCACCAGCCGTGCGGTGGTCGAAGCATCCCAGCCCCAGCGGTCAGCCGTGGCCGGGCGCATGCGGAGTTCGCTGAAGACAGTCATGTCCGTGCCCTTGCGTGGAAGCGGGCCGCGTGTTCCCTGTGGTGGGGGAACCGCCAGCCCGTGAATGATTTGATACCTAAAGAATGCGACATCACTGACCTCAGGGGCTGAATTTCATGCGAAAATTGATCAAAACAGTCAATCAGCTGCTGGCTGGATGAACCGGAGTGATGATTTGAACAGCCTGGACCCCACCGACTTGAAGATCCTGCTGGCACTGATCCGGGATCCACGGATCCAGATCGGCGAACTCAGCGAAACACTGGGCATCGCACGCAACACCGCGCAGTCCCGCGTGCGCCGCATGCAGCGGTCCGGCCTGCTGCACGACGGCGGCCGCGAAATCGATCTTGAAGCGGTGGGGTACGACGTCGTCGCCTTCGTCACGATCGAGGTGAACCACCGGGAACTCGACGGTGTGGTGGGCGCCCTGCGCCTGATAGCACAGGTCCTGGAAGTCCACGAGATCTCCGGGCGCGGCGATGTGTGGTGCCGCGTGGTCGCCACCGACACACACAACCTGCAGGCCGCCTTGCGCTCGATCCTTCGGATTAAGGGCGTCATCCGGACCGAGACCGTCCTCGCCCTGCACACGCACATCCCGTATCGCACCGAACCGCTGATCAGCCGGCTGGCACAGGGCAGCTCCCTCGTTCCCGGCCGGTCCGCGTCGCGCCGGTCCGGTTCCGACGAACCCAAGGTAAACACTGGATAATGTCCCGGTGACTATCATCGACAACGCCGTCTACGTTGACGGCATCCGCAGCGCCGAGCCGCGGAACCTCGAGCAGACCTTTGAGACCCTCACCGAGCACGGTGGCATGGCCTGGATTGGCCTGTACCGGCCGACGTCGGACGAAATGGCTGCTGTCGCGGCCGAATTCAACCTGCACGGGCTGGCGGTGGAGGATGCGATTTCGGCGCATCAGCGCCCCAAGCTGGAACGCTACGACGACAACCTGTTCACCGTGCTCCGGCCCGCCCGGTATCTGGATGAAACCGAGACAGTGGAGTTCGGCGAACTGCACGTCTTTACCGGCCGGAACTTCGTGGTCACTGTCCGGCACGCCGAGACGGGAGTGGTGCGCCAGGTCAGGCGCCGGCTGGAGCGGCGCCCGGACCTGCTGTGCCACGGCCCCGAAGCCGTGCTGTATGCCCTCATGGACCAGGTGGTGGATGACTACGGTCCCGTAGTGGCCGGGCTGGAAAATGATATCGACGAGATCGAGGACCAGCTCTTCAGTGGCGATCCCCTCGTGTCCCGGCGCATCTACGAACTCGCCCGCGAGGTCATCCATTTCCAGCGCGCCATTCATCCGCTCCCGGCGATGATGCAACAGCTCCGGCGCGGCTTCGAAAAGTACCACGTCGACACCGAACTGCAGCACAGCCTCCGCGACGTCGAGGACCATGTGGAGCGGCTGATCTCCCGCGCTGATTCCTTCCGGGACCTCCTGCAGAACGCCCTGACCCTCGACGGGACGCTGACGGCCAACCGCCAGAATGAGGCCAGCGCCGAGCAGAACGAGCAGGTCAAGAAAATCTCTTCCTGGGCGGCCATATTCTTCGCACCGTCATTCGTCGCCGGCATTTACGGGATGAACTTTGAGCGGATGCCCGAACTGCAATGGACCTACGGCTATCCGATGGCCATCGGGCTGATGGCCGCCACCGCCACGCTGATGTACACCATCTTCAAGAAGAAAGGCTGGCTCTAGCGAGCTGCTCCGGCACCCGGCCCTGCGGCAGGCAGGGCCGCAACACCGCCGTGTAGTCTGGCGTCATGAGCGCGCGGCGGGACCGGTTCCGGGACATCGTGGAGACCCTGACGAGGCATGGACTGGGCTTCGCGCTGGGAAATCTTGGGCTGGACCGGCTCCGCCCCGCCGACGGGACCCTGCGGCAGCACCGGCTTCCGCCCCGGGGCGTGAGCATGCCGGTACGGGTCCGGCTCGCCCTGGAGGACCTCGGTGCGGTGTACATCAAGTTCGGCCAGATCGTCTCCACGCGCACCGATGTGCTGCCGCCGGAATACGCCACCGAACTCGCACGGCTCCAGGACGATTCCCCTCCCATTGCTGCCGCAGAAGTCCGCGCTGTGATTGCCGAGGAGCTCGGTGCCGCGGCGGAACTGCTGCTCGAGTCCCTGGACGACTCGCCCCTCGCCACCGGATCCATCGGCCAGGTCCACTGCGGCCGGATCACCGCGGAAGCGCAGGATGCTGAACCTGGCCTCTCCGGTGACACCGCCGGCGGCGGCCAGCCCGTCGACGTCGTGGTCAAAGTCCGGCGGCCCGGCGTCGTGTCCCAGATCAATGAGGATCTGGAGATCATGGCCGAACTTGCGAAACGGGCGGAGCGGGCCTCCACCAGGGCCGCCGGCCTGCATCTGGCAGCCCTCGTGGACGAGTTCTCCCAGACCCTGCGCGCGGAGCTGGACTACGTGCAGGAAGCACGGAACGCGGAGCAGTTCGCCGCGAACTTCGCGGGCGACCTCCGCGTCCACATCCCCCGGGTCTTCTGGGCCACGACCACCTCACGGGTCCTCACGCTGGAACGCATCCGTGGCATCAAAGTCAACGACGCCGCCGCGCTGCAGGACGCCGGGATCGATGCCGGCGAGCTGGCCCGGACGGCGTGCAGCGTCCTGCTCAAAATGGTGTTCGAGGATGGCTTCTTCCACGCCGACCCGCATCCGGGGAACTTCTTCGTGGAGGACGACGGCCGCCTTGGCATCATCGACTTCGGCATGGTCGGCCACGTCAGCGACTTCACGCGCGACCAGCTCGTCCGGATGCTCCTGGCTGTCGTGGAGCAGGACTCGGCCCGGCTGACCACGGCCCTGGTCCGCCTGTGCGGGGCACAGGCGGACGGCGGATTTGGCGAGCTGCAAACGGCCCTGGGCCGGCTCGTGGACCGCTACGCCGGCCGGCCGCTCGCGGAGGTTCCGATTGTGGCGGTGCTGACGGAACTGGCCAACCTGCTGCGCGCACACAAGCTGCGGCTGCCGCGGGACATAGCCCTCATGCTGAAGATGCTGGTGATGGCGGACGGCCTGGGCAAACAGCTGGATCCCGGATTCGAGCTGACTACCCAGCTGGGCCCCTTCACGCAGAAGATCCTGCTCGGCTCGCTCTCCCCCGAGGCCCTCGCGGACCGGCTCAAGAAGCTCGGCCGGGAAGCCCTGCGCCTCGGGACGGACGCGCCGGAGATCATCCGCCGGATGGTGGATGTCCTGGAGCGCGGTGGCATCGACATCCATTTCCGGGTCGATGAGCTGGACCGGCTCATGGACAAGGCGGACAAGACCGGGAACCGGATCGTCGCCGGTCTCATCACGGCCGCCCTGATCAATGCCGTCGGGGACCTGGTGTCGGTCCAGCCCGACCGCTGGCGGAACTGGCCGAAGACTCTTTTCGCCGCGGGCATCGGCGGGGTCGGCGCCCTCGGGGCCTACCTGGCCCTGACCTCCCGGAACAGGAATTAGCCGCCGGCTTCACCGGAGTGTCCGGCGGTCGGGACTGCCCGCGCGGGGATTGTCAGCGGCGCTGCCGTGCCTGCGCGAGCAGCCGACTGAACGCCAGGACGAACACGGCCTCGATCAGCACCATGAGCCCGAGCAGCAGCCACTGGCTTTGGCCGATGAAGACCACCGCACCAATTACCACAAGGATGGTTCCCAGGGTCAGGGCGTAGACGGCGAAGCCGATGGCCACCTTCGCGCTGCGGACGCCCGTGCGGAAGCCGAAGCCTACGGGTTCACCCCCGGGGTATCCGCCCACGCGGTCGGGCCCGCCCGGCTTGAGGCTGTCGAACTCGTCCCACGGGTCGCGGTCCTGATCCTTTTTGGTCATGTTTCCATTATCCTGCGGCTGATCGCCTCTACGCGGCGCGGACGTCGATTTCTCCCGGTGCCGCACCGTCAGCCCCGAACACCAGGTGGCGGTTGGCGATTTTCTCGCTGAAGAACCGATCGTGGCTGACCACGACGACGGCCCCGGGGAAGTGCACCAGTGCCCGTTCCATGACCTGGGTGCTGGACATGTCCAGGTGGTTGGTCGGTTCGTCCAGCAGCAGCACCGAGGCGCCGGACAGCAGGCACTGCGCCATGGCCACCCTCGCCTTTTGCCCGCCGGAGAGGTTCCCGATTTTCTGCTTGAGGTCCGCCTCGGAGAACTGGAACATCGCGAGGAACCGGTTGACGGACTTCTTCGTGGCGCTGAAAGCCAGGCTGTCCGGCAGCGCGTTGACCGCATGGGACACTGTGTCGGCGTCGTCGAGGTCCTCCAGCATCTGGTTGTAGGAAACGAAGCCGGGCCCCTTGGCCCAGGCCACCTCACCGGAGTCGGCCCGCTCTTCGCCGGTCAGCACCTTCAGGAGAGTGGACTTGCCGCTGCCGTTGGAGCCGAGGACCACGATCCGGTTGCCCCGGCGGATCTCGAAGGACAGGCCGTCGAAGAGCAGCTTCTCGCCGTAGGACTTGCCCAGTCCCTCCACCCGGCAGAGGACATCCTTGACGTGCAGGCCGCCATAGATCTCGGTGACGATCTGGTCGACGGGCCGCGGTGTGCGGGACTTCTTGATCTTGGCCAGCTGGTTCCCCAGCCCGCGGCCGGCCGCCTTGGCTGCCTCGCGGCGGTCGGCGATCCCTTCGGCTTCAAAAGCCAGGAGCTCCGATTCGTGTACGAACTGCTGCTCCAGGGTCTTGAGGCGGAACTGTTTCTGCACGACGTATTCGCCGAAGTTGCCCGGGTATTCGTGCAGGTGGAAGTTTTCCACCTCGATGATCCGGGTGACGGCGGCGTCGAGGAATTTCCGGTCGTGCGAGACGATGATCGCAGCGCCCTTGAAGTCTTTGAACCAGCTCTCGAGCCATTCGACGCCGGCCACGTCCAGGAAGTTGGTGGGCTCGTCCAGCAGCAGCACATCGGGGCCTTCGAGCAGGATCTTGGCCAGGGCCGCGCGGTTGCGCCAGCCGCCGGACAACTCGTCGATCGCGCAGTTGCGGTGGGCCTCGTCGAAGCCGAGCGTGGTGAGCACGGTGTCGATGCGCCGCGGGTAGTCCCAGCCGTCGAGCCGGTCCATGTCCTCGAACAGCCCGGCCTGGCGGCCGATGAGGCGGTCGAGTTCAGCAGCCGCGGGGTCAGCGGCGATGGCGGCGTCTATGTCGGCCAGTTCAGCTTCAATCGCCTTGATCTCGGTGAACAGGGCGTCGAGCACCTCAAGAATTGTCGCTTCCCCGTTGAGTTCGGAGAACTGGGAGAAGTAGCCCACCTTCGTGCCGAGTTCCAGGGTGACGGTGCCGGCGTCGGGGGTCACCTGGTCGAGGACCAGTTTAAGGATGGTCGTCTTGCCGGAGCCGTTCTTGCCGATCAGGCCCACCCGGTCGCCGGTCTCGAGGCGGAAGAACGCGTCCCGGAGAATCTGGGTGTTGTCGAAGCGCACGCTGACGTCTTGCAGCCGGATCAGGCTCATGGGTATTTCTCTTTCGATGTGGGGGTCAGAACGGCATGGCGGTGCGTGGCGGAGCGTGGGACTAGCGGGTCGCGAGCCGCCACAGTGAGGTGACCTCGGCCGCCCGGGCCGCGAACAGAGGATCGTTGCGGTCGGATGCCTTGGGGTGGGTTGGCCTGGTGTCTAACCGGTCCAGCACCTGCAGGCCGGCCGCCTCGATGGCGCCCAGGAGCTGGTCACGGGAGCGCAGGCCCAGGTGTTCGGCCAGGTCCGAGAGGATAAGCCAGCCCTCACCGCCAGGCTCCAGATGGTCGGAGAGCTCGTTCAGGAAACGGAACAGCATCCGGCTTCCCGGGTCGTAGACGGCATTGTCCAAGGAGGAATGCGGGGTGGCAGGGATCCACGGCGGGTTGCACACGATGAGCGGTGCACGGCCGGCCGGGAACATGTCGGTCAGGACTGCCTCCGCACGGTCCTGGACCCCTAGATTATGGAAGTTCTCGGCGGCGCAGGCAACCGCGCGGGGTTCATTGTCCGTTGCCACCACGCGGTGCACGCCGCGGCGGGCGAGGACGGCGGCGAGCACCCCGGTGCCGGTGCCGACGTCGAACGCCAGCATCCCAGATGGCAGCGGAGCGGCGGCCAGCAGATCGACGTACTCGCTGCGGGTCGGGAAGAACGTGCCGTAGTGCGGATGGATGCGGTCATGCAAGGCCTCGACGTAGACGCCGTTCCGCCGCCACTCGTGTGCGCCGATGGCCCCGACCAGTTCGTGGAGGGACACCACCGAAGGTTCGCTGACGTCGCCGTACGCCTCCCCGGCGGCCGCCCGGATGTCCGGGGAGCGCCGCAGTGGCACCACCGGGCCCGGATCAAGCGGGATCAGCAGCAGGCCGAGAATGCGTGCGCGGTGCGAGCGGGACTGCCGGTGCCGGTAGAACTCGTCGGCCGGTGTGTCGACGGCCCTTTTCTTCCCGGTGCCCACCCGCCGGTCCATGGCGTTGAGGATCTGCCGCGCGTTGTGGTAGTCGCCCTGCCAGAGCATTGCGATGCCCTGGGAGGCCATCCGGTTCGCCTCATCGGCGGTGAGGGAATCGGTGACAACTTCAAGGCGGGCGGGTGCGGGCCTTCCGTTCGCGGACCGCCATTGGGCCGTCCGGCTGTGGCCGGCCTCGGCCCATGTCACGACGGCAGGCTCATCCGTTGCGGCGGCCTGCGGGGACGCGGGGGCGGTCGTCGGGTCTGCCAGGGGGCTGTCCGGAACTGCGGTTGCGATAAGGGTTCCAATCCCAGAGTCCGAGGGGCGGATCGGAGACTGACGTTTGCGGCGGGATTCCGCGACGCCGGGGAAACGGTCCGGGGTTTCGGACAGTCGTCCGGTCACGAACCGCGCTTGAAATGGCGGAAACTGCCATTCGACGCACCTTCTCAGGATACAGGCGACTGCCGGCAGGAATCAGCCGTCCGGCCCGGGCTGCGAATTCCCGGGCCGGACAGACTGTGTCACTGCGGGATGCGGCTGCGCACGATCTCGCTGACGGCCTTGCCGTCGAAGCGTCCGGCGACCTTCGCGGTCACCGGCTTCATCACCAGGCCCAGCTGGCGCATGGTCAGCTCGGTGCCATCTGCCGTGAGGTCACCGATCACCTCATCGACGATCGCCTCCACCTCGGCTGCGGTGAGTGCCTTCGGCAGGTACGCCTCGATGATTTCGGCTTCGGCGATTTCCGCCGCGGCCCGCTCGGACTCCCCCGCTTCGGTGTAGATGCGGGCGGTGTCGCGGCGTTTGGCGGCTTCCTTCTGCAGCAGCGACGTCACCTGGGCGTCGTCCAGCACGATCGGGGTCTTGCCGGACTTCTCGCGGGTCTCGATTTCGCCCAGGACGTTGCGAACCGTGGTGAGTGCAACCTTGTTGCGGTCCTTCATGTGGCCGACGACGTCGGCGTGCAGGCGTTCTTTCAGGGTGGTCATGATTCTCCTCGTCTCACTGGACAGGATATCGGGCTGCGGCCATGTTGCATGGCGGCAAGGAGGCCTCACCCACAGGAAGATGCGGCCCGGGTGGGATGTCGCACGTGCTCAGGACTCGCGCGTGCTCAGGAACGGATGCGGTGCACCCGGACCGTAACGCCGGCGATGGTCCCGGCCAGTCCCAGCGGGACAACAGACAGCGCCCCGAAGTGCGGCAGCAGGCTTCCGCCGGCTACGAGATTGAGCCCGCCGATGACTCCGCCCGGAGCCGCGACCATAACGGTGACCCACAACGGATCGCCCCGGTACCGCGACCAGCCGGCGGCGCCCAGGCCCAGAATGGCTCCGGCCAGGATGAGCGTGCTACCCATCCGGTCCCGTTCAAAGTCGTTGGTGACCGTCCCGATGAAGAGCGTTTGGCCCAGCCCCAGGCAGAGCAGGAAGATTCCCGCGGCTGCGGCGCCGGCCCATGCCGTCCGGGCCACGACGGACGATCCTTTCATGAGGCTCCTGCGTCTTTAGGTGAACTGGAACGTTGCGGGCAGCGCCCTCGTTGGGCGTCAGGGTGACGGGCCGCCACGGCCTTGTCCGATTCTCGTAGCTGTATGTGTCCAACATAGTGGGCGAACGGAACGAGGGGATGTGGCCGGTTACTTCGTGGGGCACGATCACGTCAACCGTCGCCAAGACCGCACCGATGACCTCAGAGGCCGCTGCGGCCCGCCCACAGCCCGTGCAACAGGGGAACCACCGACGCGATCATCAGCACACTGCCGAGCACTGCGTCGTCTGCTCGGACCACGGAACCTGCGATGAGCAGGGCGCCGAAAATCAGTGCCGATGCCGATCGCTGCGCCGTGCGGTCAAGCCGTGCCACCTGCCGCTCGAGGCGCGGATTGGCAACGGACAGTGAACCGTCCTCGATCCGGGAGAGGAGCCCCTCCAGACGTTTCGGCAGGCCCAGGGCCAGCCCGGCGGCATCGAACGCCTGCTGAGCCAGGTCCTGCACGATGTTGCCACGCTCGTCGCGCAGCAGCTGCGCCGCATAGGGTTCGACCGAGTCCCACAGATTGAACCGGGCGTCCAGCGAGCTACTCACACCCGATGTCAGTGACATCGCCCGGATGATGAGCAGGAAGTTCTCCGGCAACTGGAACGGCAGCGAGCGGACCACGTCCCCGAACTCCACCGCAAAGTCACGGAACTCCCGCGGGTCCACCTCGCGAAGATCGGCGAAGCCCATCCCGCCAAACCGGGCGAAGAGGTGCGTCATCGCCCGCTCAAGCTCGACCGTGTCGGCCGAGGGCACCAGTACACCCACGTCGCTGATCGCGGTCATCAGCCCCTTGCCGTCCCGTGAAGCGGCCGCGATGAGCAGTTTCCGCAGGCCGCTGCGCGTGCTCGCCGGGACCTCTCCCATCATGCCGAAGTCGATGAACGTCAGCTTCCATGGACGCTCTGTGGACGACTCAGTAGCCGGAGTCACAAAGATATTGCCCGGGTGCGGGTCGGCGTGAAAAAAACCATTCGTGAACACCTGGTCGAACATGACCGACGCGAAAACCGGGGCAACCTGAGCCGGATCGATGCCCGCTGCGAGAAGCGCCTCCGCGTCCGTGACCTTGATCGCCGTGACGTCTTCGAGGGTAAGCACGCGGCGGGTGGTCCGCTCCCAGACGACGTCGGGCACACCCACCCGGTCGTCGTCGGCGAAATCATCAGCGAACCGCACCGAATTCGCCGCCTCATGCAGGTAGTCGATCTCCTCAAGACTGGTCTGCGCAAACTCCTCGACCAGGGCGGGCATGTCGGCACGATCGGACACCAGCCGCACGTGGCTGAGCCAGCCGCCCACTTTCCGAAGGGCCGCCAGGTCGACGTCGACAATGGCGTTGATGCCCGGTCGCTGTACTTTCAGCACCACCCTGTCCAGCCCGGTGTCGGCGGCATCGCCCGGAAGAAGCCTCGCCCGGTGCGCCTGCCCGAGGGAGGCTGCTGCGATCGGCGTCTCCTCGACCGCGGCGAACAACTGGTCCAGCGGCGCACCCAGCTCCGCCTCGGCAAGGCTGCGGATCGCGGAGAACGACACCGGGGGCACCTCGTCCTGCAGTCCCTCAAGTTCCTTGGTGATCTCGGGCGGAAGCACGTCGAGCCTGGAGGACAGGAACTGACCGACTTTGATCATCAGACCGCCAAGCTCCACTGCGAGCGCATGAAAGCGCTGCGCGAAGCGAAGCATCCTCTTCGCCCGGGTGCGCTCGGCAATCCTGACCAGCCCGACGCGAGGCAGGAACAGCTCAAACCACCAGGTCACTGCGAGATGCCAGGCGGCGAAGCGCAGGATGCGACGGTAACGGGCCCGGGTGTTCCCGACGCCGGGTACCGGGTCTGCCCGGTCCCGACGAACCGACCTCACCCCCGTCAGTCCTGGGCGAGGATCGAGTACAGCCGACGACGTGCGTCGTTGAGCACCGTCACGGCCTCCTGCACCTGCTCCCGTGAACCGGTGCGGCCCACCTGGGATGCGGCTTGCGCGAGCTCGACGCCCGCCTTGGGCAGCGCCGCGAACCCGGTGCCCGACGCCGGACCCGTTGACTCCCATGGCGCTGAATCATCGGCACCGGCTACGTCCTCCCTGCCCGCTTCAGTCAGCGAGTAGATCTTGCGGCCGTTGGATTCCTCGGCACTGACGAACCCCTCATCGGCCAGGAGCTGCAGCGCTGGGTAGACAGAGCCGGCGCTGGGCTTCCAGCTTCCACCGCTGCGCTCCTCGATTTCACGGATGATCTGGTAGCCGTGCATCGGCCGCTCCGCGAGCAGTGCCAGCACCGCCGACCGAACCTCGCCTCGACCGGCGCGGGTGCCCGAGCGCTTCTCAAACCTTGAACGCAACTCCTCAACGGCCTGCCACATGCCGTCGACATTGTTGCCACGAAAGCCGCCTGCCGGGTGTGAATTACGCATCATGCTCTCCTCTGTGAACCGCGAACGATATACAACGATAGTTAACGATACATCCCGGTGCTCACGTGAACCACCATTGCGGGAAGCCGATGGCACAGTGTGCCACGGTCAGGACCGAATGCCGTGCGACCGGACTGCATTCGGCCGATGATCCCGGGCAAACCCAGCGGCACGGCGGCCAGCGCTCCAAAACCTCTGCCTCCACAGCCGACTCAACGGCCTGACTGCAACAACAACAGCTGGGCAGTGGCGTGCCGAGCGGCCACAATGGACTCCCGGAGATCCTGGTTCCCTGGCTGTACTTCAGGCGGAACAGCAAAGCCTTCAGCTGACCAAAATAGAGGCCCCGGCCGCTGACCTGCAGGCCATCCAGAGCGGTTTCGTGCAGTATTAGCCAGCCGCTAGGCTCGGCTCAAAGTATCCGAACGGGAATGGGGAACCGATGAGGCTTGAGGGATGGCACGTGCTGGTGCTTCTGGCGACGCTGGTGATGGCCGCCATCGTCGTTGTGGCCGTGACATTGCTCGTCCGTTGGACGCTGCGCTGGGCCAGGCGGAAGGACATCGGACGAGGTTCGGGATCCGCATCGTCGTAGCGGGCCTGTCCGGCTACTTGTAGCTCAGGCTGAGGAGCATGGCTTTCAACTGCGCGTACTGTTCGGATCCCATCCAGGCTTCCGCGGCAGCGGGCGAAGCAAAGGCGGGCGTGGACGCTGTTCCGCCGAAGACAACCACGGCACTCAGAACGCCGTTGGGCAGCAGCACCTGGCTGGTTCCCGAGTCGCCCTGGGTCGGCAGGAATTCGTGGGCCCGCCGGACGCCCATGATGTAATACGGCCCATCGGATGATCCCGAAGCTCGTCATAGCCGAAGCCGGCCTCGGTCGCCTCCCCCGTCTTGTCGATGATCCCCGGCACCGGGGTGTGATCCAGAACGGTGCGCTTCACCGGGCCGGCCGCTCCGTCACCGTACATGCCGCTGAGCACGTGGGCCACTTCAGAACCGGAGGCGTCGAAGACGGTCGCATCGAAAGAGGTCTTCTGGGCCTCCGGGTTGAGGGCAGGACCAGGCTTGACCGTGACGGCCCAGCCGGACGGGTGGGTGAAGGAAACGTGGCCGTCCGGGAACGTGAACGTCTCCAGCACCGCAGCCTGGGGTGCCTCGGGAGCCGGCGCAGCATCGCTCGGAGCCACTGGCGGGGTGGCAGTCGCGGTAACCCGCAGCACGGGCGCGGTGCTGGCCGGCATGGCGGCGGACGGCGTTGTGCTGGATTGTGGCGCGGTGGTGGCTTGCGGTGCGGCGCAGCCCGTGGTGAGCAGGAGCCCGGCCAGGGCCGCGGCGGCCAGTGTGGAGTGGATGGTGTTGCGCTTCAAGTGTTCCCCCAATAAAAGTGTGCTGATGCAGCGTGTGCGGCGGTGCCGTGCGGACGGCTTCCCCACTATCAAGCATGCGTAGATTCAGGCCCGGATGTCGACTGCTTCCGAAGCATGACGACCAACGGCAAGAGCCCATTCGCGTTGATGGAGACGCCAAGCTCTTCAAGGACTTCACGGGAGGCAGACTCATTGGCTTCAACGTGGTTGGCGTCAGCTGTGGCCCAGTACAAAGTGTCATCAAAGTGTTTATTCCAACGACGCAAAGGTTCAAAAACCCCTGCAAATGGTGGAGCTAAGGAGATTCGAACTCCTGACCTCTTCGATGCGAACGAAGCGCTCTACCAACTGAGCTATAGCCCCGAAGCAACGCCGGTCCTGAAGGAACGGCGCTGCCGGTGTCCCTAGGCTACAAACTATCCGTGTTCATTGCCAGCCAGCCGCGAAAAGTCTCACCGGCGTGGCGTTCCTCCGGCACCAAATTCAGCCCCGCGCGCAGGTATTTGCCCATCGCGCCGGCCAGCGGAAACCGGACAATTCGTCCGCGGGATCCGGTGGCGGCCTTCCATTGCCGGGCGAACTCACCCATCTCCTCGATCTCCGGGCCGCCGATGGTCCGGACCCTGTGCCGCAGGCCGGCCGGTTCAAGCGCCGCCTCCAGCAGGGCCGCCGCGACGTCGTCAGGTGCAATCGGCTGGAACCGGGCACCCTTGACCACCGGGATGATCCGCAGCTTCGAGCCGACCGCGAAGATCCCCGCGAGGAGGGAGTGGAACTGCGTCGCCCGGAGCGCGACGGTCTCCAGTCCGGACCGCTCGTAGATCTGTTCCTTCGCTGCCTTCGAGGCGTAGTAGCCGAAGCTGCTGCGGTCGCAATTGATGATGGAGAGGACCACGGCCCTCTCCACGCCGGCATCCTGGGCGGCGGCAAGCAGCCGGGCGCCGCCGTCGGCGAAATTCTTCAGGGCCTTTCCGGACCTCCCTTCCAGGCAATCAATCACGACGTCGGCCCCGACCAGCGCCGCAGCCAGCCTCTCGCCGGTGCTGACATCCGCCGCGAAGTACTCCGCCCCGGGAGTCCGGACCGGGGCGCCAGCGGGAGGCGGGTTCCGGCAGATAACGGCGACCCCGTGTCCGGCCGCGATGGCCCGCCGCACGACTTCCCGGCCCACCTGGCCGGTTCCTCCGGCAACGCAAATTCGTGTCATGCCCTGAGGCTACCGGCCAGCGTCTGATTCCCCGCCGTTTGGACCCGCCGGATATTTGGTCAGCCGGGCGCAAAAAAGCCCCGGGCTGCCATGGCTGGCTGCCCGGGGCTCTGAAATGCTTGGTTTATCAGGCCCGGCGTCGCTGCAGGACATCGTCCAGGTTGCTCAGGGCACTCTGTGCCTTGCCCAGGGGCTTCGATTCGGAGTCCAGGCCGGGGCCGCCGGCCGGAGCCTGCGGAAGGCCCTGCTTGAGCGACGGCTTCCCGACGGCCTTCGGGGCTTCGGGCAGGTCAAGCGGCTCCGGGGCGGCCCGCTCGGCCTTCGGCGCCTCCACATAGGTGGGTTTGGGTACATCCACCGGCTCCCAGCTGGATTCTTCAGCGCTCCGGAAGGCCTGGGGGCCGCGCAAGGAGGTGTCGCCGGAGGCAACGGCTTCCGCCAGGGCCGCCTGGCGGAGTTCCTGGGCGGTCAGCGGCTTGGGTGCAGGCTTGCGTTCCGCGGTGTGGGCCTGGGCGTCAAAGAGCGTGCTCTCAGGCCGTTCGCGCGGCACCTCCGCCGGTTCACGCAGCGGGGTGCGCTCCGGGGCGGGACGGACCGGACGTGTGGGTGCGCCCATGGCCTCGCGGAACACGGCGTTCATTTTGCGGCGTCGGTCCCGGACCGCGAGCCAGCGAAGCGTAAAGACGGCAGCCACAGCGCCGAGCAACGCGACAACGGGCAACCAAACTGACCCGAGGCCGAAGAGCCGCAAGGCTGCCGACACAACACCCGTAAGCAGCGAGAGCAAGCCCGCCAGGGCGAGCGCCAACCGGCCGTATCGGATCCTAAAAGCCGGGGCGGGTCCCCCAGGCTTGGGGCCGCCGGCGAGCACGCTGGTTCCCGGGACGGACTCGGTGCGCTGGGTACTGGTCATGGGTTTCTCCTGCTGGGCCGCCATCTTCATGACGGTCCCGGCTTGCGGGGCTGCTGTTTCTCGATCGATGACGTCCGCCACGAGCTCGCCCACGGGCTGCAGGTGGTGGTGTCCGTTCCGGAGGATGTAGGGGGCAACCCACACAATCCAGAGCGCAACAGCAATGACAAGGATCACAGAGCTGCTTAGAGGGATGTCCACATCAAAACCGTATGAGCAATCCGCGGTACGGGGCCGCATTGTCCCCGGTGTGTCGCGGGGGAACTGGCAATTGACTGGATTTACAGCGAAGGGGCTGGTCAGGAAGGTGCTGGCCGGCTACGCGGGACGGTTCTGTTGCCACCGCGCCAGCAGCCCTTCCGGCACTTCCTCCGAGGTCAGGGCGAAGCACCGGTGATCGGCCCATTCGCCGTTGATGTGCAGGAACCGCGGCCGGTAGCCCTCATCGCGGAAGCCCAGTTTTTCGACCACCCGGAGGCTGGGAGCGTTCTCGGGACGGATGTTGATCTCCATCCGGTGCAGCCCCAGGACCTCGAAGCAATAGTCCGTCGTCAAAGCCACGGCAGTCGGGGCGATTCCCCGGCCCGCACGGTCCTTGTCCACCCAGTAACCCAGAGTGGCCATCATCGCTGATCCCCACACAATCGAGGACACCGTCAGTTGTCCCACAATCACAGGTTCCCGAGAGCCAGGCGTCCGCTCGGTGATCACGAACGGGAGGGCCGTGGCCAGGGCGGCCTGTGATTTGAGGGAACGCACCATCTGGCGGTAGTCGGGAAGGCCGCCCCCCGGGATGGGGTTGGACGCTTCCCAGCGGGCAAGCCACTCCCGGTTGCGGGAGCGGACCTCGGTCCATTCCTTGCGGTCCCGGTACCGGATCGGGCGCAGCACGACGTCGCCGCTTTCAAGCGTGACCGGCCAGGTGAAGCCGCCGCCCACCGGAACTACTTGGTCAGGCTGGGAGCGAGGGTCGCAGCGAAGCCCGGCAGCCATTCCCGCAGGCCGGGGCCCAGGTCGTCACTGTCGCAGGCGAGCTGAACACAGGCCTTGAGGTAGCTGAGCTTGTCGCCGGTATCGTAGCGGCGGCCGCGGAAGACCACGCCGTACACGCCGTAGCCTTCTCCGTCACCGGCGGCGAGTTCCTGCAGCGCGTCAGTGAGCTGGATTTCGCCGCCCCGGCCGGGCTCGGTGCGTTCCAGCACCTCGAAGACCGCCGGGTGCAGCACGTAACGGCCAATAATGGCAAGGTTGGACGGGGCATCTTTGACGTCCGGCTTCTCGACCAGGTGCTTGATGCGGACGTACTCCTCGCCGCCGATCGCTTCGATGTCGGCGCAGCCGTAGGCACTGATCTCGGAGGGTTCGACCTCAATCAGGGCAATCACCGATCCGCCGGTCTTTGCCTGGACCTCGATCATGGTGCTCAGCAGTTCGTCGCGGGCGTCGATCAGGTCATCGCCCAGCAGGACTGCAAACGGCTCGTAGCCGACGTGCTGCTTGGCGCGGAGGACGGCGTGGCCCAGGCCCATCGGGTCGCCCTGGCGCACATAGTGGATGTCACCCAGATTGCTGGCGTCCTGGATGGACTTGAGTTTGGCAGTGTCGCCCTTGGCCGCCAGGGTGGCTTCCAAGGTGGGGACGCGGTCGAAGTGGTCCTCGAGCGCGCGCTTGCTGCGTCCGGTGATCATCAGGATGTCGTTCAGTCCGACCTTGACGGCTTCCTCCACGACGTACTGGATGGCCGGTTTGTCAACGACGGGCAGCATTTCCTTGGGCATGGCCTTCGTAGCGGGAAGGAACCTGGTTCCGAGGCCGGCTGCGGGAATGACGGCCTTGCGGACGGGAGCGTTGGGTGTAGTCACTCGACTAATCTAACGGAGGGACCAAGCATTGGGTAATCATTCGGGCTGCCAGGAACTGCTGCTTCCCGGGCCCGCATGACACGGAGGGACAGGGCATCATGGTATCGAAGGAAGAGATCCGGGCCAGCCATCGGATCAGGCGTGCTGCATTGACGCCGGCCGCGCTGCAGATCGCCGGGGCGGGCATCGCCCGGCACGGACTCCCCTGGGCAACGGAGCTTACCCCCGGCACTCCAGGCACGTTCGCCGCCTATCTCGGTGTGGGTTCCGAACCGCCCACCCTGGACCTGCTGACAGCGTTGCACGGGGCCGGGCACCGGATCCTGCTGCCGGTCTGCGAACCAGGGCTGGCGCTGAGCTGGGTGTACTGGACGCCGGACTCCGAGTTCGTCCGGAGCCGCTACGCGCCGATCCTGGAGCCCGCCGGGGAACGGCACGACACAGCCGTCATGCGGCACACCGACGGCATCATCCTGCCAGCCACCGCCGTCGACTTTTCCGGCAACCGGATCGGTCAGGGCGGCGGCTACTACGACAAGTTCCTGGCCGCCCTGGCCGCAGTCATCCCGGCCGGGACTTCAGCGTCCGACGGCGGGCCGTTGCCTTCCCTGCCGACCGCCGCCGTCGTGTACGACACCGAGGTGCTGCCGGCCGGCAGCATCCCGGCAGAGTCCTTCGACCGGAAGGTGGCGGCCGCATTGACGCCGGGCGGTTTGCTTGGGCTGCAGCGATAGGGCTCATGGGGCCGCCCGGCGGGGGTGATAGAATTGGCACTCAGGCCCTGCGACTGCTAAGGGACGGATTCCGCTGATCACCAGATCGGCGGCGATCCTGACCGCACAGCACGGGACCTGCTCGTTTGTCCCAGAGGAGGATTTCCAGTGCCCACGTATGCATACGCCTGCAAGGACTGCAGCCACGCCTTCGAGATCGTGCAGTCGTTCACCGACAGCTCCCTCACGTCCTGCCCGGAGTGCCAGGGGACCCTGCGCAAAAAGTTCAACAGCGTCGGCGTTGTCTTCAAGGGTTCCGGCTTCTACCGGACGGACTCCCGCGACGCCAAGGGCAGCACCGTGTCCCCCGCCCCGGCTCCCGCGTCGGCAACAACTCCGGCCCCCGCCGCC
>NZ_MQTS01000241.1:58817-75939 GCF_020532825.1 Arthrobacter sp. SO3
CGCCGCTGTCCACGGCATGCGCATGCGTGCGCGGCCTGGGGGCCGACCCGTGGTCTGCTGCTTTCTCCGTGCTGCCTGCTGCCTCCGCAAGCTGTTGCCTGTCCGGACAGGTTTTTCCACATAGCCGCAATCGCACCTGCCCTGTCTCCGCGCCGATGCGTAGCCTCGGGCTATGGCCACTTTTGCACCGTTCGCCCCGCCCTTCGGCACCGCCCCCGCGGCAGCCCAGCCTGTCTTTTTTCGCGGCGCTTTGCGCCCTTCAACGGTTCTCAGGATGGGCCGATCCGCCAGGCGCCGCGCACGGGGGCCGACCTCCGGAAGCCCTCCGCACCGGCCCAGACCCGCTGGCCGGCCGTCCCGTCAACTGGCCCGGCGGCTGAACCGGCACCGGCGGCTGGCGGTGGCCCTGCTGCTGTGCGTCGCTGCCGGTCTCACGGTGCAGCAGCTGACGCCGGCCCCGGCCGACACCGTGCCGGCCTTCGCCGCCGCACGGGACCTCCCAGCCGGGAAAACACTCGTCCCGGATGATCTGACTGTTCTGAGCGTGCCCCGCGGCCTCGTTCCCGCGGGCAGCTATGGCGGCACCGATTCCCTGCAGGGCCAGCAGTTGGCCGTGGCACTTCGCAAAGGCCAGCTGCTTTCCGACTCCCAGCTCCTGGGGCCCGGGCTGCTGGCGGGAAGCCCCCCGGGTTCAGCCGCCGTACCGCTCCGGATGGCGGATCCCGCCTCAATCCAGCTGCTCTCCCCCGGACAGCTCGTTAACGTGGTGATGACCAACGGCAACGGTTTTGACCAACCGGCGGCGTCCCAGGTCCTCGCCGCCGCGGTGCCGGTGCTGTGGACCTCCGGGCACGGCGGCGGTGCCGGCCCATGGCTGGCCACCGGGGAAACCGAGGGTCTCCTGGTCGTGGCTGCCGATGCCGAGCAGGCGCACCGTCTCGCCGGCGCTTCCACCCAGGGGAAGCTGTTCTTCGTTCTGGTGGGGGCCGCCCCTGGCTAGGCCGTTACCCGGCGGGGACTGCCGGCAGCCCGCTCCGAAGCGGTGCAGTATCCTCCTGGCCCGGGGCAGGGCCGGAAGGACTCTAGCCCCAGTGCGGGGGTTTCTGTTCCTCAAGCCAGGAGTCGTGGTCGTAGCCGCCCGGCTCGTCGCCCCAGCGCCGCGGATCGTCTTCAGCGGCCTTGTTCGGCAGCACGCCGGCCGGGACCGGGGAGGGTACGGCCGGTGCGCCGTCCCTGGCGTCCTCCCGGGAGGCGTCGTTCTGGACCCCGTTGCTGTTCTGGATTCCGCCGCTGTTCTGGACTCCGGCGTTGTTCTGCACGTCGTCGTTCTGGACTCCGGCGTTGTTCTGCACGTCGTCGTTCTGGACTCCGGCGTTGTTCTGCACGTCGTCGTTGTTCCGGGTGTCACCGTCAGCATTCATGCCGCCGGCCTCCTTACTGCCCTGATCTGTTCTGTCCTGTTGCGCGCTGTCCGGCTGTCCGGACGCGGTCCCACCGTGCGAGGCCCGCGCTTCGTTGACGGCCAGGTTCTCAACATCGTCGTCGAAGAATCCCGGCGACGCCGGCTGCCGGTGCATCACGGCCGGCTTTTCCAGCCCCAGGTATCCGCCGATGCGGTCGGCGCAGGCCGAAGGATCGGTGAAGACCTCTATGGTCCATAGTGGCATGTAGCGCCAGCCCAGTCGCTCCAGGAGCTGCGGGCGGAGCCTGCTGCGTTCGCGGACGGTCAGCCGGCGGTACTGCTCGGTACCGTCGGACTCAATCGCCACCGGCCGGGGAATCTCGGCGTCGTCCTGCCCGAGGGTGCTCAGCGGGTCGGCCGCGGCCACCATGTTCAGGGCGCCGTCGTACTGGTGCCAGACCCGGGCGCCCCGTGCCCGCAGCCGGTCGCCGAGGTCCGCCACGAGCGGGTCGGCTCCTAGCGCCTGTTCGCTGGCGGCCGCCCGCGAAGCCGGGCTGCCGAGGTCGGAGTTGCCTGCGATTTCCCGGTCCAGCAGCTCGTAGAAGTCCACCGCGCCGTGGCTCAGCCGGGTCACGTCGAGGTCCTCGGGACGGAAGCAGCTCAGCACGTGCAGCGACCGGCGCGCCCTCGTCATGGCGAGGGCGAACTTGGCCCGTCCGCCATCCGCGGACAGCGGACCCAGATTGTGCAGCGCGCGACCGTGCGGGGTGCGTCCGTAGCCCGGTGAGAAGATCACGTGATCGCGGACCAGACCCTGGGCTCGGTCCAGGTCCACTACCCGGAAGGATTCGTCCCCGGCGGTGAAGAAGCTGGCCAGCAGCGGATAGTTGGGCAGCTGCAGCCGGATGGACTCGCCGATCCGGGCTGCGTGCCGGAGGCTGCCGGTCACCACAGCGAGGGACGTCCGCGGTCGGAGCCGTGCGTGTTCGAAGACAAGCTCCACCGCCCGGTTCACCTCGGCGACCACGGATTCGACACCGTCCTGGTCCGCGCTGGGGAGTCCGGTGCCGTCCGGCAGGTACTCCACCGTCAAGGCACGGTCCAGCCCGGTGGCGGACTGGCCCTCCGGCAGCCGGCGCAGTCCGCCGTCGTAGAAGCTCCTGCTCAGCTGCCGCACGAGGTCTTCGTCAACGGCGCGGTAGATGGTCTTCAGGCTCCAGACGGGCAGCACCGCGGCCAGCGCCTTGTACGCGCTCTCCACGCCCTGGTGGGAGCTCTCGCCGGCGGCAAGCCGCTCAACACTGACCGTGAAGGTCCGCGGGCTGGCGATCCGGTCGTCACCGAAGGCAATGACCTGCCGGGCCCGGGCGATGGCCGGCAGGACAGCCTGCAGTGAAGTCGCCTCGGCGTCGAGGATGACAACGGCGTCGAACCGCTGCTCCACCGGCAAGACCGCGGTCAGGAGATAGGGGCTGACCGACCACACCGGCACCAGCATCGGCAGCAGTTCCGCGGCCTGGCCGGTCAGGGCCGCCAGTGTGACCCGACCGTCCTTGAGCAGGCTGCGCAGCAGTTCGGTCTGGCGCGGGTGCTCCGCCAGAGCCGCCCGCCAGCGTTCGGCAAGATTCCAGCGCAGCCGGGCGGCACCGCTGGCGATGTGGGCGTTGTCCGCGAGACGGTATTCGGCTTCGAGCTGGCGCAGGGCGTCGCCGTCGGACATGGCCAGGTAATCGTCGCCGCTGATCATGGCTTCCAGCGCCGACTGCCACCAGGCGAGCTCAAGCTCCGTAGCCACCGATTCTGCCGGGACCTCGCGCTCGGCGAGATCGGCGAGGAGTTCACCGAGGCCATGCTCGCGCATGTTCTCCACCAGGAGCGTGCGCTCCGGCAGGGTCTCCAGCGTGCCAGTGTCGGCAACCAGCCGTTCCAGCCGCTCCATGAGTTCTTCGTAGGGTGTGCTGTGCAGGTCTCCGCCTGCCGCGGTGTGCCTGAGGGCCTGGCCCAGCTCGGCAAGCTCCGCTTCCAGCTCTCGGTACAGGGAAATGATCTCCCCGAGGCCGGACGGGACGGCCGGATGGCGCTGCGTCGTGGCGTAGTCAGCCCACGCGGCCCGCTGCTCCTGGACAAGGACCAGGGAGCTGTGCAGGTCGGCGATGTGGACGCCCGGGCGGACGTATTCCTTCGCCACCCGGCGCAGGCGGGAGCGCTGCATGGAGGGCATCTCGATGCTCCGTTCCCGGCGCCAGGAGGAGGCCGCGGTGGCGGAGATGAGGTCGTGGACCGGACGGTCAAAAATGTCCGGGGTGAATTTGTCGAGGCTTTCGCGCACTGCGACCAGCAGTTCAACCTGGTCGCCCCACTCGGCGAAGGTGCGGCCCAGGCGGATCTCGGCATGTTCGGCGACGCCGTTCATCCGGTTGCGCAGTTCCGGCAGCTTCCCGGCCACGGAGCGGGCGACCTGCTGGGCTTCCTGGGTCTCCTTGCGGGTCAGCAGGCGGGCGCCGTGCCAGGGGCTCATCGTCGAGGCCCGGCTGAAGCTTCCCAGCTCGGCTGACCGGCGGAGCCGGCCGGCCAGTTCCTCGCGGTCCCGGATGCTGTCCAGCACGCTGCGCTTGAGCCGCACGGTGGTGGCCGGTGCAGGCTGGAGGGAGGTCAGCCCGGCCAGCGACTGCATCGCCTCGTACGGCGAGCAGCCCCAGCGCTGGCGGACGTTGTGCAGTGAGGCGACGTGGTCCCGAAGGGCGTGGCGGTGCTCGATCAGTGTCGTGTGCAGGTTGCTGAGCTGGGGCTCAAGGGATTTCTCGTTGCGCACGATGGCCCGGACCAGCTGGCCCTTGAGCTGCAGTGGAGTGGCGTTGCCGGCGAGCTGGAACAGGGTGGAGTCCAGCCCGAGGGTGTCCAGCTGCGCGGAGATCTCGCCCAGGCTGGCACGCCGGTCCCCCACGACCAGGACGGTTTTTCCCTGGTCGACGAGGGCGCCGATGGTGTTGATGGCGGTCTGGGTCTGGCCGGTGCCCGGCGGGCTGCTGACCACGAGCGAGTCCCCGGCGCGGACCGCGTCGACGACGTACTGCTGGTCGGTGTCGGCGTCGAGCAGCAGCAGTTCGTCGGCGGGATCCCGCTCGTCGGTGCTCGGGAAGCGCCCGGGCTTGAGCTCGGGAACCTCCACCGCACCGCCGTCGGCGGCACGCGCCAGCGCAGCCACAAGGGGATGGTTCCCGTTGATCCACGGATCCTCAAGGCTCCCGGACAGGTCCGCGAAGGTGGAGACCAGCAGGTTGTGCTCGACCTCGGCGCCGTGGATCGGCTGGATGAGCGTGCCGAGCCGGTCAAGGACCGGCTGCGGATCGAACCGGGCGGTGCTGTACGCCATGCGGGTGACGGCGTTGACGTCGAAGACGATCCCGTGGACGGTCTTCAGGTGCCGGATCAGGGCAGGGTTGATCTTGGCCTGTTCGGTCAGCTGCAGTTCGTAGTCGTCCTCGCCCGGGCGGACCGTCAGCGAGATGGCCGTCAGCATGACGGGGGCCGAGACGCGCTGGGGTTTGCCTCCGACGGCGGAGGTCCAGACGACGGTGCCGGCCGAGAAGTATCCGGCATCGATGCCGCGGTCGTTGGTGAGCTCGAAGATCTTGGACCGCAGGTTGCGGGAGGCCCGGGCGGCAACGACGTACTGCTGGTGGTCACGGATCAGGGTGGAGAGCCGGGTCCGCCGGCCGGCCATCAACTGCGCCAGGCCCGAGGGATGGGCATGCGTCAGATCGATGGAGCCCTCAGGCGTTTTGGTAAAGCGCAGCATGGTGTCTGCTCCGGTGACGGGCTTGAGCCCCGACAGCCATTTCCTGAGCTCCTCGGAGCCCTCGGGGTGGCCTTGACCAACTGACACTGCTGCCTTCTTTTCTGTGCTCGCGTTTACTTTGCTCACGTTATCCGTGCTCGCGCGGGACGTCCTGGACCATACCGGCATGCTTTCGAGGGTAGCCCGAATCCGGTCCCGGTGAGGCTCCGCAACACTGGCGGGACCCAAATTCAACGGGAATTAACAGGATCGCCGTCCCCGGCCAACGGGCTGTCCGAATCCCTGCCGGGAAGACCCGGGCGGACGCAAAATGGCCGGCCCCCAACAGGAGGCCGGCCATTTCCCTGCCTGTTACCAGGCTACTCCCACTCGATGGTTCCCGGCGGCTTGCTGGTCACGTCGAGCACCACGCGGTTCACACCGTCCACCTCGTTGGTGATGCGGTTGGAGATCCTGGCCAGCAGATCGTAGGGCAGCCGCGACCAGTCCGCGGTCATGGCGTCTTCGGACGACACCGGGCGCAGCACGATCGGGTGGCCGTAGGTGCGGCCATCGCCCTGGACGCCGACGCTGCGGACATCGGCCAGCAGGACCACCGGCATCTGCCAGACCTCGTTGTCCAGTCCGGCAGCGGTCAGTTCCGCCCGCGCAATGGCGTCCGCCTTGCGCAGCAGGTCCAGCCGCTCCTTGGTGACTTCGCCGACGATCCGGATGCCGAGGCCCGGTCCGGGGAACGGCTGGCGTCCGACGATTTCCTGCGGCAGCCCAAGCTGGGCCCCGACGGCACGTACCTCGTCCTTGAACAGGGCGCGCAGCGGTTCGACCAGTTCGAACTGCAGGTCTTCCGGCAGGCCCCCCACGTTGTGGTGGCTCTTGATGTTCGCGGCACCTTCGCCGCCGCCGGATTCCACGACGTCCGGGTACAGGGTTCCCTGCACGAGGAACTTGATTTTTTCGCCGTGCGCGGCTGCCTCGGCGATGATCGCCCGTTCGGCTTCCTCGAAGGCGCGGATGAATTCGCGGCCGATGATCTTGCGTTTGGTCTCCGGGTCGCTGACGCCGGCCAGGGCCGACTGGAAGCGCTCCTGCTCGTTGGCGACGTAGAGCTTGACCCCGGTGGCGGCCACGAAGTCGCGTTCGACCTGTTCGGCTTCGCCCTCGCGCAGCAGTCCGTGGTCCACGAAGACACAGGTCAGCTGGTCGCCGACGGCGCGCTGGACCAGGGCGGCGGCCACAGCGGAGTCCACGCCGCCGGACAGCCCGCAAATGACCCGGGCATCGCCGATCTGTGCGCGGATCCGGTCGACCTGCTCCTCGAGGATGTTCCCCGCGGTCCAGTTCGGTTCCAGCCGGGCGCCCTTGAACAGGAAGTTCTCCAGCACCTGCTGGCCATAGGCCGAGTGCTTCACCTCCGGGTGCCACTGCACACCGTAGAGCCGCTTCTCCTCGTTGGCGAAGGCGGCGACCTCGGCTCCTGCCGTCGTGGCGAGGACCTCAAAGCCTTCCGGGGCCTCGTGCACCGAGTCGCCATGGCTCATCCAGGTGCTCTGGTGCTGGGGCATGCCGTCCAGGATGGAGCGGCCCTCGCCGATGGTGGTGGTCTCGGTGGCTCCGTACTCGCGGAGACCGGTCTGGGCCACCTTGCCGCCAAGGGCGTTGGCCATCGCCTGGAAGCCGTAGCAGATGCCGAAGACCGGCACGCCGGCGTCGAACAGCTCCGCGCCGACGCTGGGGGCACTTTCGGCGTAGACGCTCGCGGGGCCGCCGGAGAGGATGATCGCGGCGGGGTTCTTGGCCAGAAGTTGCTCGGTGCTGTAGGTATGCGGAACCACTTCCGAATACACATTCGCTTCCCGGACGCGGCGGGCGATCAGCTGCGCGTACTGGGCACCGTAGTCAACAACCAGCACGGGCTTGTGGGACGTCTGGGATGCAGAGGGAGTAGTCACCGTACTAGCCTACTTTGCGGCGCAGGCCGCCCGCACATCGAGAAGACCGCCCGGGGCCCGAAACGGCCGCCGGGTAAGCGAACTCACACGAGCGGGCCCGACGTCGCCCAGCGGCCCGCCGCGGGGGCAGGCTCAGTAGCGCTGCGGTGCCTGCGGGTTGGCGGCCAGCTCGGCCTCCACCTCGGCATGGAACTTCTTCTCGACGAAGAAGGACAGGAACGGCACCACGCCGCCGAGCGCCAGGATGATCATCTTCGAGAACGGCCAGCGCATCAGCGACCACAGGCGGAAGTTGGACATGAGGTACACGACGTACATCCAGCCGTGCACGATCAGCACGGCGATGGAGAGGTTCACGCCGCCGATCACCCCCGGCGGCTCGGCGTCGGCGAATCCGAAGCCGAACGGCTCGCCGGTGACGGCGATCGTTCCGCCGGCGAAGAGGTACTGGCCGAAGGCGTACCGGGCGATCAGTTCGGCGCAAAGCAGGAGCAGCATGGAGCCGGTCAGGTACGCAAGGACCTTGTAGAACTTCAACGCCGACCGGATCTGGGCCTCGGTTCCGCCGAAGCGGCGCTTCTTGCCGCGGGCGCTTCCCGTGGCGTTGGACTGCTGCGGCTGGACGGCCGGCTGGGGCTCGATCATGATTGCACTTTCGGTTCGGAGGGGTGCGGTTCGTTGGGGTCAGGTTCCGGGAGGCGCCGGGCCGCGGCTTCCTGCTCCTCGTCGAGGGCGTCCTCGAGCCCGCGGCGGTAGTCGTCCTTGACCAGGCGCCACCAGATGAACAGGGCGAAGCCGGCGAACACGACCCACTCCGCGGCGTAGAAGAGGTTCAGCCAGTTGACCTTCCCGGCAGGCGGCTGCGGCCCGACGTTCAGCGGCTTGATCGCTCCGCCGGCCGCGGCGGCACTGACATCGCTGCCGCCGGAAGTCTCGGAGCCCGCGGCAACGAAGCCGGGGTAGCTGCTGACTTCCCAGATGTTGATGAGTTCCGCGACGGAGACGGCACTGGCCCGTCCGGGGCCTGCGTCGGTCCCGGGCACTGGGGCTTCGGACGGCAGCAGCCGTCCGGTCAGTTCAATGGTTCCCGACGGCGGCGCGTCGGCGTCGGCGGGGTCCGCAACCCAGCCGCGGGCGACCGGGATCCAGGTCTGCGACGAGGCGCCGGCCCCGGTCAGGACGGGGGCGTCCTTCACAGCCAATGCCGAAACGATCCAGAATCCCTTGGCACCGTCGTTCAGGCGGCCCGGCACCAGGACCTGCTTCTGCGGGTCGTAGCTGCCGGTGGCGGTGATGATCTGGTCAGCGACCGATCCGGGAAAGAAATTTCCGGGCCGGAGTACCGTGGTGAGCGGTTTGGGCTCCTCGGTGGTGGTGGAGACCGTCACTTCGGGCTGGGTCGAGCGGCCGAACTGCCACTGGCTGAGCAGCACAAACACCCCGGAAACGACGATCGCGAACACCAGTCCGGCGATCCAGCGGGGTTTAAGGGCAGTTTTCAGCACCCCTTAACCGTACTTCGTCAGCGCGTAGAACAACGAAACGGAGAGCGGGACCAGGACCTGCCCCCGAGATTGGGCAGCAGGGGCGCCGGGTGGCGACGGAGTCGAGACGCAAGGGCCTGCCCCACATTTCAGTGGTCGAAGAAGACCAGGCTGGAGTTGATGAGTTCCGCGATCACTTCGGGGTCGTAGGCACGGCGGAGCGATTCGCGGAAGGATTCCTTCGACAGCGACCGGGCGATGGTCGCCAGCACTTCGAGGTGTTCGGAGAAGGAGCTCGCCGGGGTCGCGATCAGGAGGACCACGGTGGCCGGCCCGTCGGCGGCGCCGAAGTCCAGGGCCTTGCCGTATTTCGTGATGCCGACGGCGATGGAGGTCCGGGACACGAACTCGCTGCGGGCATGGGGCAGGCCGATGCCGCCGGGCAGGCCGGTGGCCATCTGGTGTTCCCGGGCGTTGACGTGTTTGAGGAAGCCCTCAAGGTCCGAGATGCGGCCGGCGGCATGCATCCGTTCCGCCAATTGACTGGCGGCGTCGAACTTGTCGGTGGCGTCCATCTCGAGGATCACCATTTCGGGGGTGGTGAGCTCGGCGTCGTACCGGTCCAATGGTTCCGCCAAGAGTTATCCCTTCAAAATGGCGTCAGTCCGCCGGCAGGCTCGGGTCGAGGCTGCCGGCGGACGCTGCCGGTCAACGCAGCGGAACGATGTCCTGGACGCCCAGTCGTGCGGCGTCAGCGGATTCGTCGTCCGGCTGCTCCTGGCTGAGCCGTTCAGCGTCGACCCTGGCCAGGTAGTGCTTGATTTCGCCCTCACGCTGAGCATCGCTCCAGCCGAGGACATCTCCCATCAGTTTAGCTACTACCGGCGCGGCGGACACACCGCGGTCCCAGGCCTCGATGGAAATCCGGGTCCGGCGGGTCAGCACGTCCTGCACGTGGCGCGCGCCCTCGTGGGTGGCGGCGTAGACGGCTTCGGCGGCAAGGTAGTCGTCCGCGCCGGGCAGCGGCTCGGCCAGTTCCGGGTTCCCGGCGATGAGAGCCAGCACCTCCGGGGCCATCGAACCGTACCTGTTGAGCAGGTGTTCGATCCGGGCAACGTGAACGCCGGTCTCCTCGGCCATCCGGTTCCGTTTGTTCCAGGCGGCCTTGAATCCGCTGGCGCCCAGCAGCGGGATGGATTCGGTGCAGCTCGGCGGGACACGCTCGTCCATGCTGCGGGTCGCCTCGTCCACCGCGTCTTTGGCCATGACCCGGTAGGTGGTCCATTTGCCGCCGGCCACCACGACGAGTCCGGGGACCGGGTGGGCCACGACGTGTTCGCGGGAAAGTTTGGCGGTGGAGTCGTTTTCCCCGGCCAGCAGCGGGCGCAGCCCGGCGTAGACGCCTTCGACGTCCTCACGGGTCAGCGGGCGTTTCAGGACCTTGTTCACATGCTCGAGGATGTAGTCGATGTCCTTACTTGACGCGGCGGGGTGGGCCTTGTCGAGGTGCCAATCGGTGTCGGTGGTGCCGATGATCCAGTGCCGGCCCCAGGGGATGACGAAAAGAACGGACTTTTCGGTCCGCAGGATCAGCCCCACGGTCGACTGGAAGCGGTCCCGGGGCACCACGAGGTGAATGCCCTTGGAGGCGCGGACCTTCAGTTGGCCCCGGTCGGTGACCATCGCCTGGGTCTCGTCGGTCCAGACCCCGGTGGCGTTGATGACCTGCTTCGCCTTGATGTTGAAGCTGGAACCGTCCTCGTGGTTGACCACCTTGGCACCCACCACGCGTTCGCCCTCCCGCAGGAAGTCGACCACGGACATCTGGTTCACCGCGTGGGCCCCGTAGTAGGCCGCGGTGCGGATCAGGTTGGCGCAGTACTTGGCGTCGTCGACCTGGCCGTCGTAGTACCGGATGGACCCGACGAAGGCGTCGTCCTTGAGGCTCGGCGCGGCCCGAAGGGTCCCCCGCCGGCTCAGGTGCTTGTGGAACGGCACGCCCCGGCGCTGTCCGGTGGAAATGGACATGGCGTCATACAGGGCAATGCCGGCGCCCACGTAGGGCCGTTCGAAGAAGGGCTTGGTGAGCGGGTACAGGAAAGGAACCGGCCGGGCAAGGTGCGGGGCGAGCTCCGAGAGGATCAGCCCGCGCTCGTGCAGCGCCTCCTTGACCAGGGCGAAGTCGAGCATCTCCAGGTAGCGGAGTCCGCCGTGGATGAGCTTCGAGGAGCGCGAGGAGGTGCCCGCGGCCCAGTCATTGGCCTCGACGATGCCGACGCTCAGGCCGCGCGTGACTGCATCCAGGGCGGCGCCGGTGCCGACGATCCCTCCGCCGACTATCAGGATGTCGAGTTCTTTGCCCGGGCTGGTGGTGCCCCTGAGCACCGCAAGTGAAGCTTCGCGTTCCGCAGGCCCAAGGGCACCGCCGGCCTTGGGAGAACCACCGGGAAAACTGTTCATGTCACGCCTCCATCAGCATCATCGCTCGTAGTGCACCACACTACTTCCAACTTCCCCGGATGGGCAGGGGGCTTTCAGTTGCCGGCGTAGGGCGAAACCACGACGTCGACGCGCTGGAATTCCTTCAGGTCCGAATATCCGGTGGTCGCCATGGAGCGGCGCAGCGCACCGATCAGGTTGGACGTTCCGTTGGTGTGGTGGCCCGGCCCGAAGAGGACCTCCTCGAGGGCTCCGACGGTGCCAACGTTGACCCTGTCGCCGCGGGGAAGTTCAAGGTGGTGCGCTTCCTGGCCCCAGTGCCAGCCCTTGCCCGGTGCTTCTTCGGCGCGGGCGAGGGCGCTGCCCAGCATGACCGCGTCGGCGCCCATGGCGATGGCCTTGACGATGTCGCCGGAGGAGCCCATACCGCCGTCCGCGATCACGTGGACGTAGCGTCCGCCGGACTCATCCATGTAGTCGCGGCGGGCAGCGGCGACGTCGGAGATGGCGGAGGCCATCGGCGAGTGGATGCCCAGGGCGCGGCGGGTGGTGCTCGTGGCGCCGCCGCCGAAGCCGACCAGCACGCCTGCGGCGCCGGTGCGCATGAGGTGCAGTGCCGGGGTGTAGCCGGCCGCCCCGCCGACGATCACGGGGACATCGAGTTCGTAGATGAACTGCTTGAGGTTCAGCGGCTCGTGGTCTTTGGAGACGTGCTCGGCCGAGACGGTGGTGCCGCGGATCACGAAGATGTCGACGCCGGCTGCCACGACGGTCTTGTAGTGCTCCTGGGTCCGCTGCGGGGTGAGGGAGCCGGCAACCGTGACGCCCGCGGCGCGGATCTCCGCGAGCCGGGTGGTGATCAGCTCCGGCTGGATCGGCGCCTGGTAGAGCTCCTGCATCCGGCGCGTGACGGCTGGGCTGTTGGTCTCGTCCTGGAGCGCGCCGATCTGGTCGAGTACGGCCTGCGGGTCCTCGTACCGGGTCCAGAGGCCTTCGAGGTCGAGGACGCCAAGTCCGCCGAGGCGGCCCAGCGCGATCACGGTCTCCGGCGACATGGCCGAATCCATCGGCGCCGCGATGACCGGCATGTCGAACTTGTAGGCGTCGATCTGCCAGGCGACGGACACATCCTTGGGGTCACGGGTACGTCGGTTGGGGACGATCGCAATGTCATCCAGGGAGTAGGCACGACGCCCACGCTTGCCACGGCCAATCTCAATCTCGTAAGTCACTGCTCTAGGTTATCCCAGCCGCGGCACCGGCCACGGACCCGGCGGAACCGTGGAGCCGGAATGTGCCCGGGACTGCAGTGGGGGGAGCCGGCATGGGCAGCGGTGCCCATGGCAGCCGCCCGCAGAATCCCATAGCCTGAGGGAAAAGGGCCTCGACGAGCGACCTTCCCCCACTCCTAGGAGGACCACCCATGGCCCCTGGCCTCTATGGCGCCGATATTGAACAGTTGCGGTCACTTTCAAAATCCATGGGACTCTCCGGGTCGCGCCTGTCGGACACCGAACACAGGATCAACGGCCTGGTCGCCAGCACTGCGTGGAAGGGCGCCGACGCGGGGCGCTTCCGGAGCGAGTGGACCGGCACATTGCGCCCCATGCTCAACAAAGCGACACAGTCCCTGATCGATGCCTCCAAACTTCTTCTCACACAAGCCGATGAGCAGCAAGAGGCCAGCACGCAGGGTGACGGCGCAGGTTCCGGGCCCGGCGGACCGGCACATCCCGCAGGCCCCGGCGTCGCCGGAGACAACACGACCACCGGGCTGGAAGGCATCCTCTCGGGAGCCGGAAGCACGCCATGGTGGGCCGCCAACGGGGCAGCCACCGGCGCCGGACTCTACGCGGACGATCTGCTGGCCACCATGGCCAAGGGCGGGCTTGTCACAAAACTGACCAACTGGCCCATCCTCAGCGCACAGTACGGCCAGGCCGCCGAAGCCGGTTACGTCCGCGGCACCCAGCTTCTCAACGGGACGTCCATGTTGGGACGCCTTTCCGGCGGATTGGGCATAGTTACCGGTGGGCTGCAGTTGACGCAAGGATTGTCCACCGGCAACACCGGGATGGCGATCGACGGCGGCATCTCCACCGTCCTTGCGGCCGGGAGCTTCATCCCGGGCGCCGGCCCCTTCTTTGCTGTTGCCGGCATCGCATGGGGCGGCATGGGCCTGCTGGCAGGCAAACTTGGCTACGGTTCCGCCTCGGAGATGATCGGGGATGCAGCCGAAAATACAGCCGAGGCTGTGGCCGACGGCGCCAAGAAGGTCTGGGGCTGGCTCACCTGAGCGCCCACCTTCCTTAGACTACGAACAGAGACCTGTCGCCCGAAAGGCTGCTATGACCACTCAAGACGACGCACCCCTGCTCATCACCGAACACGAATTGATTGCCTTGATCGCTTTGGCGGGCACCGGCGGGGCCCTCAAATGCCAGCGCATGTTCAGGCTCGACCATGCCGCCGGCGCACCCTTGGAGCAGGCCGGTGTGGCCACGCTCCTGGAACGTGGGCTCATGAAAATCGAGGGAGACGCTCTCCTGCCGGCCGGGCCCGCCACCAGCGTCACCGCCGCACTGGCAAGTTCGGACGCCTGGCTGGAAATTGCGTTGGTCACTCCCAAGGCTGAACACGTCTATTTCCTCTTCGGTTCAGCCGACGGCGCCCTGATCCTCAGCCTCAGCAAATACGGCGTGCACGAACTGCGCCCGCTCACCAACGCTGACGGCATGTTCACTACTGCCATCGAGATGGTGAATTTCTACCTTGGCACCGCACCCGACGGACGGCCGGCCGCGGGCACGCTCCGCAGGCACCTTGCCGACGACTCATTCCGCGCCGTCCACGTCAAGGCGGGACCGGATGGTTCCCTTGAGCTGCGCGAAGGCGATGGTGAGGACCTCCCCGGCACTGCCCTGCTTCCGGAAGACCTGGAACAACGCCTTCGCCAGGGGCTGGGTCTTTAGTCCGACATGAGCCTTCCAATTCCTTTCCCCGCCGGCCAGCCCGCGCATCCTCTTGATTACTGGACTTCCACGGAGCTGGCACGGGTCAGTCCACCCAACGCACCCTCCCGTTTGCGGCAGTTGGCTGATGCCCAGGGCACCCTTGCCGCGGCCTGGAGCAGCGCCATCGGATCCGGGCCCCTCCTGCTCCTGACCGGTGGCTTCGTCTCGGCCATGTCAGGCAACACCGCCTGGGTCTTGATCCTCGGCTTGCCGGGCGTTGCTTTGACGGTACTGGGCCTGGTCTCTTGGAAGCGGGTCCGTGGCACACTGCCGAACACCAATAGGCTCCTCATCGCCCGCGGCCCGGGGTCGGCGCGCGGCGGCGTCACGATGGTGGCCGTGCTGGCCATCATCCTGGGCGGTATTCTGGCCACCGCTTTCCCCGGGATCGCTTCCCGGGGAACTGTGACACTGGTCGCGGTGAGCGGCGCGTATGTACTCTTTGTGGCTCTCCTGGCAGCCTTTATCCTTATCCCGTCTGTCGTACTGGGACGGGCCCGGCACTCCTTCCGGCGAAGGATCCAGACGGACCCGGGGCTCCGCGCAGCCGTGGAGGGCGATCTGGCCAGGTGGCGCGACCCACACGGCAACGCGGGTTACGGCCCCCTGTAGCGGACTGCAGGCGGCCGGTACGCTGGCGGCCTGGGTAACCGCTGGGTCTTCGATGGCCAAATCGCCGGGATCGGCGAATTCATCGCTGGGGTCTACAACTTTGACGAGACCCTGGTTGTCGACGTCGACGCGTCGCACGGCGGGCACCTGCTCCGGGTGGACGCCGGCCCGCTCCGGATCCGCGCGGCCGTCGGCGCCCGCACCCGCCTGGGCGGCATCGTACGGCTGGTCCCCCGGCCCCTGGCGGTATATCCGCAATGGCCGCGGGCCCTCAACCCGCTCGCTGCCCGGCTCAGCCCCGGCGCCCGCACCGCGGGCGCCGGCTGGGAAAGCGGGGACGCCGGGGCCATGGCCGCCATCCTGCCCGCCGTCACGTTCGGTTTCAGCAGCGTTCCCCCGGAGCCCAGCCTGGCCCGGGTACGGACCACCGTGGTCCAGCCGGCCGCTGGCGGCGGAAGCTAGCCGGGGCCTTCTCAGACCCCCTCTGCGTCGTCCACGGCGAGCTGGGACTCGAACATCCGGAAGTAGCGGCCGCGCAGGGCCACCAGTTCCTTGTGGGTGCCCTGCTCCACGATCCGGCCGTCCTCGAGCATGTAGACGACGTCGGCCTTCTCGATCGTGGCCAGGCGGTGGCTGATGGCGATGATGGTGCTGCTGCGGTCGGCGAAGAGCCGGGTGAAGATCCGGTGCTCCGCGAGGGCGTCGATGGCGGAGGTCGGCTCGTCCATGACCATAAACGAGGCGTTCCGGTAGAAGTTCCGGGCCATCGCGAGCCGCTGCCACTGGCCGCCGGACAGCCCGCTCCCCTTCCGCCCGCGCGGATCCTCCATCCAGTTGCTGACGTGGTTGTCCAGGCCGTTGGGCAGTTTGGTAATGAACTCCAGGGCCTCCGCGTTGGCCGCGGCGCGGCGGATCCGCCCGTCGTCGCGCGGTGTATCGACGTCGCCGAAGAAAATGTTCTCCGCCGCGGTGGCGAACTCGTACTTCAGGAACTCCTGGCTGAGCACCGCCAGATGGCGGTGCCAGGACTTCACGGCGACGGCGGCGAGGTCAACGCCGTCGAGCAGCACCCGCCCGGAGTCCGGGCGGTAGAGCCCGGCGAGGATCCGGATAAGGGTGGACTTGCCGGCACCGTTCTCGCCCACGATAGCGATGTGCTGGCCTTCGCGGATTGTCAGCGAGATGCCCTTGATGACCTCCAGTTCGCTGCCGGTGTAGGTGAAGTGGATGTCCCGCAATTCCACGGTCGTGGGCGCCTGCAGCAGCGGCGGGGCGTGGTCGGAGTGCACCGGCAGCGCCATAAAAAGCTCGTAGTCCTTGAGGTTGGCGAGGTCCTCGTCGATGGAGCTGAGCGAGGAGACGAGGCTGTTGGCGGTGGAGAGTGCCCGGCTGACGATCTGCTGGACGTAGAGGAACTGCCCCACCGGCTGCGCCCGGGCGATGATCTGCCCCACCACCCAGATCAGCGACACGACCTCCGCGCCGTACTGCAGGGCGTCGGCGGCGAGCTGTTTGGGGATGTAGCGCTTCTGGAAGTCCAGGCGCCTGCGTTCGTCCGCGTCGCGCAGCCGGGAGCGGAGCCCCATGAGATACCCGACGATCCCGTACAGGCGCATCTCGGCGATGTGCTGGGGCCGCAGGAGGTTGGTTTCGATCATGCGGCGCTGGCGGCGGGAATCCACCTGGGTGTTCCAGTGCGCGATCTGCTCGCGGGAGAGCTTGAACTGCAGGTAAACGCTGGGAACGATCGCCACGAGGACGATCACGGCGATCCACCAGCTGACCAGCAGCAGCGCACCGATCGCGAGCAGCACCGAGACCAGTTGCGTGAAGATCGCGGCGATCCGGTCCAGGACGCGGGCGTAGGAATCGGAGAAACGCTTGGCCCGGTCGTACAGGTCCACCGTCTCTTTATCGTCGTAGCGCCAGAAATCAAGGGCCAGGAAGCGTTCGTACATCAGGTCGCCCACGATCGCGCCGACCTTGAAGCTCATGAGCTGCTGGATGTAGCGGTCCACGCTGCTGAAGGCGCCCCAGAACAGCCCCAGCGCGGCTGTGATGATGACGTAGACGATGGCCTGCTGCCCTGCCGCGGCGTTGCCCGCATAGGCGGCCGCGAGAGCCGTGGTGGTCAGGGACGCGTAGTAGGTGGTGACCAGCGGCAGCAGCGCCGAAATGAGCGAGCCGGCAACTTTCATCACGACGGCGGCGGGCGAGGCCCGGAAGCTGACGCGCAACACCTGCGCCACGGCCCGGGCGTAGGGCCTTAGCGCCAGTTTGCGCTTCGGCTCACGCGCGGGCAGGAGTTCGGACATGCCTCCAGCCTAGTTGCGGAACTGCCGCCGGGAATGCGGGGCCCGCCACACGCACACAGGCCATGGGGATCCGTCCCCATGGCCTGTGTGCGTGTGGCGGCAGGGCGG
>NZ_MQTS01000241.1:75952-89730 GCF_020532825.1 Arthrobacter sp. SO3
AACCGTAGTTCGGTGCCTCCACCGTCATCTGGATGTCGTGCGGGTGGGACTCCTTCAGTCCGGCCGCCGTGATCCGGACGAACTTCCCGCGGGCCTTCAGCTCCGGCACGGTCGGTGCGCCGGTGTAGAACATGGTCTGGCGGAGGCCGCCCACCAGCTGGTACGCCACCGAGGCGAGCGGGCCGCGGTAGGCGACCCGGCCCTCGATGCCCTCCGGGATGAGCTTGTCATCGCCGGAGACATCAGCCTGGAAGTAGCGGTCCTTGGAGTAGGAGGTGTTTTTGCCTCGGGTCTGCATGGCCCCAAGGGAACCCATGCCGCGGTAGAGCTTGAACTGCTTGCCGTTGACGAAGATCAGGTCACCCGGGGACTCGTCGCAGCCGGCGAGCAGGGAGCCGAGCATAACGGTGTCCGCGCCGGCGACCAGGGCCTTGCCGATGTCGCCCGAGTACTGCAGCCCGCCGTCGGCGATCAGCGGCACGCCCGCCGGGATGGCGGCCTTGGCGGATTCGTAGATGGCGGTGATCTGCGGGACGCCGACGCCGGCGACCACGCGGGTGGTGCAGATGGATCCGGGACCAACACCGACCTTGATGCCGTCGGCACCGGCGTCGATGAGCGCCTGGGCGCCTTCGCGGGTGGCGGCCTGGCCGCCGATGATGTCCACGTGATCCGCCGCCGGATCGGACTTCAGCCGGCGGATCATGTCCAGAACGCCCTGGGAGTGGCCGTTGGCGGTGTCCACGAAGAGGGCGTCCACCCCGGCGTCGATCAGGGCCATGGCGCGCTCCCAGCCGTCACCGAAGAACCCGATGGCCGCTCCCACGCGCAGCCGGCCTGCATCGTCCTTGGTGGCCAGCGGGTACTGCTCGGCCTTGGTGAAGTCCTTGGTGGTGATGAGGCCCTTGAGCCGGCCCTGCTCGTCAACGAGCGGGAGCTTTTCGATTTTGTTGGTCGCCAGTTTGTGCGAGGCTTCCTCGCGGCTGATGCCGACGTGCCCGGTGACGAGGGGCATCTTGGTCATGACGTCGCTGACCAGCCGGATCGGGAAATCAGCTTCCGGCACGAAGCGGGTGTCGCGGTTGGTGACGATGCCCAGCAGCCGCATGCCCTCGTCCACCACGGGCAGCCCGGAGACCCGGTAGTGCGAGCAGATTTCGTCCAGTTCCGCCAGGGTGGCTTCCGGGCCGATGGTCAGCGGGTTGGTGATCATGCCGGATTCGCTGCGCTTGACCCGGTCCACCTGGTCCGCCTGGTCGGCGATGGAGAGGTTGCGGTGGACGACGCCGAGGCCGCCCTGGCGGGCCATCGCGATCGCCATCCGCGATTCGGTGACCGTGTCCATCGCGGCGGAGAGCAGCGGCGTCTGGACCGTGATGCGCTTGGAGATCCGGGAGGAGGTATCAGCCTCGGAGGGGATGACGTTCGTGTGGCCGGGCAGCAGCAGGACGTCGTCGTAGGTCAGTCCGATGAAGCCGAAGGGGTTGTGTTCGGGCTGGGTCATGAGTGCGCCTCTTACCTTGGGTTTTGGGTTCACGGGTAGGGGTTGCAACAGATGACCAGCCCGTCATTACGGGCATGGCCTGTGCAGAAGTGTTGAATAAATACTAGAACCTTGGCGGCGATCCCCATATTCCGGGGCAGTAATGTGAGCAACGGCACCGGCCGGGTGACGCCGCCGGGTCAGCTCCAGCCGGTGGCTGCCAGCAGGCGCTGTTCGAACATGGGGATCATGCTTTGGACGTACGTCTTGGTCAGATGGTTGTCGTCTTTGTAGACGTACACGTTCCCGACGACGGCCGGGCACATCCCGTCGGCGCAGATGAAGTCGCTCAGGTCCATCAGGTGCAGCCCGGGCACCCTCCCCCGGTAGGCGTCCAGAGGTGAGGAGTCGGCCAGGGATTCCTGCAGCGGCACCCTGCACTTCGGGGCCTCTGGCCCGTTCTTCTGGACGCATTCGGGCATGTTCATGTTGAAGCGCGGGTTGTCGCGGATGCCCACCACTTCCATGCCAGCGCCGGTGAAGGCCTGGATGCCTTCAAGGTAGTCCGGCACCTCGGTTTCGAAGGGGGCGTCCTTGTGGGTCAGCGAGGCGACGGTGAAGACGGCGTCGGGCCTGCGGTCCAGGACGTACTTGGCGCTGGCCTGGTTAAAGGCGTTGCATTCGGCGTCCCGTTCCGGGGATTCCCCGCCGAAGCGGCAGTTGCCCTTCAGGAGGGCGACGACCTCCCAGCCGTGGCTTCGGGCGACCGGGCCGAGCGCCGCCATGTACTGCTGGGCGTGGGAGTCGCCGAGCACCACGATGCGTTTGGTGACGGTGTCCGGGCGGCTGTTCTGCAGGCACCCGGCCAGCAGCGGGTCGCTGGGGACGTTGTCCTCCGTGCAGAGCCCGTCGATGTCAGCCCACTCGTTCTTCATCGCGGCCGGAGCCGGGATGATCCTGGCATCCGGCGTGGGCTTGCCCGCATTCTCGGGCGACAGGGCGGCGGCGCCGGGGGTCAATTCCCTCGGCTGCGCCGCGGCAGCCGCCTCGTCTGCCAGGATCCTGCTCTGCCACACGGACACCGGTCCGGCCAGCAGCGCGCCGCATGCTGCGATCACGACGGCGGTGCGCCAGACCCGGCGCTGCGGCCAGTGCCACTCGCGCAGCGGCTTCTCCACGAACCGGGTGGTCAGCACGGCCAGCACGATTGAGGCGGCCACGATCGCCAGGCCCTGGACCAGGTCCGGCGCGGGGATGCCCATCCCGGCGAGGCCCAGCACCAGCAGCGGCCAGTGCCAGAGGTACAGGGCGTAGGAGTTATCCCCGAGGGCCACCAGCGGCTTCCAGGTCAGGAAGCGGTCAACCCCGAAGCGGCTGCCGCTCTGTCCGGCCACAATGATGGCGGCTGCGGCCAGCGTCGGCCACAGCGCGATGAAGCCGGGGAAGGCGCGGTCCACGGTGAGCAGGAGGCCGCAGGAGAGCATCGCGGCGACGCCGGTCCAGCCGAGGACCACACGCAGCGTTTTGCCGGGCTTGAGGTGCGGCAGCGCCAGGGCCAGCAGCGAGCCGAGCGCGAATTCCCAGAGCCGGGTGCGGGTGTCGAAGTACGCGTAGGACTGGTTGGTGGCCGTCTGCCCGATGGAAAACACCAGCGACGCCACGAAGATCGCGCCGAAGGCCGCGGCCAGCAGGGCGGCGTAGCTCACCCGGTCGCCCAAGCCGGTCCTGCGCAGGAACCGCCACAGCAGGGCAGCGGCGGCAAAGACCAGCGGCCACAGCAGGAAGACCTGGCCCTGGATGGACAGCGACCAGAAGTGCTGCAGCGGGCTGGCCCCGGAGTGGTCCTGCGCGTAGTAGTCGACGGCGGTGTCCGCCAGGAGCCAGTTCTGCCGGTACCACAGGGACGCCCAGGCCTGGTCCAGCACGTCCGGCCAGCGGTTCTCGGGCAGGATCAGCCGGGTGCCGGCCAGGACGCCGAGGATCACCACAACGACGGCGGGAAGCAGCCGCTTGAGCAGGTGCAGCCAGTGCCTCAGGAGCCGCAGGGGTTTGCCGCCCTCGACCTTGCGGGCGAAGCTGAGGGTCATCAGGAACGCCGAGATCAGCAGGAAGATGTCAACCCCGCCGGACACGCGCCCGAGCCACACGTGGTAGGTGACCACCATCAGGACCGCGAGCGCCCGGAGGCCCTGGACTTCGGGACGGTAGCCCGGTCTTGCGCGCGTTTGAGCATCCACCGCCGCAGCCTGCGGGGTGGCTATGGTTCGCTCGTTCGACACTCGTGACCCTCCAGGGCGGTTTCCAAAGCCTCAATGTTACCGATCCGTATTTTTTCTGGCCAATCACAGCGGTGCCGGGGCCATCCCGCCGGCGGCCATCTGCGGCCCCGGAGGCTACCCTGTAACGAGCCAGAGGAGGCCGCATCGTGATCGCACAGCTGCGCATTTGTGTCCCGGAAAAGTTGTCCGCCGCCGTCATGGACTGCTGCACCGGCGAGCTTGGCGTCGCGGAAGTTTCGCGGCAGCGCGGCGCCTCCGTCCTTCCGCCCGGGGACATCATCCATGTCCTGCTGGCACGGGAATCGGTGGAGCGGCTCGTGGAGAAACTGCAGGCCTTGAATGTCCAGGAACTGGGTTCGGTCTCGGTCAGCATGCCGGAGTTGGTGCTCTCCGACCGGGCCGACAAGGCCACCGCCGACGCCCCGGGCGAGGGCGCGGATGCCGTGATCTGGGATGAGGTGTCCCGGCAGACGGGCGAAGACTCCCGCCTCACCTGGAGCTACCTGGCCTTCCTGATTCTGGCGACCCAGCTGGCGGCCATCGGGATCGTCACGGATTCCACCATCGCCATTGTCGGGGCCATGGCGGTGGGGCCGGAATTCGGCCCGCTGGCGGCCCTGGCCGTGGCCCTTGTGCGGCGGCAATGGCAGCTGGGACGCAGCGCCGCCCTGGCGCTCGGCATCGGCTTTCCCGTGGCCATGCTGGCGGCGGCCCTCACGGCGTGGCTGTCCGTGCCGCTGGGCCTCTTTCCCCCGGACGTGCTCGACCGCGGCTCCGCCGTCGAGTTCATCTATCACCCGGGGCCCTATTCGCTGATCGTTGCCGTGCTGGCCGGGACTGCCGGGATGCTGTCCGTGATCAGCCGGCGGTCCGCTGCGCTGATCGGGGTCTTCATCTCCGTGACCACGGTGCCGGCCGCGGGGTTCGTGGCGGTGGCGCTGGTCCTGGGCGAGTACCAGAAGGCGGCCGGTTCGGCCCTCCAGCTCGGATTGAACCTCGTGGGAATCGTGGCCGCCGCAGCTGCCGTCCTGGTCTTTTACCGGCTGGTCACCAAGCGCCTGCCGCGGGGTGCAGCCCTGCGGCTGCGCCGGAAGGCCCTGCGTTCCGGGAGCTGATCCGCGCCGGCGGGGCCAGACACAACGAAAGACCGGACCAGCTGGTGCTGGTCCGGTCTTTCGTCTAGCTGGTCCTGGCGGCCCTGCGGCGCCGGCGAAAGGGCCGCCGGCGAAGCTTCGTGCCGAGGACCCTAACGCTGGTGGACCTTAGTGCTGGTGGCCCGCGTGCTGGTCATCGTCGGCGGGCTTCTCGACCACGAGGGTTTCCGTGGTGAGCACCAGTGCCGCGATGGACGCCGCGTTGCGGAGGGCCGCACGCGTCACCTTTACGGGGTCGATGACGCCGGCAGCGATCAGGTCTTCGTATTCGCCGGTCTTGGCGTTGAAGCCCTGGTTGTTGGCGGATTCGGCCACCTTGGCGACGACGACGTAGCCGTCGAAGCCGGCGTTCTGGGCGATCCAGCGCAGCGGCTGGGTCAGTGCCCGGCGGACGATGCCGACAGCAGCAGCCGCGTCACCTTCGAGGGCCTGGACGGCAGGGTCCTCGTCGAGCGCCTTGAGGGCGTGGATGAGGGCGGCGCCGCCGCCGGCCACGATGCCTTCTTCAAGGGCAGCACGGGTCGAGGACACTGCGTCCTCGATGCGGTGCTTCTTTTCCTTCAGCTCGACCTCGGTGGCAGCGCCAACCTTGATCACGCCGATGCCGCCGGCCAGCTTGGCCAGGCGTTCCTGCAGCTTTTCCTTGTCCCAGTCGGAGTCGGTGCGGGTCAGCTCGGCGCGCAGCTGGGAAACCCGGGCTGCAACGTCCTCTGCCGAACCGGCACCGTCAACGATCGTGGTGTTGTCCTTCGTGACGGTGATGCGCCGTGCGGTGCCCAGCACCTCAAGGCCGACCGTGTCCAGGCTGAGGCCCAGTTCCGGCGAGACAACCTGTGCGCCCGTGAGGGTGGCGATGTCCTGCAGCATGGCCTTGCGGCGGTCTCCGAAGCCCGGGGCCTTGACGGCAACGACGTTCAGGGTGCCACGGATGCGGTTGACGATCAGCGTGGACAGTGCCTCGCCGTCGACGTCCTCGGCGATGATGAACAGCGGCTTGGAGCTCTGCAGTGCCTTTTCCAGCAGCGGCAGGAAGTCCTGGACGGAGGAGATCTTGCCCTGGTTGATCAGGATCAAGGCGTCTTCGAGGACAGCTTCCTGGCGTTCCGCGTCGGTGACGAAGTACGGGGACAGGTAGCCCTTGTCGAACTGCATGCCCTCGGTGAGGACCAGTTCGGTCTGCGTGGTGGAGGATTCCTCGATGGTGATCACACCATCCTTGCCGACCTTGTCGAAGGCCTCGGCCAGCAGCTCGCCGATCTCGTCGCTCTGGGCGGAGATGGAGGCGACGTTGGCGACCTGGGTGCCTTCGACCGGGCGGGCGTTTTCGAGCAGGCGGGCGGCGATGGCCTCCACGGAGACCTCGATGCCGCGCTTGATCTGGCCCGGGGCGGCGCCGGCCGCAACGTTGCGGAGGCCTTCCTTGACGAGGGCCTGTGCCAGCACCGTCGCGGTGGTGGTGCCGTCGCCGGCGACGTCGTTGGTCTTGGTGGCGACCTCCTTGGCAAGCTGCGCGCCAAGGTTTTCGTACGGGTCGTCCAGCTCGACTTCACGGGCGATGGTGACGCCATCGTTGGTGATTGTGGGGGCGCCCCACTTCTTGTCCAGCACGACGTTGCGGCCGCGGGGGCCAAGCGTCACCTTGACCGTGTTGGCGAGCTTATCGATGCCGGCTTCAAGCGACCGGCGGGCAGCGTCGTTAAACGCAAGCTGCTTTGCCATGGTTTTGTCCTTTCAAGACAGAACCCCGCGCAACTGACCCGTCAGAGAGGGGTCGGCGGCGCGGGGTCCAAGAGAGTTACTTTACGACGATCGCCAGGACGTCGCGGGCGGACAGCACGAGGTACTCGGTGCCGCCGGTCTTGACTTCAGTTCCGCCGTACTTGGAGTAGATCACAACGTCGCCGATGGCGACGTCGATCGGAACGCGGTTGCCGTTGTCGTCGAAGCGGCCGGGGCCTACTGCAACAACTTCGCCTTCCTGCGGCTTTTCCTGCGCGGAGTCCGGGATAACCAGGCCGGAAGCCGTGGTCTGCTCGGCTTCGAGCGGGCGGACAACAATACGATCCTCAAGAGG
This sequence comes from Arthrobacter sp. SO3, assembly GCF_020532825.1. Lineage (GTDB taxonomy): Bacteria > Actinomycetota > Actinomycetes > Actinomycetales > Micrococcaceae > Arthrobacter. The sequence continues at coordinate 82,943 of NZ_MQTS01000241.1, forward strand.
CTTAATAGAGACCGACAATGACCTCTCCTTTTCGTCAGCAAATTCGTGGACATTAAAGCTGTGGGGCCAAAGCGTACAGACCGTCGTCGCGGTGCCGGCAGCAGCCTGGCTGATAAAGCTTCAGGTGTTAGCACCCTCCTGGGGAGAGTGCTAAGCACGACTCTATGTAAGGAGTTAGCACTCGGTCAAGGCGAGTGCCAGAATTATGTCCCCGGCGAACGCTGGGCGCTGCCGGATCAGCGTCCGCCCAGGTCCTCGAAGTCGACGTCTTCACCGGTGTCCCCGTCATCGGCGCCGGCATCGTTCCGGTGCCGGTAGATCACCAGGGCTCCCGCCGCGGCCAGGGCAGCCCCCATGACCAGGAAGGCGATGCCGCCGGCACGGACCCCGGCGTAGTTTTCCCGGATGGCCTTGGCCTCGTCGGTGGCGTCCGTGACGGACTTGCCGCCGACGGAGTAGACGGTGGCGTTGAAGGAGTCCAGCAGGAAGATGATCACCAGCAGGGCCACGCAGACGACGGCGATGATGCCGCCGGCGATGAGCGCGGGCCGGGCGCAGCGGGCGAGTCCCTGGCGGGCGGGGCGGCCGCCGTCGGCGTCCTGCTGTGCGGCGCCGTCGTCCGGGTAGGTTTCGTCCATGCCGCTGTCTGCCGTACCGCTGTCATCCATGCCGTCAACCCTATCGGGCGCACAGCTCCGGCGGCGCCCTGAACTAGGCTTGATTCCATGGCTGACGCACCGCAGGACCAGATCGCCCCGCTCCTCAACCCCGAAGGCTGGGAGCTGCTGGCGTCACTTGGCCCGTACCGGGAGGATGAAGCGTTCCGTCTTAACGCCTCCCTCCGGAAGGCCGGCCACTCCCCCGAGCTCGTTTCGGCCGTGCTCACCCAGTCGCGGCTGCGGACCAAGGCCGAGGCCAAGTTCGGCGAGTTCGCCCGGCAGATGATCTTCACCCAGGCGGGCCTGGAGCAGGCCACCCGGCTGACCGTGGCGGCACGGCACGCGCAGCGCTTCGCGGGGGCGGGCGTGCAGCATGTGGCGGACCTTGGCTGCGGCCTCGGCGCCGACGCGATGGCGCTCGCCTCGCTGGACCTCCAGGTCACGGCCGTGGAAATGGACGAGACGACGGCCGCCTGCGCCACGATGAACCTGATCCCGTTCCGGAACGCCACGGTGGTCCATTCCGACGCGACCACAGTGGCCCTGGACGGGATCGACGGCGTCTGGCTGGACCCGGCCCGCCGGACCACCTCGACCTCGGGGACGAAACGGCTCTGGGATCCGGAGGATTTCTCCCCGCCGCTGTCCTTCGCCGAGTCCCTTGCCGGCGCCGGCCTGGCCGTGGGTGTGAAGATGGGCCCGGGTATGCCGCACGATTCGGTTCCCAAGGGCTGCGAAGCCCAGTGGGTTTCGGTGGGCGGGGACGTCACCGAAGTGGGGTTGTGGTTCAACGCGGTCCGGCGTCCGGGGATCCGGCGGGCGGCGCTGCTGCTCGGCCCCGCGGGTGCGGCGGAACTCACCAGCGCCGAGGACTTCGACGGCGGTCCGGTCGCCCCGGTGGGGCCGGTCGAGGGGTACCTCTACGAGCCCGACGGCGCCGTCATCCGGGCGGGCCTGGTGGCCGACGTCGCCCTCCAGCTGGGCGGGCACCTCGTGGACGAGCACATCGCCTACATCTGCGCCCCGGAACTGCAGGACACCCCGTTTGCCCGGGCCTACAAGGTCCTGGACGTGATGCCCTACAACGTCAAGGCGCTCAAGGCGTGGGTCAAGGACCAGGGCATCGGGGTGCTGGACATCAAGAAGCGCGGCACGTCGGTGACTCCGGAGGAACTGCGCAAACAGCTCCTCCCCGGAGGGAAGACCGGAGGGAAGACCGGAGGGAAGACCGGAGGGAAGACCGGAGGGAAGACCGGAGGGAAGACCGGAGGGAGTAAGAATAAGGGCAAGAAAACAGCCACCCTGGTCCTCACCAGGATCGGCGAGGAGCGGGTGGCCATTTCGGTGGAACCGGTCTAGGGCAGGCCGCCGGACGGCGGCATTCCGGGCTGCCGGATTAGCGGAGGCTACTGGGCCCGCATGAAGTCCTCGGCGGCCCGGACCTGATCGTCGGTGGGCCGGATGCCGGTGTACAGCACAAACTGCTCCAGCGCCTGGATGGTCGCGACCTCGGCACCGGTGATCACGGTTTTGCCGGCCGCCCGGCCGGCCTTGATCAGCGGGGTTTCGGCCGGCAGCGCGACGACGTCGAACACCACCTTCGCGGCGTCCACCGATTCCTGCGGGAAGGACAGGGAGCCGGCGTCGGGCCCGCCCGCCATGCCGACCGGCGTGACGTTGATGATCATGTCGGCCGCCAGGGACGGATCGGCGTCGGCGCGCCAGCCGAAACCATAGAGCCCGGCGAGCGCCCGCCCGGCCTCCTCGTTGCGGGCGATCACGGTGACGTCGCGGAACCCGGCGTCGCGCAGTGCCGCCGCCGTCGCCTTCGCCATCCCGCCGGCGCCCTTGAGCAGCACCGAGTAGGAGGCCGGCACGGCGTTGCGCTGCAGCAGCTGCTCGATCGCGGTGTAGTCGGTGTTGTAGGCGGTGAGGCTTCCGCCGTCGTTGACGATCGTGTTGACCGAGTCGATAGCTTTCGCGGATGGGTCCATCACATCCACGAGCGCGATGACGTCCTCCTTGTACGGCATCGACACGGCGCAGCCGCGGATTCCGAGGCCGCGCACGCCGGCGATCGCCTGCGCGAGGTCGGTCGGGGCGAAGGCCTTGTAGATCCAGTTCAGGCCGAGCTGTTCGTACAGGTGGTTGTGGAAGCGCGTCCCGTTGTTGCTCGGGCGGGCCGAGAGCGAGATGCAGAGGGTCATGTCTTTATTCAGGATGGGCACCCCTCCATTAAACGCCAGGCGGCCCCGGGCCGCCCTGCTCCCGGACGCAGTACCGCCATCCGGCCGGTTTTTGTGAACACTTTCACGTTTCCGCTGCAGTCCGGCCACCGGCTGCAGGCCGCCCCTGCACTAGACTTGAGCCACCGTTGCCTCGCCAACTGTCCGGCGAGTCCGCCCATGACGAAAGCCGGCCGCGGCATGGAAACGGACAGCACAACAATGAAGGGACCACATGAAGATTGATTTCGCTTCATCCAGGCAATCAACTCTTGGTGTGGAATGGGAACTTGCCCTCGTGGACGCGGAAACCGGGGAGCTTGCCTCCGTGGCCAAGGAAGTCCTCCGCGGGGTCGCCGCACGGCATCCCGAACTGAACGAGGACGACGAGCACCCGCACATCAAGCAGGAGCTGCTGTTGAACACGGTGGAGCTTGTCACCGGAATCTGCAACACCGTGGCCGAGGCCAAAGCGGACCTGAGCAGCTCCCTCGCCGCCGTCCGTGACGTCACGGATCCGATGGGCGTCGAGATCTTCTGCGCCGGCAGCCACCCCTTCAGCCCCCCGCAGCTGCAGCCGGTGACGGACAAGGAGCGCTACGCCAAGCTCATCGACCGCACCCAGTGGTGGGGCCGGCAGATGGTGATCTACGGCGTCCACGTGCACGTGGGCCTGGACAGCCGGGACAAGGTCCTCCCCGTCCTGGACGGCCTGGTGAACTACTTCCCGCAGTTCCAGGCGCTCTCCGCCTCCAGCCCGTTCTGGGGCGGCGAGGACACCGGATACGCCTCGCAGCGCGCCCTGATGTTCCAGCAGCTGCCCACCGCCGGCCTGCCCTTCCAGTTCGCCAGCTGGGAGGACTTCGAGTCCTACGCCCAGGACATGTTCACCACCGGGGTGATCGACTCACTCTCCGAAATCCGCTGGGACATCCGGCCTGTCCCGCATTTCGGCACCATCGAGATGCGCATCTGCGACGGCCTGGCCTCGCTCGAGGAAGTCGGCGCCATCGCCGCCCTGACGCAGTGCCTCGTCGACGAGTTCTCCACCACGCTGGACAACGGCGGGACCATCCCCACCATGCCGCCCTGGCATGTGCAGGAGAACAAATGGCGGGCGGCCCGCTACGGCCTGGACGCCATCATCATCCTCGACGCCGAGGGCAACGAACAGCTCGTCACCGACCACATCCGCGAAACCGTCGCCCGGCTGGAACCCGTCGCCGTGAAGCTGGACTGCGTCGCCGAACTGGCCGACGTCCTGAAGATCATCGAGCGCGGCGCCGGGTACCAGCGGCAGCGGCGCGTGGCGGCGGAGCACGGCGGCGACCTGCGCGCCGTCGTCCTGGACCTGGTCCAGCAGATGCGCAAGGGCCCCGAAGCCTAGTCCCGCTTTCGCCGGCGGGTCTCAGGCGGAGACGGTGGTGACGGGCATCGAGGAGTCGGGTGCGAACGCGATGCCGCTCGGCGCGATCCCTGCCATCACCAGCTGGGCGCCAAGGGCCGCGACCATGGCGCCGTTGTCCGTGCACAGCGCCAGCGGCGGGACGGTCAGCCGGATTCCGGCGGCGCTGCAGCGCTGTTCTGTGAGCTGGCGGAGCCGGGAATTCGCCGCCACGCCGCCGCCGAGCAGCAGTTCGGTGATGCCGTGTTCCCGGCAGGCCAGCACCGCCTTGGAGGTAATAATGTCCACCACGGCCTCCTGGAAGGCGGCGGCGATGTCCGCCACCGGCACCGTTTCGCCGCGCGCCTCGAACTGCTCCACGCAGCGTGCGACGGCGGTCTTGAGTCCGCTGAAGGACCAGTCGTAGCGGTGCGGCCCGGGTTCTTCCGCGGTCCCCATGTATTTGGGCTGGCTGAGGCCGCGCGGGAAGCGGATCGCTTTGGCGTTGCCGGTGCGTGCCAGCTTGTCGATGGCCGGCCCGCCCGGATAGCCCAGGCCCAGGAGCCGGGCCACCTTGTCGTAGGCCTCGCCGGCGGCGTCGTCGATTGTGGACCCGAGCAGCTCAACGTCCCCGGTGATGTTCCGGATCCGCAGGATTTCGGTGTGCCCGCCGGAGACCAGCAGCGCGCCCAGATTTTCCGGCAGGGTGTTCTCCCGTGAGGCGTTCCCCGGGGAGGCGCTCTCCGGGGAGACGCTCTCCGGCGGGGAGCCGGCGGGGGCCAGCGGGCCGCCGTCGTCGGTCTGCAGCAGCCCGACGCCGACATGCGCGACGAGGTGGTTGATGGCGTAGAGCGGCTTGCCCGTGGCGACGGCGAGCGCCTTGGCCGCGCAGACCCCCACCATCAGGGCTCCCGCGAGCCCCGGGCCGGACGTGACGGCGATCGCGTCGATGTCTTCCAGGGTCACCCCGGCCTCGGCCAGCGCCTCCCGGAGCGTGGGCACGAAGGCGTCCAGGTGGGCGCGGGAGGCGATCTCGGGGATCACGCCGCCGAACCGGACATGCTCATCCATGGAGGAGGACACGGTGTTGGTCAGCAGACGGGTGCCGCGGACAATCCCGACACCGGTCTCGTCGCAGGAGGATTCGATGCCAAGGACCAGCGGCTGGTCCTGCTGGGTGCTGTTCATGGGCGGTCTGCTTCCCTGGGCGTGGTGTCGGGTCCGCGGGTGCCGAGCCGCAGCCGCATGATCAGTGCGTCGACGCCGTCGCGGTAGTAGCGGGGCCGGATGTGGATCTGTTGGAATCCGTAGCGGCGGTAGAGCTGCTGCGCGCGGGGATTGTCGGCCCGGACCTCCAGAAGCACGTCCTCGGCACGGCGCCGCCGGCTTTCCCGGATGAGCTCGGTGAGCAGTGCCGACCCGATGCCCTGGCCTTCATGCTCCGGGATGACGGCGATGGTCTGGACGTCCGAGATCGGCTCCATGCACATCAGCCCGGCGTAGCCCACGATCTTTCCGGCCCGCTCGGCCACGAGGTAGTGCCGCGTTTCGGCCTGCGCCAACTCATCGACGAACATCTGCAGCGGCCAGGCATCCACCGGGAACAGCCTGCGCTCGAGTTCGTGCACGGCGGGGATGTCCGCCGCGGTCATCTCCCGCAGGGTCACACCGCCCGGCACCTTTGGCTGTCCGGCTGCGGGCTCTGCGCCCTGTGCCGGGCGCTGTCCTGCGCCCTGTCCGCTGTCCTGTCCTGCTCCGTGTCCGCTGTCCGGTCCTCCGGACCGGGCGTTCACAGCGCCCGCTTCCGCGGCCCGGGAACCTGGGCGTCGGACTCGCGCAGGTAGAGCGGCGTGGAATCGAGCAGCTGCTCCCCTGCGGCGAGGCGAGCGAGGGCGAACTGGCCCAGCGAGAGGGCCTCCGGCTGGCGGGAGCTGAACTCGGGGACAGCCTTGAGGACGTCGGCATAGAGGCCGGCGCCGGCTCCGTAGACCGGAAGCTCTGGCAGATCCGCGGCGAAGCCGACGTGCGGGCCATCCAGGAGCCGCGGCAGCTGGCTGCCCGCGAGGGCGTACCGGGCCCAGTAGACCTCTTTCCGCCGGGCATCCGTGGCGACGAGGAACTCCGGCGCCGCGTCGGTGGACTCCGCCACTTCCAGGGCGATGGCGTCCAGGCTCATCAGGCCGTAGAGCGGTTTGCCCCACACGAACGAGAGGGTCCGGGCCGTGACGATGCCCGAGCGCAGGCCGGTGAACGGGCCCGGCCCCACCCCGGTGACGACCGCGTCAATGTCGGCGCCGCCCAGGCCGGCCTCGGCGAGGAGCGCCTCGATTCCCGGCGCCAGCACTTCGGCGTGGCTGCGGGTGTCCTCGGTGGCGAAGCTGCCCACGAGGGACTCCGGGGTGTCATCGGAGACAAGCGCGGCGCTGGCCACGGCCGAGGTGTCAATGGCAAGGATCAGCATCAGTTCCCTTCCGGGGTGTGGGGCGCGGGCCCGGTCTCAGCGGGGGCGGGGAGTACAGG
>NZ_MQTS01000242.1 GCF_020532825.1 Arthrobacter sp. SO3
GTCACCGGCCCTAAGTCCAAGTCGAGCACCCCGGAACTTACTGAGTAGTCAACCAGAACCGGCCCGCTCGTATCAGACGTCAACACCGAACTCGACATGCCGGCGGCGGCCGCCGGAGGAGCGACACACAGGAGTAGCCCCAACGCTAGGACCAGCAGTCTGTTTGCGCTTCGTGCGAGAGGCCGGAAATGATTTGCAGCCGACAATAGAGTCCCCCAAATTACGGTCCGAGATGGCCGCAAGTTTATTGCTCGTAAACCACGAACTCAGTGATTCTAACGCGAGTCAGATTCGTGGGCTGCGGCGGCCGGGATTTCGGTGACGCTGATGCCGAGGCAGCTGAGCTTTCTGAAAGTGTTGTTGTTGTACTTAACGACGCACCACCGACAAATGTGTGTGATCGACTATTCGTAGGCCGTTTCAGCTTGGAAATCCTGCCGAGTTGGTGGCTGGTTTCCTGCCAAAGAGCG
>NZ_MQTS01000243.1:0-6439 GCF_020532825.1 Arthrobacter sp. SO3
CCGCAGTCCTGCATGAACACGTATCAGAGCGAAAATTCCGGACCGGCCGCAAACCCAGATCCATCTAAAGAATAATCAGCAAATCATGTTGTACGCGGACCTAACCGCCATGAAGTGGTGAACGCGAAAACCCAACGGAAGGACGAACGAGGATGAAACATAAGGGACCCCGCAGGGCGGTACCCGGACCGCAGTAGTCAGCCGCTCCCCCACACAACCGAATAGGTCCATCCGGGACCCCACGCACCCGGAACATCAGATCAGAGGCGAGAATGTGGACACTGTCCACACCCCCACTTCTCCCCACCAAGGCCTCCCAAACTGCCGCACCCCGCATTGACAGGGTGCGGCATTTCTCTGTCTTGAAAAAGTTGAACAAGCCGTAGGACTCCACGAGCGGCAGCAACCTGGTCATGCCCTCGCCTAATGTGGGCTCTTGGGCAGACACCGCAGGGCTGTCGGTCGCCAGGCTTTTCATAATCATGTCACCTCCGTCCCTCCCTTTCATGGCCGCAATCGTCGAGAGCTGCATGACCGGCCGTGCCTCTCACAACCCCGTTTCCGCGCACTCTCCGGAGTCATGCTCCAATCGGGGAATGAGAGCGACGGCACCGACATCGGGCGGCCGCTCAGCGCAAGCAAATGCTACGCCGTCGCCGGACACCGCTCGCCGCCTCCGCTTGCGGGCAAGCCGATCATTGTCGGCGGCCGGGCGGCCCCATGGAACGGGCTGTGGTGTCGACCGCATCCTACGAGGCCAGGGCGTTCGGTGTGGGTTCCGGAATGCCCTTACGCATTGCGGCCCGGAAAGTGCCCGACGCTGTGATCCTGCCCGTCGAGCACGAGGCTTACCTCGCGGCGTCTGAAAAAGTGATAACTACCCTGCGCGCGCAGCCCCGCGCCACAGGTTTCGGCAAACCGGCCGGCGTCTTCCGTCTCACGGCCGGGAACTGGCTCGACGTCGTGGGCAGCCGGCCCACCAGGGACCTATGGGGCGTCGGAACCAAGGCAAAGTGCTCGTCTTCTGAGCCCTCCGGTCATCCTCCGGGGGTATCAGGTGACGGTGAGCTGCGTGTACATGCCTGCGGCGTAGTGGCCGGGGAAGTTGCAGACCAGTTCGTAGCGTCCCGGCGGAAGGTCCACACTGACCCAGCCGGCACTCCGGGGCAGGATCCCCTGGCCTGCGCCTTCGGCGCAAGTGGACGAGGCCTCGCCCAGGCTACCGGCCTCGTCGATTTTTCCGTCCCCCCCGACGGGCCGGGTTCCGGCGATCTGGTTTCCGGGAAGCGGCAGGATCACCAGCTCATGGGCGTAGCGCCCTGCATTGGCGAGGACAAAGCCCACTGTTCCGTGCGGGACGGTGGGCTTATCGGCCGTAAGGCGCATGGCTCCCTGTCGTTCGGGCCCGCCCATCATGGGCCCGCCCATGTCCGTTGCAGCGACGTTGACGACCGTTCCGGCCAGGGCCGGTGCCGCGCAACCCGCGCGGTAAGTTCGGGCGCCACCGCCGTCCCGTTGCGGTCCCAGAAACGCGACTGCGGCCAGAGAGAGTGCCGTCAAGGTCAGGGCGGCGAGGATGCCGACCAGCAGCTCGACCCGGGAACGGGAGCTCATTGCTTCCGCCTGAGTGCTGCCCGGCGCGCGGTGAGCTCACTTTCGTCGATTTCCCCTCGGGCGAACCGTTCGTTGAGGATCCGTTCGGCCTCGTCGTGGGGTGCGTAAGGACCGTAGGGGCCCGGTGCTGCCGGACCCTGGCCGCGGCGGAGCAACAGGATCACCACGGTGACGACACCGCCCCAGAAGAGCAGCATCACCAGCGCCATCAGGATCCATGCCCCGGTTCCCCAACTGCCGTCCCATCCGTACATCATGTGCGTGTCTCCTTCGTGGTGCGGTGTTGCATGGTCCCGGACTCCAGGGGGCCGTAGTGGCTGCCGGGCCGGGCGCAGGCCAGTTGCTCCTCTCGGGTGATGTCCTCCCCGGCCTCCCGGCTGGAGTCCAGCCCAAGGAAGGCCACGCGCTTGGTTTTGACCCCGGCAACGTGCTCCTGGGCCACGTAACCTCTGCCGGCGCGCTCACCAATGCCGGTGGTGTTCACATTGGTGATGCCCTCCCATCCAGCCTGGCCCACGGCCGCGCCATCCGGCGTATCCGCCGCCGGGCCCCCATCCCCGACCCATCATGCCGCCCGGGTCCAGCCGCGATCTGCAGTGCTTGCAGACAGTCGCTCCTGGTTTAATGCTCTCTTTGCAGAACGGGCAAAGTCCCTGATGTTCCGGTGACTCCGAGCCGAGAAAGGAACCGCAGTGTTTGCAGATGATGGCCCCGGCTTTGATCGTCTCCTTGCAGTAGGGACATTCGGCAGTCCCACCGTGGGCCGCTGATTCGTTGGGGCCCGCACCGTGCGCTGATTGCTCACTCATTCTTTTCCTCCTGTGGAATTTCTTAACGACCCGGAGATGTGCTGTGAAAGCCGGAGCGTCCCGGATGGTTCCCCCGCTTCCAGACCCCGGGCACAGCGCCAGTTAATCCCCTCATGCCGGCACACAACAGGGAACAAAGTCACCCGGATGAGATGACTTTCTGCGATCCGGCCGGCGCGGCCGGTACAAACGGCTCCGCGGGGTCCTCGATCCCCGTACCGAGTCGCGTGACCCGGGACGGTGAACTGTCCCGCGCCACGAGCGCTGTCTTCAGGGCCGATGCTTCACGAGTCTCAGGCGCGACCCTTGAGGATCAGGTTCCAGTACATAAACGGCAGTCCGTAGCGCTTGAGCAGCCACATGTCGCTGCGTTCCTTGGTGGTGTCGATGAAGGGGATGCTGGGGGCGGGCTGGAGGGTGTAGTCGAACTCAGCCAACAGCATCTTTCCCCGCGCCGTGGTCAGCGGACATGAAGCGTACCCGCTGTACTGGGCCGCCGTCGGTGATCCGTTCATGGCTGCCAGCAGGTTCTTCACCAGCACCGGGGCCTGTTTGCGGATCGCGGCTCCGGTCTTCGAATTCGGCGTGGACCCGGCGTCGCCCAGGGCAAAAATTTCCGGGTAGCGCTTGTGCCGCATGGTGTGTTTGTCAACGTCCACGTAGCCGGCGGGGTTGGCCGGATCTGCCAGCGGCGTGAGCTTGAGCCAGTCCGGGGCCGACTGCGGCGGCACGACATGGAGCAGGTCGTAGTGCAGGGACTCCTTGGAATCTGCCGCGTTGTCCGTAATCACTGCCGTGCCAGCGGCTGAGTCCACCGCGGTCATCTCGCTGTTGAAGCGGACTTCGATGCCGTATTTGTCAACCACCCGCTCCAGCTCATCGGCGAAAACCTTCACCCCGAACATGCCCGGCGTCGGCAGAACCATGACCACCCGGATGTCCTCCAGCACCCCCTGCTTACGCCAGTAGTCGGCTGCCAGATAGGCGATTTTCTGCGGTGCGCCGGCACACTTGATTGGACCCGAGGGCTGGGTGAATACAGCCGTCCCGGACTTCAGGTTGCGGATCATGTCCCAGGTCTTGGGCGCCAGGTCGTATCGGTAATTGCTGGACGCCGCTGGGGATTCCATGGCTTCGGCCATGCCGGGAATCTTGTCCCAGTCCAACTGGATTCCGGGACAGACCACCAGATAGTCGTATGTGACGGAACCGCCGGAGGAAAGTGCGACACTTCGGCGCTCAGGGTCAATGTCCGTCGCAGCGTCCTTGATCCAGGCAACACCCTGGGGCATGACGGATGCCTGCGGACGGACCGTTTCCTCCTGGCTGGCGACGCCTCCGCCGACCAGGGTCCACAGCGGCTGGTAATAGTGCTGCTCGCTCGGCTCGATCAGACCGATGTCGGTCCGCCCTGCATTGCGGAGTCGGGCGGCAACACTCAGCCCCGCGTTGCCTCCGCCGATGATCAGAATCTCGTGGTGCATAGACATTGGTAAGGCGCCTCTCTGGGAATCGAGCGTCGCTTCAGCACCGACGCCGGACATATCGGGTTGTGACCGGGCCGCGAAACCTGCGTAGCCGGCAGTGGGTGCGTCTTCGCCTCCGCTGCCGGGCCCACGCCGCCTCAGTGTGGTCCGAACCTTGTGATACCTACCACAATATACCCCCAGGGGTATTTTGGCGACCCCCGCCGCAGCTTCCTGCACCACATCGGATGTCGCGAGCCCTGCTGGCCAGGTGGCACCGCCGGTCTTTAGTGCCGGCTTCGGCGCGTTCGCCAAGGAGCGCAAAAAGGGTCCCCTTCCTTCGTGCGCCGGCGCCCGCTTCCAGCGGCGCTAGTGGCCGGTTGGCTTCGGCCTGCCCCACAGATCGGCGTGGAACAGCGGGGCCAGCAGGCAAAAGTTGAACGCTCCAGCCGCGATCATGACTCCGCCGAGGACAGCCAGCAGAATGCCCCATAGGCCGCCGGCGCCCAAAATTCCTACCGCAGCCAGCACCAGACCAACTGCTATCCGCAAAGCCCTGCCGGACGTGCCGCGCATAAAGGCTACAAATTCCATGATCCTTCTCCGTTTCTCGGGTACATCTACTGTGCTAGACGCCCTTAGACGCCGCCGGGGTGAACTGGACATGCGTGGTATTGGCCCCTGGGACTCATCTACGACAACCCGGGTCCGCTGCCATCATCTCTCACCGGTCCCTATCAACCGCTTGGCCGTTCCGGCCTTGCCCGCAGGGCGGCAGGGCTTCTGGAGCCCGTCGGGGAGTCGGACGCTTCAGTTCCCGGCAATTTCTGCGCCGCTGAGTGTGTGCAGGGCTGCCCGGAGCCGGATGTCGGCGTCGTTGGCGACCTCGCGGACGGCCGGGCTGTCGCTGAGCTTCACCATGGTCTGCGGATCGATGGCCTGCACGGTCGTCTCGGCCGCACCCTTGCCCCGGCGGACGACGACGTTACAGGGCAGCAGCGCACCCATGTCCGGTTCAGCGGAGAGTGCCCGGCTGGCCAGGGCGGGGTTGCAGGCGCCGAGGATCATGTAGTCGCCGAGGTCCTCGGCGGCGCCGGCGCCGAGTTTGGACGCAAACGTGGCGCGGACGTCGATCTCCGAGAGGATGCCGAACCCCTGTCCGGCGAGGGCCTCACGGGTTCGCTGCATGGCCTCCTCCCAGGCCAGCGGGACGGTGACAGTATGCGTATAACTCATGGCTTCTCCTGCAAAGGTGGTGGCGGCGTGCCTCAGGCGAGGGACAGAAAGAGTTTTTCCAGGTCCTTGGTGTCCATGCTCGAGTCCCCGCGGACTAGGCACTGCTCGAGGCCGCTGGCGATGATCGCGAAACCTGCCCGGTCCAAAGCCTTCGAGACAGCGGCGAGCTGGGTGACGATGTCCTTGCAGTCCCGGCCCTCCTCCAGCATGCGCGTGACGCCGGCGAGCTGTCCCTGGGCACGCTTAAGCCGGTTGATGATCGGGGTGAGTTCTGTCGAATCAAGTTCCATGGCGGACTCCAGAGGTGGTGGGTACTTTGCTAATTCTATACCCCGGAGGGTATAACGGCTAGCAGCGGGTCTCCGACATCCAGCCGCGCACGGACCATTTGCAAGATACCCCCAGGGGTATTACCGTTGTAGTTAGAAGAACGGAGAATCCCTAACGGAAACTCCCCCACCGCCCAACGAAGGAGAGCCCCATGCTTATCGAGCGCATCTACGACGAAGACCTCGCCCAGGCCAGCTATTTCATCGGCTGCCAGGCCAAGGGCGAAGCACTCGTCGTTGACCCCCGCCGCGACATCGACGTCTACCGCAACCTCGCCGCAGCGAACGGGATGAAGATCGTGGCCGTCACCGAAACCCACATCCACGCGGACTTCCTCTCCGGCACCCGTGAACTGGCCGCCGCGACCGGCGCCACCGCCTATGTCTCCGGCGAGGGTGGAACCGACTGGCAGTACCGCTTCGAGGCCGAGCGCCTCAACGACAACGATGTGATCAACCTGGGCAACATCACGGTCAAGGCCCTGCACACCCCAGGTCACACACCGGAGCACCTGTCCTTCCTGATCACCGACGGCGCTTTCGCTGACGCCCCCGGCTACCTGCTCTCGGGCGACTTCGTCTTCTCCGGGGACCTGGGCCGGCCTGACCTGCTCGACGAGGCTGCCGGCGGGGTGGACACGCGCTTCGGCGGCGCCAAGCAGCTCTTCGCCAGCCTGCGCGATAAGTTCCTGACACTTCCGGACCATGTCCAGGTCCACCCGGGCCATGGCGCGGGCAGTGCCTGTGGCAAGGCCCTCGGTGCGATCCCGTCCTCCACAGTCGGCTACGAGCGGCTCTATGCCTGGTGGGGCCCGTACCTGGCAGCCAACGACGAGGAAGGCTTCGTCGCCGAGCTCCTCGACGGCCAGCCCGACGCCCACGCGTACTTTGGCCGGATGAAGCGCGAAAACCGTGAAGGCCCGGCCGTGATGGGCGAACGCGTCCCCCTTGAGGAACTTGCCACCGCCGACGTCGTGGCCGGCCT
>NZ_MQTS01000243.1:6455-12230 GCF_020532825.1 Arthrobacter sp. SO3
GTCCACGGCGAGCTTCGGCGCCTGGGTGGTCAACCCAGAAACCGACAAGAACCCGCTGGTGCTCCTGGCTCCGAACCGGGCCTCCGCGCAGGAGATGTGGGACCACCTGGTCCGCGTCGGCATCGACAAGATCGCCGGGTACGTCACCAGCATCGAAGGACTGCCTGCCAGCACCCCGAAGCTGATCCAGCCCGAGGAGCTCGCCGGCTTCGACGCCGCCATGGTCCTGGACGTCCGCAACCGCACCGAGCACGCTGCCGGACACATCCCCGGCTCCCACCAGCTCAGCGGCGGACGGGTGATGTGGAACCTGGACGAGCTCCCGGCTGAAGGCACCATCGTCAGCTACTGCCAGAGCGGGGTCCGGAACTCCGTCGCGGCCAGCGCGCTGCGCCGCGCCGGCTACGACGTCGTCGAACTCGACGGCAGCTACGCCGCCTGGGAAGCCCGGCAGCCGCTGGGGTCCCTCACCAGCAACTGATCCAGGCACCATCTGAAGTGATTGATTGACATGCGTTGGCGGCGGTCCGGGACACCTGGCCGCCGCCAACGTCTGTCCCAAAATAAGTGGAGTAAACAGATGACGCCCGGTAACGCCCCTTCACCGCAGGACCTCGGAGCCCGCAGGGGAAACCGACGCACGCGGGAGGCAATCTCGCTGGGCCTGCGGCAGAACCTGGCCCAGTTCATGCTCCTCGTCGCCGTTAATGCGCTGGTCGGCGGCACCCTCGGCCAGGAACGCACAGTGTTGCCGCTGCTGGCCGGGCAGGTCTTCCACCTGGACCTCTACACCTCCGCCCTGACGTACATCCTGGCGTTCGGGCTGGCCAAGGCGGCCACCAACTATTTCGCCGGTACGCTCTCGGACCGCTACGGCCGAAAGCCGGTCCTCGTGGCCGGCTGGCTCATCGCACTTCCTGTTCCACTGCTGCTGATTTTCGGACCGTCCTGGGGCTGGATCGTCGCGGCCAACGTCGTCCTTGGCATCAGCCAGGGCCTCACCTGGTCCACCACCGTGATGATGAAGATGGACCTCGTCGGCCCGTCCCGCCGCGGTCTGGCCATGGGCCTGAACGAGGCCGCCGGCTACCTCGGCGTCGCCGCCACCGCGCTGGCCACCGGCTACATCGCCGCGAACTACGGGCTCCGCCCGGGACCGTTCCTGCTCGGCGCCGCCTACATCGCCGTAGGCCTTGGCCTCTCGGTCTTCGCGGTGAAGGAAACCCACCACCATGCCAAGCTGGAAGCCGCCAACCACGTCTCCGTCCACGCCGGAACCCATGCCGGGCTGAGCAACCGGCAGGTCTTCACCCTCACCAGCTTCCGGGACAAATCCCTGTCCTCGGTCAGCCAGGCCGGCATGGTCAACAACCTCAACGACGGCCTCGCCTGGGGCCTCTTCCCCGTGCTCTTCGCCGCCGCCGGACTGACCATCGAAAAGATCGGCATCCTCGCCGCCGTCTACCCCGCAGTCTGGGGCGCAGGCCAGCTCGTCACCGGGGCCCTGTCGGACAAGTACGGCCGGAAATGGCTGATCGTCGGCGGCATGCTCGTCCAGGCAGTGGCACTGGGGATGGTCGCCCTCGGGACAGGTTTCGGGATCTGGCTGACTGCCGCGGTCCTGCTTGGCGCCGGCACGGCCATGGTCTACCCGACGCTGCTGGCCGCGATCGGCGACGTCGCCCACCCGGCCTGGCGGGCACGCTCGGTCGGGATCTACCGGCTCTGGCGTGACGGCGGATTCGCCGTCGGTGCCCTCCTCGCCGGAATCCTCGCTGATGCCTACGGGATCCCGGCAGCGGTCGCCGTCGTGGGTGTCCTCACCGCACTGTCGGGAATACTCGTGGCCGTCCGGATGCGGGCCACAGACCACAAACCCGCACGCTAGAAACCACAGCCAGGTCACGGTCAGGATCGCCGTCAAGGACTTCACGGGCGCACCGTGTACCACTGCCACACCCTGGACCATGAGGACAACGGGATGGTGGGCGTGATCGAAGTCCGCGAGGCAGTCGCGCCATGGAAGGGTCGTCCAGGCTTCACTGCCTGGACAGCCGGTGCAGCCTGGGCCGGCGGCAGTGCCTCAGGTGCTCAACCGGTGTGGAGCTTCAGCTTTCGGAAGGCCGGTACCTTCAGGAGGTCGGCGATGAATCCTCCGGCGGCGGTCGCGGCGAGGATCAGCAGCAGCAGGGCGACCGGAACCGGTGCCATCAGCAGCCCCCACAGTGCCAGCACGGACGCGGCCGCGGCGTCCAGGACGGAGGCAGCCACCAGCAGTCGGGAGGGCCGGCCCTTCCACGCCGGTAAGGCTGTGCGGACGACGTAGGTCGTGATCTGGCTGCTGAAGACCAGCGTCAGGAAAATAACCGTGCGGAGCTGGTCCAGACCCCCTCCGGGCCAGAGCTGCCCTGAAGCCCACAGCAGGACCAGGGAAGAGCCGAGCATTGGTGTGGCGACAACGAGCGCACCCGCGATAGTCCTGCCCACGTTCCAGGTGTTGGGTTTCTGCGCATATGCCGCGTTGTCGGTGGTGATCATCATGCTCACCACATCGTTCGCCAGCAGCAGCAACGCCATCAGCAGGGGCGTGAAGACCAGCTGTCCGAAGGCAAGCACACCGACCGTCAGCAGCAGCGGCACTTCGACTTTCTTGACGCTGACGTTGAGCGCATAGGTCAGGGAACGCTGGTGGATTCTCCTGCTTTCCTCGACCAGGCCCACAATGTCGGTCAGCCCCCCACGGACGAGGACGACCCCGGCTGTGGACTTGGCCACATCGGTGGCCCCTTCCATGGCGATGCCGACTTCGGCCTGGCGCAGCGCCGGGGCATCATTGACGCCGTCTCCTGTCATTCCCACGACGTGTCCCGCCTGCTGAAGTATCTGCACAATCCGGTGCTTGTCCTGGGGAAGGACCTCCGCAACAACGGAGGCCGACCCGTTGTCATCAGCCAGGGCCGCGAGTCCGTCCACCCGGACCACACCTCCCTCCAGACCCACGCCCGCGGCCACCGCCGCAGCAGTCGCGGAAGCGTCGCCGGTGACCATAATGACGCGGATCCCGAGCTCTGCCAGCCGCGTCAGTAGGCCGGCGGCTTCGGGCCGGATCCGGTCGGCCAGCGCAATAAGCCCGAGCTGGCGCCACGCTCCGTTCCCGTCGTCGATGGCGACGGCGAGCACCCGCGCGCCGCCGGAGGCGAGTGAGCTCAGCTCCGGCGGGGGCTGTTCACCGGCCATGGCCGCGATGACATGCGGGGCACCCTTGGCGACACCAATGTTCCTGCCGCCCCTGACCACGGTGGCCTCTGACCGCTTCGTCGAGGGATCAAACGGTGTGAAACCGGATCGCCCCTGGGGTGCCCCACCGTCAGCGGCGAGGATCGCCAGATCGATAGGATCCTGGGTGGAGGCGTCGGAGGCCGCCGAGGCCCACCGCAGGACTTCTTCCCGGTCCGTGGCCCCGATCGGGTAGACGGCATTCACCGCGAGCCGGTTTTCGGTCAGGGTGCCTGTCTTGTCGATGCAGAGCACGCTCATGGAGGCAGCGTCCTGCAGGGCCGTCAACCGGGTGGTCAGGATCCCGATCGTGGCGAGATGCTTGGCACCCAGTGCGCCGGCCAGCGCGAAAGCTGCCGGCATGGCCACCGGCACCGAGGCCAGCAGCAGTATCACGGCGTAGGAGACGACGTCCGTAGGGGAGGAGCCGACGGCGGCCAGGTGGATGGTTCCCACCACCGCGAGCCCCAGATCCACGGCAATGAACACCCTCACGATGCGCAGCACGACGTGTTCGAGATGCGCTGTTGGCGCTGAGCTGCCCACGAGTTCTGCCGTCTTGCCGAAATATGTGGCGGTACCGGTGGCGCTCACAGTGCCGGTGGCTTCCCCACGGGAAACGGTGGCCCCGGAGTAGACGGTGGTCTCCGGTCCCCGGGCAACCGGCATCGATTCCCCGGTGAGAGCGGATTGATCCACCATCACCGTCCCGCTGTGCAGGACGACGTCGGCCGGGACGAAGTCGCCGACCCGGATGTGGATGGCGTCGCCGGGAACCACGCGGGAGGCCGGCATCAGCGTCCATGCGCCGTCCCGCAGCACCCGCGCATTGATCTCCAGCCGGCTGCGCAACAGCTCTACCGCTGCCTCGGCCCGCTTCTCCTGGATGATTCCCAGTGCCGTGTTCAGGCCCAGGACCGTCAGGATGATGGTCGCGTCAAGCCATTTGGCGAGTGCGAACTCAAGGACGATCGTCGCTTCCAGCATCCAGGGCACGGGAGCCCAGAGTTTCCTGAGGATGCGCTCCGCGAGCCCGGTCTTCTTGAGGGGAACCGCGTTGGGGCCGATGGTTTCCAGCAGCCGGGTTGCCTGCGCGGAGGTGAGCCCCGGAGGCTCGGGCACCTGCGCTCAGCCTTGAACTGTATCCGCGCCGCTGCGGACGACCAGCACAGGGCAATGGGCATGGTGCACCGCATGGCTCGATACCGACCCCAGAAGCATTCCAGCGAAGCCGCCATGGCCGCGCGATCCGACCACCAGCAGATCCGCCCCCGCAGCAGCCTTCAGAAGCACTTCGGCGGGATGGCCCTCTGTCACTTCACCGATGACCGGAACGCCGGTTTCGGATGCCCTGCGCAGCGCATCAGCGTGCACACTCCGGGCATTGTCTCCGAATGCCTCATGGTCTTCAGCCCTGCCGGCGGCGTCACCAATGACGGGGTAGTGCCAGGCTGTCACAACGTAAACCTCCCCTGACCGCAGCCGCGCCTCTTCAAGGGCCCAGTCCAAGGCTGCCAGCGACGAGTCCGACCCGTCGACCCCGGCAACAATTCGGAAAACCATTCCTGCCGCCATTGTGCCTCCCACTCTGGAAACCGCGTTTCTTCAGTATGACCTCGTCCCGCAGGGCCAACAATCCTCCCGATACACAGGGGAATCAAGAAAATCTTCCTGCCGGAGGCGGACATGATGGCAATGCCTCGCGCCCCCTGGCACATCAGGGAGCGGAGAGGCTATGCCTGGCGCAGCCCGCGGCCCCGTGACGAGGCGAGACTAACCAGCCATTCAATTGCCTCCGCGCGCGAGGTGAAGTAGGCGTGCGGACAGAAGCCGTGCCGTCCCAGGGCGGCCGCCACAACCTTGTCGACGACGGTGGATCCCACCATGGCCACCGCGGAGACGGCCATGGCGCGTTCAAAGGCGCCCCGCGCCGCGGCACTCACGGTGACATCAGAGATTTCAACCAGGAGAGGCAGTGCCCGGCCGGCGCCCAGACCCTGCATCTTCTCAATAGACGTCATGGCGTCGTCAAGGCCGACCTGTGAACCGGGCGTCCAGTACAGGTGAAGAAACCCTGCCCCGCTGACACCGAGCCGCCCTTTGCCGCCTGCAATCAGGATTTCTTCCACGACATCCCCCTAGGCACGACACGCTACTCCTTCGAAGGCTGCAGCCGCCCCGGCACGCCGGACTGGCTGCGGCCAGCACGTTGACCAGGTGATGCGGGGGGTCCGGCCGCCCCAGCCTTGCCGCGGGCACGAGCAGGAAAAGTTCACCGGCGAGGGCTTCTTCGCGAGCTGTTCGGACGGTAGGTCGGCTCTCCCTGCACCCGGGCACAAGCGTTAAAGAACAGGGAAGCGCCGGAGGATATATCCTCCGGCGCTTCCCTGTTCCCTCAGGGGCGCCGTCAGGACAGGATTGCCTGGGCTGCGACGTAGGCGGCGATGACGAGGACGAGGATGCCGAAGCCGCGTTTGAGTGTTTTGTCCGGGATGCTGG
>NZ_MQTS01000243.1:12240-16537 GCF_020532825.1 Arthrobacter sp. SO3
GAACGCGTGGAATCGAGCCCTCTCCGCACTCTTTCCAAGAACGCCGATAATCAACATTATGTCAAGTAGAGTTTTGCGTACCTCATCAGATGAATCCCCCGGCTTCAGGACAGGCCTTCAATCGCCATGGAGTAGATGGCGCACAAAAACGCCGCGGCGGTGACCACCAAAGCGATGGCACCTAGGATCCTTCCTTGCCTCCCAGGGATGGAGAGGATCCCCAGGAAGGCCGCCTACAGGATCAGAGGAATGGGAAAAAACACGAAGAGGCCGCCCAAGGCCAGCCCTTGCGGGCCACTTCCCACTGCAATGGAAACGAGCGTCGTTACGACGGCGTTCACAATGACCAGGATCAGGGCAGGCAAACCGACCGTGAACGTCCCTTTTCGCCGCGGCGCGGGCCGGATGCGGTAGCGGTCTTCCCGTCCTGTCCCCATAAGGGTGACGGTACCCCAAGCCCATCCCAAAGTCGGCCAGTCTAGGACGAATATGCACAACCCGAACAACACGAGGACTGGCGCCTCCCCCGCCGGTCCGACGCCGTGAACTTCCGCCCCCGACTGCGCCGGCCACAGGGTTCCCTTAAACGCCGGAGTCTCCTCGCGGTGGTCGTCTGATCGGCCGAAGCCTCAAACACCCAGCCGCCGGGCTGGACGTGTTGCTCGCTGCACTTGGCGGAATCGGGTCCGATTTGCTTGATCCGCAGGTCCACCTCTTCAGCAAGGATCAGGGGCCTCTCCGCCGGCCTGCGCCTTCCCTCGCTGCGCCTTCATAATCCATCTGCTCCAGGCCGGCAAAGGCGGAGATTTTAGGCTGCCAATCCGCCGTGCTGCCCGACGGGTCCGACGGGTTTAGCCTTGTTGTAAAAGACGCCGGATTCGACCAGGACCGGGCTCGGGAAGGAATCCGGACCGCCTCCACGAGCGAGGTCCTGCGTGGCAGGCTTCGGTGCGGTGCAAAACGCGCGGGCCGGGTTACAGATGATACGTTCGTGGCGGATCTCACCGCACGCTCCGGCTGCCGACAACAGAGATCCCGGGCGCCCGCGCGACGCCGACACCCAGCGACAGGAGCGCCCATGAATGAGCCAGCCGACATGACCCGGGCCGGCACCGGGGCGATCCCAAACGTCCCGCGCCGGATCACCGGACCGGTGCTGATGGGTGTAGTCCCCGGCCAGCCCCTGGCCGTCATTCACCGGGCCGCGGAACTGGCCCACAGCCTGAACGTCCAACTGATCTGCGCGTACGTGGATGTCACCACCTACCTGGCTGAAGAGCCGGACGGCCGGACGGGCGCACTGCCGATTGATCCGGACGGGATCGACGACGACATCGAAGGGATCAGCGCAGGCATCAAAGAACGCCTGCAGGAAGCCCTGGACGGAAGCGGGGTCCACTGGTCCTTCGTGACACTCGCCGGGGATCCGGCCCGGGCCCTCGGACGGTTGGCCGGGTCTTCCGACGCGTCCGTGATTGTCGTGGGCACCCGCGAACGCGGACTTGGAGCCCGGTTGGAGGAGCTGCTCGTCGGCTCCGTGGCTGTTCACCTCACCCACCGCCAGCACCGGCCGGTCCTGGTCGTCCCGCTCGCCCCGCACCGCAAACAACATCGGCAGGAGGGCCACTGATGGAACCGCCCACCCCCGAATCCACAGCCACCGCCCGTCCTTCGGAGACCCGTCCTTCCGAAAAGACCGGCACGGCAGGCACCGGAAGGCGGCCCGTCGACACTGACGCGGCACCGACCGGCAGTCCCGAAACGGATGCGGGCACCCTGGGCGAGGCCCGCGCCCATCGCCCCGTGCACCTGCACCCCGGCTTCGTGCTGGTCGTCATCACCGGAGGTGTGTTCGGAGCCCTGGCCAGGTACGGTCTCAGCACCGTCCTGCCGTCCCCGGGAGGCTGGCCGCTGCCGACCCTGATCATCAACCTGGCCGGGGCATTCCTCCTCGGCGTTCTGCTGGAGTCACTGGTCCGGCGCGGTCCGGACGCCGGACGGCTGAGGGTGGTCCGCCTGCTCGCCGGCACCGGCTTTATGGGGGCCTTCACCACTTACAGCACCCTGGCTCTGGAAACGAATACCCTGCTCGGGGCGGGACGCCCGGCCGACGCTCTGGTCTATGTCGCCGCCACGCTGCTCGGCGGCGCCGTGGCAACAGTGGCCGGGATCCGGGTCGCCGTCGGGCATCACAGCGGGAAGGCCCGACGCCGGGAAGCGGCCGTCCGCTCCGGGCATGAGGAGAGCCGCCGGTGAGCGTCCTGACCATACTCTTGCTCGGCCTCGCCGGCGGCTTGGGCGCCGGAACCCGCTTTGTCGTCGACGGGCTGGTCCGTTCCCGAGCCCGCACGGCACTGCCCGTGGGAACCATCGCCATCAACGTCACCGGATCCTTCCTGCTGGGCTTGGTCGCCGGGGCCGTGATTGTCCACGCGGCACCCGTCGAGCTGCAGTACATCGCCGGCACCGGGTTCCTGGGCGGTTACACCACTTTCAGCACCGCCAGCTTCGAGACCGTCCGGCTCATCCAGTCCCGCCGCACCGGACTTGCCCTCGTTAACGGAATCGGCACCGCCGTCGCCGCAGTCGGCGCCACGGCCGCCGGACTGGCCCTGGCAACCCTGCTGTAGATGCAACTGCGTCGCCTGATGCGCGGAACTTTCCGGCCCCGGTGTTTTTCTCGTTCCCTCAGGGGCGCCGTCAGGACAGGAGTGCCTGGGCTGCGACGTAGGCGGCGATGACGAGGACGAGGATGCCGAAGCCGCGTTTGAGTGTTTTGTCCGGGATGCTGGTGCCGATTCGCCCGGCTGTGAGGGAGGCGATCATCGCGGCCCCGGCGAAGGCTGCCGTGACGGCCCAGTCGATCTGCAGGTCGCCCAGGTGGGCGGCGAAGCCGGCGGCGGCGTTGATGACGATGATCACCAGGGAGCTCCCCACGGTCACGGTCATCGGGAGGCCGAGGACCAGGGTGAGTGCGGGGACGATCAGGAAGCCGCCGCCGACGCCGAGCAGGCCGGTGAGGAACCCGACGACGGCGCCGGTGGCGATCGCTTTGGGCAGGCAGCTGCGCCAGTTGACCCCGCCTCCGGGCAGGGCACAGGAGCCGCCGGCGGAGGTGGAGGGCATCAGCATCCGGATGCCGGCGAAGACCATGATCGCGGCGAACGCCAGGAGCAGGATCTTCGGGTCCAGGAGCCGGTTGACCATCGCGCCGAGGTAGGCGGTGGCGGTTCCTGCGGCGCCGATGATCAGCGCGAGCCGCCAGTTCACCCCGGTCCGCAGCCGGGGCAGCACCGCGACGGCGGAGGACGCGCCGACAACGACCAGCGACGTCGGGATGGCCGCGGCCAGCGGCAGCCCCACGCCGTAGACCAGGGCGGGGACGGCGAGGATGGATCCGCCGCCTCCGACCAGGCCCAGCAGGGCGCCGACGATCAGCCCGAACGCCGCCGCGGTGAGGATCATGCCCGGGCGTCCAGGTTCTGCAGGGCCTGGTGCGCGGTGGGCTCGTTGGCGGAGCGGTTCCACGGCATCTTCGAGAGCACCTGGCCCATGGCGCAGCTGTTGGTCGCGGCGGAGAACGTCAGCCCGGCGCCGATGCCCCCGGCGACCAGTCCCAGCTTCGGTGAGACGAATTTCGCCGCGACGATACTGGCGAGGACCAGGGAGCCGGCGGTCATCCGGACCTGGCGTTCCAGGGCCCAGGGTCCGCGGCCGCGGACCACGGTGCCGCCGGCGGCGGCGTAGGCGGGGACTCCCCCGGCCAGGACGCTGGCACCGGCCAGGCCGACGGCGTCCAGGTGTTTGCGGGCCTGCTCGGCCCGGTTGCCGGACTGGCAGACCAGGACCACGCGGGTGCCCATTTTTGCCGCGAATTCTTCGGTGTGCTCACTGAGCATGGGAAGCGGCACATGGTAGGAGCCCTTGATGTGCAGGGAATCGAACTCTGCGCCGCCGCGCACATCGATGATCATCAGATCGTCGTGGTTGTCTTCCCAGGCCTTCAGGGTCGAGGCATCGATGGACTGCGGGGCGGATTCAACGGGGGTTCTCTTCAAGGAAGTCATAATCTCTTTCGGTATATCCTGGAACATTTTCGGTACATCGTGGAGCATTTCTGCTGGCGGCCCCGCGTTTGCAGGTAGCCGCCGTCCACCGCCCGGTTCCCCGCGTCGAAGGGACCGGGTCCGGGCAGGTGGAAGCCCGGGCGGCAACTGGGGGGGCATGCCGCCCGGGAACTCTGGTGGGCTCAGCTGACGGGGAAGCCCGCAGCCGTCCAATCGAGCATTCCGCCGGG
>NZ_MQTS01000243.1:16547-17788 GCF_020532825.1 Arthrobacter sp. SO3
CATGCCGCCCGGGAACTCTGGTGGGCTCAGCTGACGGGGAAGCCCGCAGCCGTCCAATCGAGCATTCCGCCGGGCACGGTGTAGGCCGTGAAGCCCGCGGCCGTGAGCTGGTCCGCGGCCGCCGCGCTGCGGCGTCCGCTGCGGCAAATGGCGATGACGGGCCGGGCCTTGTCCAGGTCATCAAGGCGCCCGCCCAGTTCGCCCAGGGCGATGTGCCGGGCACCGGGAATCATGCCCCCGGCGACTTCAGCTGATTCGCGGACATCGATAATCTGGGCGCCGCGGCCGCTCGTGAGCTGCTCCGCGAGCTGAGCGGGGGTAATTTCCATGGTCTGGACCTTTCGGTAGAACGGGGCTGTTGGGCTGGATATTTGGGCTGGGCGCCCTTGCCCTGGCACTGACCGGCGCCGGCCTAGGTCAGGCGCAGGAAGAGCGTGCGGATTTCCGTCAGGGTGGGCCTCTGGGCCGGCAGTCCAGGCTGCACGCCGCCTGCCGGGAGGGCGTCCGCTGGCTCGGTGAGGCAGTCGCGCATCGCCGCCGAGATGAGTTCGAATCCGGCCTTGTCCAGGGCGCCGCGGACCGCCGACAGCTGGGTGACGACGTTGCGGCAATCTGCCCCGGATTCGACGGCGGCAATCAGCGCAGTGAGCTGCCCCTGGGCGCGCTTGAGGCGGTTGATGGTGCGGCGGCTCCCGGCATCCGGGTCCGGCTCGAGCTGCGGGGGGCTGACGGTGGAGGACATGCTCACTCGCCGCCGGCCTGGTAGGTGACCGGGTGCCCGTTGCGGTACCACTCGGTGATGCCGCCCATGACATTCACGGCGTCGTAGCCTTGCCCGGCGAGGTGCGCCGTGGCGCGGGAACTGCGGCCGCCGGATGCACACATGACATAGACGGTCCGTCCGACCGGAACGTCACCGAGGGACTGCTGGAAACGCGAGAGCGGAATGTTCCTCGTTCCCGGAACGCAGGCCTCCGAGTACTCTTCCTCTTCCCGGACGTCAATGATGGAAACATCAGACCCGAGTGCTGCCAGGTCGTCCACTGAAATGCTCTTCATGCTGGTGCCCTTTCATGGTGTCCGGCAGCCCGGGCGGGTAGTTACCCTTCCATCATGATACCCCAGGGGGTATTAATGCAAACTGGCGCAGAGCTCACCGCTCTGTTGCTCCAATACCCCTAGGGGTATATTATTGCACTATGGCAACCATCGACATTTCCGAAGCGACCTTCAACGACACC
>NZ_MQTS01000243.1:17798-24886 GCF_020532825.1 Arthrobacter sp. SO3
ATGAGCTGGTCCGCGGCCGCCGCGCTGCGGCGTCCGCTGCGGCAAATGGCGATGACGGGCCGGGCCCTGTCCAGGTCATCAAGGCGCCCGCCCAGTTCGCCCAGGGCGATGTGCCGGGCCCCGGGAATCATGCCCCCGGCGACTTCAGCTGATTCGCGGACATCGATAATCTGGGCGCCGCGGCCGCTCGTGAGCTGCTCCGCGAGCTGAGCGGGGGTAATTTCCATGGTCTGGACCTTTCGGTAGGACAGGGCTGTTGGGCTGCGAGAAAGAACTGAGGGACCCCTTCCATCATGATACCCCAGGGGGTATTTATGCAAACTGGCGCAGAGCTCACCGCCCTGTTGCTCCAATACCCCTAGGGGTATATTATTGCACTATGGCAACCATCGACATTTCCGAAGCGACCTTCAACGACACCATCACCGGCAACGACATCGTCCTGGTGGACTTCTGGGCAGCCTGGTGCGGGCCTTGCCGGATGTTCGCCCCCACCTTCAGCAAAGCCTCCGAGAACCACCCGGACGTCGTCTTCGCGAAGGTGGACACCGAGGCCGAGCCCGGCCTGTCCGCTGCCGCCCGCATCACCTCCATCCCCACCCTGATGGCCTTCCGGGAAGGGATCCTCGTCTTCTCCCAGCCAGGGGCGATGAACCCCACCGGGCTGGAACAGCTCATCACGGGCATCAAAGAGCTGGACATGGAAGAGGTCCGGGCAAAAATGGCAGCCGCCCCGGCAGCCTCGAAATAACACCGGACCCCGGCCCCAGCCCCGGGCGCAGGACATGCCCCACCAACGGATCGAGAAACACCTTGAGCAGCGAACCAGTCATCACAGCCGCAGGCAGCGCAACGGCCGCCGGCGGCCCCGCCCCCGGGGGAAGCCAGCCGGTCCGGGTCGCACACCTGGGCGGCGACCGCTTCGATATCAACATCCGCGGCCACCTCATCCGGACCGACCAACCGGTCGGCGACGGCGGGGAGGACACCGGCCCCACCCCAACAGAACTGTTCATCGCAAGCCTCGCCGGCTGCATCGCGTTCTACGCCCGCCGCTACCTGGACCGACACAACCTGCCCACCGAGGGCCTCGCCGTCGACGCTGAATTCCACATGGGCTCACGACCCGCACGCGTCGCCAGCATCGAGGTGCGCCTCACCATCCCCGACGGCGTCACCGCCGAACGCCGCGAGGCACTGCTCGCCGTCGCCTCCCACTGCACCGTGCACAACTCACTGACATCAGCCCCCGAGATCTCAGTGGCCTTCACCAGCGACTCCGGACAGCCGGGCGATCCGGGAGAACGCCTGGATGATGGAGCCGGCATTCGCTGAGTGGGCGCCGCACGCTGACCCGCGAGGGCTCCGCATCCAACTTTTCGCAAGTCGGTTCATCGTTGCCGCTGAAGTCTGCGCGAGGCAGACGCCGGGTGGGGGCGGCCAGGAGGTCCGGTACCTTCTGGCGAGCTTCGTCGACGTCGTGCCGGGATTCTCCCCTCATATGCGTCTCTGGACAGGGCAGGTACCCGGGGCTAGGTTGGGCGGTGTGACCGGGATTTCAGGTTTTTGAACACTCACCGTTGGAGGAATCGTGAACAGGCCGATCCTGGAGAACCTGTGGAACAAGTTGGATCCGAGGACGCAGGAGTGGATGCGGGCCAATCCCGGCACTGTCATCCTCCCGCGGAGTGTGACTGAGGCGCTCGTTCGGGCGAGTGGTTCGCCCGACAGCCTGGAAGGAGTAGATCGAAATGGTCAACTCCCTCTCTCCCCACAGGACCAGACCTTCATCAAATCCGTGGCCGCTGCTTCGCCGGTCGGTCACCCGGTGCCACCGGGCGCGGCGTCCGCCTGAGCGCCGGCGGCCGGCGACCCTGGGATGAGAATCGCCTCCAGTTCTTGACTCCTGGGATCATGCAATCCGGAGACCCAGCCCGGATGCTTGACAGCGGCGGCGCTGCGCTCACATAATCCCAAGACGCCACCGTTCGACAACGCGCATCATGGACCCGGCCAGGGAGTGAGCAATGTCCAACCACGTCCGATCTGCAGCGATGTTGCTCGCCGTGGCTGCACTGGCCGTCCCGGCTCTGGTCGGTTGCGGATCCACGCCCCCTTCCTCCACGGCCCCATCCGCCGCTCCACGGACGCCGGTCACCACCGCAGCCCCCGCGTCCGCGCCACCCGCATCTCCCACCCTGAGCGAATCGAGTGTTTTGCCCGCACTCGAGACGGAAGAATTTTCGGGTTCGGGCGACATTTCAGATGACTCAGCGATTTGGGTTGATCCGGCCGCCCCTGCCAACAGCGTTGTCCTGGCTGACGACAAGGCGAACTCGGGCGGGGGTATCGGCGTCTTCGACATGAACGGCAAACTCCTCCAGTTCAGACCGGACGGAAAAATCGGGAACGTGGACCTGAGAACGGGTTTCCCGCTGTCCGGGAAATCCACGGTCCTGGTCGGTGCCAACAACAGGTCAGACAACACGCTGGCATTATGGACACTGGATACAACCAGCAGAACCCTGTCACCGGTGGCGGCACGCAGCATCGCCACCTTCGCGCCCAACTACGGCTTCTGCAGCTACCACAGCAAAGTAAGCGGAAAGTTCTACGCTTTCGTGACGCCCAACGGACCCGGGTCCGTCCAACAATTCGAACTCTTCGACAACGGAGCGGGAAAAGTGGAGGCCACCCTCGTGCGATCTCTCCCGATAGACAGCATCAGCGAAAGCTGCGTCGCTGACGACGAGCTTGGACACCTGTACCTCGGCCAGGAGGACGTCGGTATCTGGAAATACGGCGCCGAACCTGACGCCGGCGCCGACCGGAGTTCAGTGGATGCGGTGGGGGCGGGCCATCTGGAAGCCGACATCGAGGGGATGAGCATCGCCTACGGCGCAGACGGTGCCGGGTACCTCTTCGTATCCAGCCAGGGCAACTCCACCATCGCCATCTACGACCGGTCCGGCAACAACGCTTTCCGCAAGAGCTTCTCCGTGGGGGCCAACGGGGCAGTCGATGCCGCGACAGGCACGGACGGGCTGGACGTGACCACCAAGAACGCCGGCCCGGGGTTCGAGCAGGGTCTTCTGGTGATCCACGACGAGACCAACTCCGGCGGCAACGCATCCAACCTGAAGTACGTCCCCCTCAGCTCCGTCCTCAAATAGGACACTTCCGGGCGTCCGGAATCCACCCCGGACTTGTCGTCAGTCCTTCGTGGCGGCACGGGCAGCGGCCGCTGGCACGGGCTCATGACGGAGGTATCGTCTGACGAACCGGCCACTGCCCGAGGTCAGGGCGCGCAGCTCGATCGCATAGCGCAGGAGTTCCTGGTCGGGCACTTCGGCGGTGATTTCGGTCAGGTCTCCCCCGGTCGACGTCGTTCCTGTCAGCCGCGCCCGGCGCGAGGAGAGGTCGCTCATCACCGCGCCCACGTTCTCGTCCGAAACACTGATGGTCACGGCCGAGACGGGCTCCAGCAGTTGGATGCGCCCGGCTGCGGCGGCCTCCCGCAAAGCCAGCGCCCCGGCAGCCTGAAAGGCAGCGTCCGAAGAGTCCACGCTGTGTGCCTTGCCGCCAAGGAGGGTCACCCGGATATCCACCACCGGGAAGCCGGCGGAGACGCCCTTCTGCATTTGTGCCCGCACACCCTTCTCCACCGAGGTGATGAAGGGGCCCGGGATGACTCCGCCGACGGTCTTGTCGACAAATTCAAATCCGGTGCCACGCTCCAGCGGTTCAACCTCGATGTCGCAGACGGCGTATTGACCGTGGCCTCCTGATTGTTTGACATGCCGGCCGTGGCCCGCCGCGGGCGCCGCAAACGTTTCCCGCAGCGGGGTGACCACGTCGACCGTCTGCAGCTTGACGCCCTGCTCGCGCAGCCTGCCGAGCACAACGTCCGCGTGGGCCTCACCCATGCACCAGAGGATCAATTGATGGGTTTCGGCGTTCCGTTCCACACGGAGCGCCGGGTCCCCGGCCGCGACCTTTCCCAGGCTGCGGGCCAACACATCCTCGTCGCCGTGCGAGGCAGCCTCGATCGCGACGGGCAACAGCGGATCCGGCATCTCCCACGGCTGGATCAGCAGCGGCAGCTCCCTGGCCGACACGGTGTCCCCGGTCTCGGCGGGCCCGAGCTTCGTGAGGGCGCAGATGTCGCCGGCCACGGTGTACGGCACCGGCCGCAAGCCGGCGCCCAGTGGGGAATACAGATGGGTGACGCGCTCGTCACTGTCGTGGTCGGCATGGCCCCGGTCCGCCAGGCCGCGGCCGGCCACATGGACGGACGAGTCCTCCCGCAAAGTGCCGGAGAAGAGGCGGACGAGGCAGACCCGGCCCAGAAACGGGTCGATCGTGGTTCGCACCACCTCGCCGAGCAGTGGCCCCGCCGGGTCACAGTCCGGGATCGCGGCGGGAGTCCCGTCGAGGTGGGAGGCCGCTGGCCGCCGGCAATTGTTTGGCGGCGGGAAGGCCCGTGTCAGCATTTCCAGGAGTTCTGTCATCCCCACCCCGGTCTCTGCGGAGGTCGCAATCACCGGGTAAAAGGATCCCCGGGCGACTGCCGTCTCCAAATCGCTGACCAGAATCTCAAAGGGGATTTCATCTCCGTCCAGATACCGCTCCATCAGCGTCTCATCCTCGCTCTCGGCGATGATGCCTTCGATCAGCGCTCCCCGCGCGGTCGCCGAGGAGGCGCGTTCGACGTCGTTGGCGTCCCGATGTGCGGGCTGGGCGCCATCCGTAGGGTGTTCGGAGACGGTGCCAGAGAGGAGCCCCAGCAATCCGGCGCCCGCGGCCCCGGCCTCGACCGGTAGGTAGAGCGGCAGGACCGTGTCGCCGAAAGCCCGCTGGCACCTCGCCAGGGCGGCGTCGAAGTCCGCCCGGGGGTGGTCCAGCCGGCTGACCACCACCGCACGGGGCACCCCGACGCGCTGGCACTCAGCCCAGAGGGCCGTGGTGGCAGCATCGATATCGTCAACTGCGGAGACGACGAACAGCGCCGCATCCGCAGCGCGCAGCCCGGCGCGCAGTTCGCCAACGAAGTCCGGGTAGCCCGGCGTGTCGAGCAGATTCACCTTGATGCCGCCGGCCAGCACGGGCACCACAGAAAGAGCGACGGAGCGCTGCTGGAGGACCGCGGCCGGCTCCGAGTCACTAACGGTGGTGCCGTCGGAGATCGAACCCATCCGCGAAATTGCGCCGGTTGCGGCCAGCAGCGCCTCGGCCAGCATTGTCTTTCCCGCCCCGGAATGACCAACCAGTGCCACGTTCCGGATCTGGTCCGGCTGTTCGGGCGGCAGTGCTTCGGTGGCGTCGGCCCGCCGGAGTTCAGCCGCTCCCCGCGCGGCGGTCTTCACCGGAACCTTGGCATCTTTCGCAGGCATGTGGACCTCCCGGTAGGCATCCGTCGGCCCGTTCAACCCGCCAGCTTCCGGCGGGCGTGCGGCCGTCTATTTGGATTTGACACCCTGCGACGAACTGACGGCAAGGTGCAACGCCAACTCCGCCTATCGGTGCCGGCAGGTCGGGCAGAACGGTCCCCGCTCCCCGCGCGACTAGGCTTGGAGGTATGCCTTCTTCAACACCGCCACTCCCCCGTCCCGCATCGACCGGATCGGCGGAAACGACGGCGGCCAGGCGGACCACGGTGTTCGCCCTCTGCGCCGACGCCGCCCTGATTCTGGTTTTTGCCGCCATCGGCCGCGACGCCCATCAGCGCGGGGACGTCATCACCGGGGTGTTTGCCACCGCCTGGCCGTTCCTCGCCGGCGCGGCACTGGCCTGGCTGGTGTGGCGGGTGTGGCGCTCGCCCCTGTCCCTCTGGCCCGCCGGAGTCAGTGTTTGGCTCGGCGCGGTCACCGGTGGCATGCTCCTGCGGGCCGTCACCGGACAGACTGTGGTCCTGCCGTTCGTTATCGTGGCCCTGCTCAGCCTGGGACTCTTCCTGCTCGGATATCGTCTTCTGGCCGCGGTGGTCCGGCAACGCAAGACACGCCGCCGCGGGGCCTGATGGACTAGGCTAGCAGGGACAT
The DNA here is from genome assembly GCF_020532825.1 of Arthrobacter sp. SO3. Classification (GTDB taxonomy): domain Bacteria; phylum Actinomycetota; class Actinomycetes; order Actinomycetales; family Micrococcaceae; genus Arthrobacter. Next base: position 23,840 of record NZ_MQTS01000243.1, read on the forward strand.
GGCCAAGGCCCCCGGAGCAGCATCAGGGCGGCTTTGCTTGGCCGGCAACGGCGCAACAGATCCGGAAAGGTCACACGTGGTCACCGCATTCGTCCTGATTAAGACAGACGCTTCCCGCATCCCGGAGACCGCGGAAGAAATCTCCGCCATTCAGGGCATCAGCGAGGTCTACTCCGTGACCGGCGAGTGGGACCTCATTGCGATCGCACGGGTCCCCAAGCATGAAGATCTCGCGGACGTCATCGCGGACAAGCTTTCCAAGGTACCCGGCGTTGTCCACACCACCACGCAGATCGCTTTCCGCGCATATTCCCAGCACGACCTGGACGCGGCCTTCGCCCTCGGCTTCGAACAGTAGGGCTCATCCCGCAGGAAGGCTCAGCCGCAGGGCCCAGTCGTCGGGCTCAGGGCCCAGGGCTCAGCTGAATGCCGCGGCAGCGGCCCGCCGCCGCGGCATTCAGCTGCGCGAAAGCGCGACCCAGCGGTCGAGCGCGGCCGCGGCCGATCCCGACTCGACGGACTCTTCCGCACGCTGGAACGCGGCGGCCATCCGCTCACGCAGCGGGCCGGCTGCATCCAGGTCAAACGCGACGAGTCCGGCGGCCGCGTTCAGCAGGGCGGCATCGCGGGCGGAACCCCGTCCGCCGGCCAGCACGGACCGCACGACGGCGGCGTTGGCCGCAGCGTCCCCGCCGCGGAGCTCTTCCAGGGTGGCCCGGCGGATACCCAGATCGCCCGGCTCAAACATTTCCTCGTTCACCGCGCCGTTCCGGATTTCCCACACGCGGGACGGACCCGTCGTCGTCAGTTCATCGAGTCCGTCTTCCCCGCGGAACACCAGCCCGCGGCTGCCGCGTTTGGCCAGCACCCCGGCCACGAGCGGGGCCATCCGCTCATTGGCGACACCCACCGCCGAGGCCTGCACGTGCGCCGGGTTGATCATCGGACCCAGGAAGTTGAAGGCCGTCGGTACGCCCAGTTCACGGCGGGCGACGGCGGCGTGGCGCATCGAGGGATGAAACACCTGCGCGAAGCAGAACGTGATTC
>NZ_MQTS01000243.1:24899-31413 GCF_020532825.1 Arthrobacter sp. SO3
GGACCCCCAGGGCCTCGAGGACGTCAGCGGAACCGGAGGTGGAGGAAGCTGCCCGGTTGCCGTGCTTCACCACCTTGGCGCCCGCGCCGGCGGCGATCAGCGCGGCCATGGTGGAAATGTTGACCGTGTTCTGCTGGTCGCCGCCGGTTCCGACGATGTCCAGCTTCTGGCCTGCAATCTCAATGGGGCTTGCGTTCGCGATCATTGCCGCGACGAGGCCCACAAGTTCATCCACGGTCTCGCCTTTGGAGCGCAGAGCCACGAGGAAACCGGCAACCTGGACGGGCGTGGCCTCACCGGACATGATCGAGTTCATCGCCCACTCCGTATTGCCGGTGGTGAGATCCGTACCATTAATGAGTGCGTTGATGAGCCGCGGCCAGGTGTTGCCTGCCGCCTGTGCAGATGCCTGAGAAGTCACCTTCTGATGCTATCGAGGTGCGCAGTGCAATGACCAATGTGAACAGGGCCGGGAACTTTTCCGCGCGAATTCGCGTCTTTGTAGAAAAAGTCCCCCGAAAACGCGGTTTGCGTTGGGCACGGGCGAGTTTTATAGACATAATGTCTATGTGACATCTGCGACCCATGCCCCCAGTACCCCGGCGCACCCGACGCTGAATCGCCCGAACATGGTTTCTGTTGGAACCGTAGTCTGGCTGTCCAGTGAGTTGATGTTCTTCGCCGGTCTCTTTGCCATGTACTTCACACTCCGTTCGACTTCCGGACAGATGTGGGCCGAAGAGACAGCCAAGCTCAACTTTCCCTTTGCGCTCGTAAACACGATCGTCCTCGTGGCAAGTTCCTTTACTTGCCAGATGGGCGTCTTCGCTGCTGAGCGGCTTCAGCCGCGTCGAAGCGGCGGCCGCCTCAGCTTCACCCGCTGGGGAATGAACGAATGGTTCACCCTGACTTTCATCATGGGTTCCTTCTTCGTGGCCGGCCAGGCGACTGAGTACACCATGCTCGTTTCCGAGCATGTCTCGCTCTCCTCCAACGCCTATGGTTCGGCGTTCTACATCACCACCGGCTTCCACGGACTGCACGTTATAGGTGGTCTGGTTGCCTTCCTCCTCATCATGGGCCGATCCTTCGCAGCAAAGAAGTTCGGCCACTTTGAGGCAACTTCCGCGATTGTCACCTCGTACTACTGGCACTTCGTCGACGTCGTCTGGATCGGCCTCTTCCTGGTCATCTACGTCCTCAAGTAGCAAGACTTTACTCCTTTTCTACAAGAGGTAGAATTTCAAGAAGCGGCTCTCGGAGCCAACGCAGGATCGAAAAAAGGAACCACCACGTGAAGGCACTCTCGCAGAAGCGACGTCACCCTCTGGCAGCAATTGCGCTGCTGCTGATGGGCCTCCTGGTCACTGGTGGGCTGTACGCCGTTGCCAGCACCGTCAACCAGGCCAAAGCCACCACCAGCACCAACGCAAATGACGCAGAGGAGGGCGGCAAACTCTTTGCTGCCAACTGCGCCACCTGCCACGGCATGGGCGCCAGCGGCTCCCAGGCCGGCCCGTCCCTGGTTGGCGTCGGCGCCGCTGCCGTTGACTTCCAGGTCGGCACCGGCCGCATGCCGATGCAGATGAACGGCCCGCAGGCCTACAAGAAGCCGGCACAGTTCAACGAGGAGCAGACGCGCCAGCTCGCAGCTTACGTTGCTTCGCTCGGCCCCGGCCCGTCCATCCCCGAGGCAGGTCTTCTCGACGAGAAGGGCGACGCCGCCGCCGGTGGCGAGCTGTTCCGCACGAACTGCGCCATGTGCCACAACGCTGCCGCTGCCGGCGGTGCGCTGACCCGGGGTAAATTTGCTCCGGCCCTGGCGGGCGTGTCCGGCCAGCACATCTATGAAGCGATGGTCACCGGACCGCAGAACATGCCGGTCTTCAGTGACGCCAACATTTCCCCCGAGGGCAAGCGCGACATCATCACCTTCCTGAAGCAGATCGAAGCCAACGGTTCACCCGGCGGCGCGGATCTTGGCGCCCTGGGCCCGGTCTCCGAAGGTCTGTTCATCTGGATCGCCGGTTTGGGCGTCATCATTGCCTTCACCATCTGGCTTACGTCCCGGACGTCCTAAGCCCACCTGCTGCACCTGTAAAAGTTTTCTGCTGACCCGTCAGCAGTCTGAATTGAAAGCTAACTCGGCACTCGCCGAGACGAGAGAGGGATGAGGCGAATTATGGGCAACCATAGTGACGGCAGTCCGAACCACTCGGGCACCGTAGCTACGGCTGGTCAGAATGAGGTGGAGAAGTTCCAGGATCCTGGAATTCCCCCGCATCGTTTGCGCCTGGCTGACACGGACCCGAAGGCCGCAAAGCGAGCAGAACGGCAGGTAGCCCTTCTTTTCGGGAGCTCGGTCGTTGGCACCCTGATATTCCTGGTGGCGTACTTTGCCATCGATCTGGGGGACGACACATCGATCGCGACGATCCGGCTGCAGAATGCGCTGCTGGGAATCGGCACCGCGTTCGCCATGCTCGGCATCGGCACCGGAATCGTGCACTGGGCCAAGGCCCTCATGCCGGACCATGAAGTCTCGGAAGAGCGCCATGCCATCCGCACCGAGGAAGACCGCCTGGCCGCTGTCCGGATCGTCGACGACATCGTCGAGGAAACCGGCATCAAGCGCCGGCCGCTGATCCGCAACACCCTTCTGGGCGCCGTGGCGCTGGCTCCCCTGCCGGCCCTCGCCGTCTTCGGAGACCTGGGTCCGCGTCCTGACAACACACTGGCACACACCATGTGGGCACCCCAGGATGGCAAGCTCAAGCGGCTCACCCGTGACCCTGACGGCACCCCCATCAAGGCCTCCGATGTCACCATCGGCTCAGCTTTCCACGTCATTCCGGAAGGCCTGAACGAGCTGCACGAAGGCAAGTTGAACGAAAAGGCCAAGGCCGTCGTTCTGCTGATGCGCCTCAACCCCGAGTCACTCAATCCTTCCCCCGGCCGCGAAAACTGGGGCTACAACGGAATTGTCGCGTACTCGAAGATCTGTACCCACGTTGGTTGCCCTGTTGCCTTGTACGAGCAGCAGACCCACCACCTGCTGTGCCCGTGCCACCAGTCAACCTTCGACCTGACCCAGGAATGCAAGGTTATCTTTGGCCCGGCCAGCCGGCCTCTCCCCCAGCTGCCAATCGCAGTTGATTCCGAGGGCTACCTGGTCGCCACGAGCGACTTCAACGAACCTGTAGGACCTAGCTATTGGGAGCGTGATGAGCATGAGCGCAACCGCAACGCCTGATGCCCCCGCCTTCGTCGCCAAGACCAAGGGCGGCCGCATTACCAACTTCGTTGACGAGCGCGTGGGCGGCTCCGGGATCCTCCGCGAATTTGGCCGTAAGGTCTTCCCGGACCACTGGTCGTTCATGTTCGGCGAAGTGGCCCTGTATTCCTTCGTCATCCTGCTGCTCTCGGGCACGTTCCTGACGTTCTTCTTTGATCCCTCCATGGCGGAGACGCGTTACGCGGGCTCCTACATGCCCCTGAAGAACGTTGAAATGTCCGTGGCCTACAGCTCCTCGCTGAACATCTCCTTCGATGTCCGCGGCGGTCTGTTCATGCGCCAGGTCCACCACTGGTCGGCCCTGTTGTTCGTGGCTTCGGTGTCTGTGCACATGCTCCGCGTGTTCTTCACCGGCGCTTTCCGCAAGCCCCGCGAAATGAACTGGGTGGTGGGCGGCGTGCTGCTCATCCTCTCGATGGCTGCCGGCTTCACCGGCTACTCCCTCCCCGATGACCTGCTCTCCGGCAACGGCCTGCGCATCATCGACGGCGTGATCAAATCCATCCCGGTAATCGGAACGTACATCTCGTTCTTCCTCTTCGGCGGGGAATTCCCCGGCACGGCCATCATCGGCCGCCTGTACATGCTCCACATCCTGCTGGTGCCGGCGCTCATCCTCCTGATGATCGTGATGCACCTCTTTATGGTGGTCGTGCACAAGCACACCCAGTACCCCGGTCCGGGACGCAACGACGGCAACGTCGTCGGCTACCCCCTCGGCCCGGTTTACGCGGCCAAGGCCGGCGGCTTCTTCTTCATCGTGTTCGGTGTCATCGCCCTCATGGCGGGCTTCTTCACCATCAACCCGATCTGGAACTACGGCCCCTACGACCCCTCCCCCGTTTCGGCGGGCACCCAGCCTGACTGGTACATCGGTTTCGTGGACGGCGCCCTGCGCCTGATGCCGGGCATCATCGGTGACTGGAAAGTCGAACAGATCTGGTTCGGGCATGTCTTCACCTTCAACGTGCTGCTCCCGGCCCTGGTCCCTGCGGGCATCATCTTCACCGTTCTCTTCACCTACCCGTGGATCGAACGCTGGATCACCAAGGACAACCGCGAGCACCACGTCCTGGACCGTCCGCGTAACGCCCCGACCCGGACCGCCATCGGCATGGCCGGCTTCGTCTGGTACTGCGTGATGTGGGCAGCAGCCGGCTCGGACCTCATCGCCACGCACTTCCACGTGTCGCTGAACGATGTGACCTACTGGCTGCGTGCACTGTTCTTCATCGGCCCGGTCATCGCGTTCGTCGTCACGAAGCGCATCGCCCTGGCCCTGCAGCGCAAGGACCGCGAAATTGCACTGCACGGCCGCGAAACCGGCCGCATCGTGCGCCTGCCGCACGGTGAGTTCATCGAGGTCCACGCACCGCTCGACGAGTACAAGCGTTACAAGCTCGTCGGCTTCGAGTCGCCGTCTCCGCTTCCCGCAGAGCCGAACGCCAATGGCGTCGTTGACAGCAAGGAAAAGCGGCGTGCGAAGCTTTCCCAGTGGTTCTTCGAGGACCGGGTTGCACCTGCAACGCCCGCTGAGCTCGCGGCGGCCCATGGCCACCACGGCGAACACGAGGCTATCGAATCTGGTGAGAACCAGAAGACGCTCAGCCACTAACCGGCTGCGGTAGACACCAAAAAGGCCCGGTCCCTCAGGACCGGGCCTTTTTGCATCCCCAGCCACCACACACCAACGCGGGGTCACATCGCGCCCATCGGAGCCGCCGGGATGGGCGCAATGTGACCCCGCGTTGGTGTCAGGGGCGGTATCCGGAGGCGTAGTTTCGTGTCGGGCGGACGCCTGGCCGCTGCAGAGGCACCCAGAGCTTGTACCGGTCGGCCCGGTAATAGGACACCGAGTAGTCCACCATGGCCCGGGCGACGAAGGCGTGGCGCTGGATCTTCAGCAGCGGCGATCCCACCTCGACGTTGAGCAGGCGGGCCGTCGACGGCGACGCAGCAGTCGCCTCGATCATGTCCTCCCCCCATTCCATCACCAGCCCGAAGCGCTCGCTCAGGACGTTGTAGAGCGACGTCGGCGGCTCACCATCGAGCAGCCCCGGCACCCGGTGCGCAGGGATGAAGTTCTCGTCCACACTCATGGGTTCGTTGTCCGCCAGCAGGAGGCGGCGGAACCGCACCAGGGGCGTTCCCTCCTCCAGCTGAAGTTCCCGGGCCAGGAACGCGCTGGCACCGATCTGCTCGAAGCTGAGGACCTTGGCAGCCGGGACCATGCCGCGGCGCTGCATTTCCTCGCTGTAGGAGGTCAGTTTGACCTGAAGATCCAGTTTAGGTTTGCGGACAAACGTCCCCAAGCCCACCACGCGCTCGATGACCTCTTCGCCGACAAGCGCATCGATGGCCTGGCGCACCGTCATCCGCGCCAGCCCGAAGCGCTCGGCAAGGTCCCGCTCTGAGGGCAACGCCGACCCCGGCGGGCAGGCACTCGCAATGTGGGCCCGGAGGATTTCCCTCAATTGGACATAGATGGGCGTCCCGTTGTGCCGGTCGATCTCGCCTGCCATGGCTGCCGCGTCAGAGGGCGCCACTGCGCTGCCTTCCGGAATGAGTCATATCTCTAGGTTAAGCCACGCGGCGGACAGGTCTAGACCACACTGCCGACTTGGTTCGCCCGCTAACGCGGCCCCGGCTAGGCTTAAATCCGCCGGTGTCCCGCCGGCAGTACAACCCCAGGAGAGACGAGGGAGTCCCGTTGCCAGTTCGGAACGCCATCGTGCAGGCCGCCATCGGACTGCACGCACGGCCTGCGGCGCTGTTTGTCCGCGCCGTCCATGAAACCGGGCTGCCCGTCACGATCAGCAAGGATGGCCGGCAGGGTGTGGACGCACGCTCCCTGCTCGAGGTCATGACCGAGGACTTCCCCTTCGGCTGCGTGGTGAAGCTCGCCGTAGCCCCCGGGGCCGTTCCTGCCCGCTACAGCCCTGAGGACGTCGAGAACGCCCTGGACGGCCTGAAGGACCTGCTGGAGTCCGCCCGCTCCCGCTGATCACCCTCCGGTGCTGCGGGTTCCCTCCGGTGCTGCGGGTTCCCTCCGGTGCTGCGGGTTCCCTCCGGCGTGTGGGGTCCCTCCGGCGCCGGGGCCGGAGTCAGGACAAGCGGCGAAGGCGGCCGCAGCGGGCCGCGGGCTCCCCCTTCGCCCCGGCAGACGTTTCCACCACTAATTGCAGCACCAACGACGGCGGGCCCCACCAAATGGTGGGG
>NZ_MQTS01000243.1:31429-35010 GCF_020532825.1 Arthrobacter sp. SO3
GTATTCGTAAACCCAGCCGACCAAACCGACGATTGCAAGACCGCCCGCGATGTAGACGATCCAGAATCCAACGGCAAGGCCGAGGAATCCGGCCGCGCAGGCCAGTCCGAGGACCAGCGGCCACCAGCTCCACGGGCTGAAGTGGCCCTGCTCGCCGGCGCCCTCGTGGATCTCTGCATCGCTGCGGTCCTCGGGACGCATGCCGACGCGCTTCGCGGTGAAGGCGAGGTAGGCGCCGACCATGCCGGCGAGGCCGCCAAGCAGGAGGATGCCGAGGGCACCGACCCATTCAGTCCAGCCGGTCAGGAATCCGTAGACCGCTGCCACCGGGATGAAGAAGAAGGCTCCGAATCCGAAAAGTCTTGATTCGATTTTCACTTGGCTTGATCCTTCTGGTCGGCGTTACCGAGCGCTGCCGCTGCCGGGGCAGGCGAATCGATGGTGTAGGACTGGGACAGTTCGGGGTGGTGCAGGTCCAGGGCAGGACGCTCCGACCGGATCCGCGGCAGCGACGTGAAGTTGTGCCGCGGCGGCGGGCAGGAGGTTGCCCATTCGAGCGAGGCTCCGAAGCCCCACGGGTCATCAACCGTGACCCGCTCGTTGCTGCGCCAGGTGATGTAGACGTTCCAGAAGAACGGGATCAGAGAGGCGCCAAGCAGGAATGAGGAGTACGTGGAGAACTGGTTCATCCAGGTGAAGTTGTCCTGCGGCATGTAGTCCGCGTAGCGGCGGGGCATGCCCTCGACGCCCAGCCAGTGCTGGATGAGGAAGGTGCCGTGGAAGCCGAGGAACAGCATCCAGAAGTGGATCTTGCCGAGGCGCTCGTTGAGCATCTTGCCGGTCCATTTCGGCCACCAGAAGTAGAATCCGGCGAACATCGCGAACACCACGGTGCCGAAGACGACGTAGTGGAAGTGGGCCACCACGAAGTAGGAGTCCGAGACGTGGAAGTCCAGCGGCGGGGAGGCCAGGATGATGCCGGTCAGTCCGCCGAAGAGGAACGTCGCCAGGAAGCCGATGCTCCACAGCATGGGGGTTTCGAATGTGATGGAACCCCGCCACATGGTGCCGATCCAGTTGAAGAACTTCACGCCGGTCGGGACGGCGATAAGCATCGTCATGAAGGAGAAGAACGGCAGCAGGACCGAGCCGGTGACGTACATGTGGTGGGCCCACACGGTCACGGAGAGCGCGGCGATGGAGATCGTGGCGTAGACAAGGCCCTTGTAGCCGAAGATCGGCTTGCGGCTGAAGACCGGGAAGATTTCCGAGACGATGCCGAAGAACGGCAGGGCGATGATGTAGACCTCGGGGTGCCCGAAGAACCAGAACAGGTGCTGCCAGAGGACGGCGCCGCCGTTCTCCGGGTCAAAGATGTGGGCTCCGAAGCGGCGGTCCGCGCCGAGGGCGAAGAGGGCTGCTGCCAGCGGCGGGAAGGCCATCAGGACCAGGATGGACGTGACGAGGATGTTCCAGGTGAAGATCGGCATCCGCCACATGGTCATGCCGGGGGCACGCATGCAGATGATCGTGGTGATGAAGTTGACCGCGCCCAGGATGGTGCCGAAGCCGGTGAGCGCCAGGCCAAAGACCCAGAGGTCACCGCCCACACCCGGGCTGAACGTCGTGTTGGACAGCGGCGCGTAAGCGAACCAGCCAAACGATGCCGCACCCTGCGGGGTGACGAAGCCGGACACGGCGATGGTGGAGCCGAAGAGGAAGAACCAGAAGGCCAGTGCGTTCAGCCGCGGGAAGGCGACATCGGGGGCGCCGATCTGCAGCGGCATCATGACGTTGGCGAAGCCCGCGAACAGCGGCGTTGCGAACATCAGCAGCATGACGGTGCCGTGCATGGTGAACAGCTGGTTGTACTGCTCCTTGGTCTGCAGGATCTGCATGCCGGGTTCGAACAATTCGGCGCGGATCAGGAGCGCCATGACTCCGCCGAAGCAGAAGAACACGAACGACGCGATCAGGTACATGTACCCGATGGTCTTGTGGTCGGTCGTGGTGATCCAGTTGACGACGATGCGCCCCTTGGATTTCGGTACTACGGGAGCCTCAAGGATCCCGGTGGGCTGGGAATAGGTAGTTGCCACGTCGCTCCCCTTACTTGGTTTCGGTCGGGGCCGGGTTGCGGTCGTACTCTTCGCCGAGTAGGCCGGTGTTGCCGTCCTGGCGCAGCTTTTCCAGGTGCGCCTGGAACTCGGCGTCGGAAACGACCTTCACGCGGAACAGCATTTCGGAGTGGTATTCGCCACAGAGTTCGGCGCACTTGCCGTCGTAGGTCCCCTCCTTGGTGGGGGTGAACCTGATGTAGTTGGTCTTTCCGGGGATCATGTCGCGCTTCTGCAGGAAGGCGGGAACCCAGAAGGAGTGGATGACGTCGCGGGCATTCAATTCGAGGTCAACCGACTTGTTGACCGGCAGGTAAAGCGTCGGCAGCTTTTCCTTGTCAACGTCGTTGCCGGTGAGGTGCGCCTGGACGCCGGCTTCGTGGACATCCGCGCGGATCACATCGCCCTGCTTGTAGTTGAAGTCCCAGGCCCACTGCTTGCCTCGGACGTCAACGACGACGTCGGCCGGCTGGGCGCGGTTGTCGATCGCCTGCTGGTCCTGGTCGGTGAAGTAGAAAAACACCAGGACCATAAACAGCGGAATCGTCAGGTAAAAGACTTCAAGCGGCAGGTTGAAGCTGTTCTGCCGGGGGAAACCCACGGTGCCTTTGCGGCGCCGGTAGGCGACGATGCACCAGATCATCAGGCCCCAGGTAATGACGCCCACGACCAGCGCGGCAATCCATGAGTTGACCCAGAGGTCCATGATGCGGTCAGTGTGGTTGGTGGTGCCACGCTCGGTGGGCAGCCACCCTTTCTGTACCTCTGGTGAACATCCAGTCAAAGCCAACGCGCCGGCGAGTGCCAAGCCAGTGATCGTAGTGATCTGTTTGCGTCGGCTGCCGGTTCGGTTCTGCGAACTCACAGACGGCCCTTCCTACTTGTTGCTGTCGCCCCGGGCCGGAAACTGGCTGTCAGGGCACACTAAAAGTTTTACTACTCGGTGTAGAGCTTACCGCTCCACACGAGTTTTCGCCCACATGTCCGCGCCGTGCGTCGGGACCTTTTTGCGGCGTCCGTTCGTTGGGCAACCTGCGGCACTAAGGCCGGGCAGTTTGCCCGGCCTTAGTGGAAGGAATCACCGCAGGCGCAGGAGCCGCCGGCGTTGGGGTTGTCGATCGTGAAGCCCTGCTTGGAGATGGTGTCCTCGAAGTCGATGCTGGCACCGCTGAGGTACGGGACGCTCATCTTGTCGACAACAACTTCCACCCCGTCGTAGTCGCGGACAGCGTCTCCGTCGAGGAGCCGCTCGTCGAAGTAGAGCTGGTAGATGAGGCCGGAGCAACCGCCGGGCTGGACGGCGACGCGGAGGCGCAGGTCGGTGCGGCCCTCCTGCTCGAGCAGGCTGCGGACCTTGCCGGCCGCGACGTCGGTCAGCTTGACCTCGTGCGTGGCCAGTTCCTCGCCCGCCGTGGCGGTGGTGTCGGCGCTGTTTTCATTGGTTGTAGTGCTCATGGCCTACCT
>NZ_MQTS01000244.1:0-17247 GCF_020532825.1 Arthrobacter sp. SO3
CCCCCGCCCCGCCCGGAGGCCATTCCGAAGACAGCCGGGCCCACAGGGTCCGCTAGCCGGCGGCCCTCACGGGCCGGTGCGCCGTAGAGCGGCACGGACCACCCGAGGCTCGTGCCGGCGTCAGGTGCGCTCTCTGCCGCTGCTAAAGCGGCACGGACCACTCGAGGCTCGTGCCGGCGTCAGGAGCGCTGGTGATGGTGCATTCCCCGTCCAGCATGCGGGCGCGGTCCTCCAGGTTGGCCAGTCCCCTGAGTTTCTCCGGTTCGGCGAAACCTGCGCCGTTGTCGGTGATGACTACAGTCACCTTGCCCTTCACCACGCCCACCGACACCGAGATGGCGTCCGCGCCGGAATGCCGGATGGCGTTGCTGAGACCCTCCGAAACCACGGCCACCACATTGTCAGCCTTGTCCGGCGTGACGGCGTCCACCGGGCCGGTAATGATCAGCCGCGGCGCGAACGGCATGGACTTCGCCGACCTGCGGGTGACCCTCCGGATCCGGCCGCTAAGCAGTTCCGTTTCGCCGCTGCTGCTCTTGAGTGAGTAGATGGTGTCGCGCAGGCTCCGGATCGCCTCGTCAAGCTCGCCGGTGATATTGCGGATCCGTTCGGTGGCCAGCTCGTCCTTGGTGAAGCGGGTCAGGCTCTGGACACTCAACCCCGCCGCAAACAGCCGCTGGATCACGAGGTCGTGCAGGTCGCGGGCGATCCTGTCCCGGTCCGTGAATACGAGCAGTTCCTCGCGGAGCCGGTGCACCCGCGCCAGTTCCAGGGCGAGGGCCACATGGGAACCGAAGACTGCCCCCATTTCGATGTCTGTCCGCGCGTAGCGGAGCGCGTCCGGCTCCCGGACCAGCAGCAGGAGCCCGTGATCCGCGCCCTGGGTGCTCAGCGCCACCGCCAGCAGCGGTCCGGTGATCCCGCCGTCGATCTCCCCGAACAGGGCCGAGGCGCTATCGAGGACCACGGGCTCGCCGCCGTCCAGGACACTTTGCAGTACGGGTGAGTCCAGCGCGAGCGACCGCCCGGAGAACTGGGAACTGAGTTTGCCGGCGGCGCCGATGACAACATGGCCGGCGCCGTCTCCGGCGGGCGCCACCAGCAGTGCCAGCTGGGAGGCTGACTCCTGCAATGCCCGGCTTGCGATGGGATCCAGGCCGCCGGAGGTGTAGTCGCGGTCGCTGCTGAGCATCAGTCCCGAGACGTCCATGCACGCTTCCAGCCAGCGTGCGCGGCGGCGGGCATCGTCGTAGAGGCGGGCGTTTTCAATGGCAACCCCCGCGGCGGCCGCCAGGGCCACGGCCAGTCCCTCGTCCTCTGTGGTGAAGTCGGTGCCGTCTTCTTTCTCTGTCAGGTACAGGTTGCCGAAGACAACGTCCCGGACGCGGACGGGGACGCCGAGGAAGGACTTCATAGGTGGGTGGTTCGCCGGGAAGCCGTAGGATTCCGCATGTGTGCGCAGGTCATGGAGCCGGAGCGGGCGGGGGTCGGAAATCAGCAGCCCCAGGACGCCGTGGCCGGTTGGCAGCGGCCCGATCCGGTGCGCCAGCTGTTCGTCGATACCGACTGTGATGAAATGGCTGAGCGCCCGGTCATCACCGATCACACCCAAGGCGCCGAATCGGGCATTGAGCAGCCGGCAGGCAGACTGCACAACGCGTTCCAGGACGGCGTCGAGGCTGAGGTCCTCAGCGACAGCGACGACCGCTTCGAGCAAACCCGCCATTCGCTCCTGGGACTGGAGCAGTTCCTCGGCCCTGGAGACGAAACCCTTGAGCAAACTGTCGATCTTGTGCTGCGGCTCATTTTCGGTCTGGTCCGGACGTTCGTGCATTGAATGCATGCTCATGGCCCCAATTCGATACTACGGACACAACGATCGTCGACACTGACGATGTTCTTGCCAGAATACCCCGTAGCGGCAGCAAAGACCCCAGACGGGGGACCATATTGCCTGGGATTGTGACCTTCTGCCCTACCAAGGCGCCACGGGCTTGGCGTAGGCTCGGCCCCATGAGTACTGATCCGAACGAGGGCGCACACCCCCAGAAGAACCAGCGGCCACATGAAGTTGAGAACCTCGATCACCACGAATGTTGGCGGCTATTACGCAGCGTCTCCGTGGGCCGGCTCGCGGTGTGGGTGGACGACCACCCCGACATCTTCCCGATCAACTACAAGGTGGACCACGGTTCCCTGGTGTTCCGCACGGCGGACGGCACGAAACTCCAGGCTGCCACCGGCGACACCCCGGTGGCCGTGGAGGCCGACGGCGTGGACGCGGACAGCGGCATTGCCTGGAGCGTGGTGATCAAGGGACAGGCCGCACCGGTGCAGAACCAGCAGGAGGTCCTCGACACCGTGGGGCTCCTGCTGTTCCCCTGGCAGGCGGGCAAGAAGGAGCACTTCGTCAGGATCACCCCCGAAACCGTCACCGGGCGCCGGTTCAAGGTGGTCCCGCCGCTGACCTGGTGGACCCCGCTGGACGACGCCACCCGCTCCGGTCTGGAATAACCTCAGCGAAACCGCGATGCGCTATCAGACTGGGCTGCTCTGACCGCCCAGAACAGCAACATCTGACAGCGCATCGGCGGGCTGGCGCGGCCTGCACGCCGGCGGTCAGGCCAGGCGGGTGATTTCCACGCTCACGCTGAGGACGGAGCCGCCGCCGCCGGACAGGATCCCCTTCAGCGGGGGCACATCGCGGTAGTCACGGCCCCTGGCGACGGTGACGTGGAAGTCGCCCGCCGGTTTGTGGTTGGTGGGGTCCCAGCTGCGCCATTCGCCGTCCCACCATTCCAGCCAGGCGTGTGACTGCCCGGCGACCGTCTCGCCGAGGTCCGCCGTCGACCGCGGGTGCAGGTAACCGGACACATAGCGGGCCGGGATGCCCCGGCTGCGCAGCGCGCCGATGGCGAGGTGCGCCAGGTCCTGGCAGACGCCCTGGCGCTGGTTCCAGGCTTCCTCGGCGTTGGTGGTGACGCCGGTGGAGCCCTTCATATAGGTCATTTCGCCGCGCATCCACTCAAAGACCGCCATGGCGGCCTCATGCGGGTTGCGCCCCGCGACGACGCCGGGAATGATCCCGAGCACTTCGGTGCCCGGCCCGGTGAGCTGCGACTGCGGAATCCAGTCGCTGAACTTGTTGAGGGTTTCCGGGGCGTCGAGGACGTCCCATCCGACAATGTCCGCCTCCGCCGGGATCCGTTCCGCCCGGTGCACCTCGACGGTGGTGGTCGTCAGGACCTCGAGGTACTCGTGCGGCATCTGCATGTCGAAGCCCGTGACGCGGGTCCCCCAGTAGTCCCGGTAGCTGCTCAGGGCTGCCTGCGACGGCGAGACTTTCAGGGAAGACTCCAGGACCACCTGCTGGGGATCCGTCAGCGGCGTCATGCGGGCCTCGTTGTAGGAGAGGGTGACGCGCTTGTTGTACTTGTACGCCGTCTTGTGAATGATGCTCAGCCGGGTCATGAAACTTCTCCCACCCAGGCCAGTTCATCTGCCTGATTGAAGTACTTACGGGAAATGGCGTCCGAGGCCTGCGAGACGGCCTTCTGCACGCGTTCCATGTGCTCCGGCAGTTCGGACATCAGGTCGTCGGTGCGGTGGAACTCGAGGAAGGTGCGGGCCTGCCCGACGATCCGGCGGGCGTCGTTGATGAACCCGACGCGCTGGGCCGAGGGGTCCAGCATGGCGAGGCACTCGTCGGCATCCCGCAGCGCGTACACAATGGACCGCGGGAACAACCGGTCCAGCAGCAGGAACTCGGCGGCGTGCTGGTCCCCGAAGGCCGCGCGGCGGGTCCGCAGGAACGATTCGTACGCGCCGGCGCAGCGGAGCATGTTCACCCAGGACATGCCGGCGGAGAGCACGTCCCGGGTGGAGAGCATCCGGGCGGTCATGTCGGCGCGTTCCAGCGAGCGGCCCAGGACCAGGAACTGCCAGCTCTCGTCGTGGCTCACCGTGGTGTCCGCGAGGCCGCTGACCATGGCCGTTCGCTCCAGCACCCAGTTGCAGAAACGGTAGGTGCCGACGACGTCCTTGCGGTGCTGGTTCAGGCCGTAGTACGTCGTGTTGAGGCTTTCCCAGAGCCCGGATGATACGGTCTCGCGGGCCCGGCGGGCGTTCTCCCGCGCCGCACCGAGGGAACCGGCGATGGACGTGGCGCTCTGCTTGTCGTAGGCGAGGGCGTTGAGCAGTTCGGGGAGGCCGAAATCCTCGCTCTGCGCCCGGGCGCCCATGACGGCCAGGAGTTCCTGCGCCACGCTGCGCTGTTCCTCCATCGGCAGGTGGTTGAGCCGCTCCAGGTGGACATCGAGGATGCGGGCGGTGCCGTCAGCCCGTTCCACATAGCGGCCGATCCAAAACAGTGACTCGGCGATCCGGCTAAGCATTCGCGGTTACCTCCAGCGCATGGGAAATCTGAAAAAAGCCTGTCAGCGGATAAGTGCAGGATGTCACGCCGCGGCTCATTGCTGCTGCTCCTTCTGGCTGTCGCGCCAGTTGCTTTCCACAGGCCAGACAGAGACGCGTTCGCGGACCGTGATGGCCGGACGCGGAAGGGCTTCCACGGGGACCTGCGGGGAGTCTGCCAGGACCCAGGTGTCCTTGGAGCCGCCGCCTTGGCTGGAGTTTACGATCAGTGAGCCTTCCTTGAGCGCCACCCGGGTCAGGCCTCCGGGCAGGACCCAGACTTTATCGCCGTCGTTGACCGCGAAGGGGCGCAGGTCCACGTGCCGGGGGCCGAACCTGTCGCCGCTGAGCGTGGGAACGGTGGACAGTTGCAGGACCGGCTGCGCGATCCAGCCGCGGGGGTCCGCGATGACGCGCTTGCGGAGGGCCTCGAGCTCGTCCTTGGACGCATCGGGGCCAATCACCAGGCCCTTCCCACCGGAACCGTCCACGGGCTTGACCACGAGTTCGGCCAGGCGGTCCAGGACCTCTTCCCGGGCCTCTTTTTCTTCCAGCCGGAAGGTGTCCACGTTGGCGATTACGGGTTCTTCGTTGAGATAATAGCGGATCAGGTCCGGGACGTAGCTGTAGACCAGCTTGTCGTCGGCGACGCCATTGCCCACGGCATTCGCGATGGTGACTCCCCCGGCCCGGGCGGCGTTGACCAGGCCCGGGCAGCCGAGCATGGAGTCGGCGCGGAACTGCAGCGGATCCAGGAACTCGTCGTCGATGCGTTTGTAGATCACGTCCACACGCTGTTCCCCGGCAGTGGTGCGCATGTAGACGCGGTTGCCGCGGCAGATGAGGTCGCGCCCTTCGACGAGTTCCACGCCCATCAGGCCGGCGAGCAGGGTGTGCTCGAAGTAGGCGCTGTTGAAGACGCCAGGGGTCAGGACCACCACGGTGGGGTCGTCGACGCCGGACGGTGCGGTCTTGCGCAGGGCGGACAGCAGCCGGCGGGGGTACTCCTCGACCGGCCGGATGAGCTGCTGGCCGAAGGCCTCGGGCAGGCCCTTGGCCATCGCCCGGCGGTTCTCCAGGACGTAGCTGACGCCGGAGGGGACGCGGACGTTGTCCTCCAGGACGCGGAAAGTCCCCGCGGCGTCGCGGACGACGTCGATGCCGGAAATATGGACGCGGACGCCCCCGGCCGGCTCGAAGCCGTGGACCTGGCGGTGGAAGTGGGCGCTGGTGGTGACCAGCTGGCGCGGGATGACGCCATCGGTCACCACCGTCATCTTGTCGTAGACATCGTTGAGGAACGCCTCAAGCGCCCGGACACGCTGCGCCACGCCTTTTTCCAGCACTGTCCACTCGTCGGCCGGGATAACCCGGGGCACGATATCGAGCGGGAAGGGCCGTTCCTCACCGGCGAAGTCGAAGGTCACGCCGCGGTCCAGGAAGGTCCGGGCCATCGAGTCGGCGCGGGCTGTGACATCAGCAAGCGAGAGTTCACGCAGCGCCCCGGCAACCTGCCCGTAAGACTTCCGGGCTTGTTGCCCGGGGGTAAACATCTCGTCGTAGGCGCCGGTGCGTTCGGCGGCCACGGAGTAATCCTGGAATAGGTCAGACATGGTCACTAGACAATCACCTTTTTGTTGCGAAATCATTTCGGAGCCCCCCCTGCAGCGTGGCGCCTGGCAGCACCACCGCGGCGGTGACGGCTTTTCCGGGCGGTTGCGGCAAGGTAGTGGCGTGCCCCTGTTAACTCTCAAGCCGCTGCCGGGCCTGCTGCCTGGCCTGCTGGCCGCCGCAGCAGCCGTCGTGCTGGCCCTTGCCCTCCACTCCCTGGTTCCTGTGCTCCCGGCCATGACGCTGGCGGTGGCATCCGGGCTCCTCGCCGCCAATGTCCCGGGGCTGGCCGGCTGGACCGCAGGGCCGGGCCGGGCGGGCCTGGATTTCGCCGGCAAGCACCTGATGCGCGCCGGAATCGTGGTGCTGGGCCTGAAGGTCAGTCTCGTGGATGTGCTCGGTCTCGGCTGGGCCGCGCTGCTGCTGATCACCGCAGTGGTCCTGGCCGCTTTCGCCGGAACGTACTGCATCAGCAGGCTTTTCCGCCTGCCGCCGCCGATCTCGCTGCTGATTGCGACCGGCTTTTCCATTTGCGGGGCCTCGGCTATCGGGGCGATGGCCGCGGTGCGCCGGATCCGGCAGCCCGACACCGTGCTCCCGGTGGCTCTCGTGACACTGTGCGGCACCCTCGCCATCGGTGTGCTGCCGCTGCTCATCCGCCCGCTGGGGCTCAGCCCCGAAGTTTTTGGTGCCTGGGCCGGGGCCTCCGTCCACGACGTCGGACAGGTGGTGGCCACCGCGCAGACCGCGGGGGCAACGGCGCTGGCGGTCGCCGTCGTCGTGAAACTCACCCGGGTGATCCTGCTGGCGCCCATCGTCGCCGCGGCAGCGCTGCACCACCGCAGCAGCGCCGATGCCGGCGACGGACTGAAGCGGCCGCCCCTCGTCCCGTTGTTCGTGCTCGGCTTCGTCGCGCTGGCAGCCCTGCGCACCACCGGCTGGCTCTCCCCCGCTGTCCTCGACGCCGCTGCCGTGCTGCAGGACATTCTGCTGGGGATGGCGCTGTTCGGCCTCGGCTCGGCGGTACGGGTAGGCCAGCTGCTGCACACCGGAGCGCGCGCCCTCCTGGCGGCGCTCGCGTCCTGGCTGCTGATCGCCGGGCTGGGGCTGGGCGCCGCGTTCCTCATGATTAGATAGCGGGGTGTCGAACCAGAACCTGCGCCGCGATGAAGCCGCTACCCGCTCAGCCCTGATCACCACCCACAGCTACGACGTCTCCGTTGACGTCCGGCAGGCGGCGGATCCGGAGGTCGCCGGTTACACAAGCCGCAGCGTCATCAATTTCTCCGCCAGTGAACCCGGGTCCTCGACGTTCCTGGACTTCATCAGCAGCGAGGTGCACAGCGTCTTTCTCAACGGCACGGAACTCGCCGTCGCCGACGTCGTGGACGGTTCCCGGATCCGGCTCCACGGGCTTCAGGCGGAGAACCAAGTCACGGTCACGGGCACCGCGCTGTACAGCACTTCCGGGGAAGGCATGCACCGCTTCTTCGACCCCGCCGACGGCCAGTGCTACCTGTACACCCAGTACGAGCCCGCCGACGCCCGCCGGGTCTTCGCCAATTTCGAACAGCCCGACCTCAAAGCGGAATTCACCTTCCACGTCATGGCACCGTCGGACTGGCAGGTGGCCTCCAACGGCGTCGAAACCCGGCGCACGCTCCTCACCAGCGACCCGGACACGAGCCGCTGGGACTTTGCCCCCACCAAGGCCATGTCCACCTACATCACGACGTTGCTGGCCGGCCCGTACTTCAAGGCCGAGGACTCCTGGGGCACGACGCTCGAGGACGGCACCCGGCTGGAGGTCCCGCTGGCCCTCTACTGCCGCGCCTCGATGGCGCCCTCCTTCGACCCCGACGCACTCTTCACCCTCACCCGGAACGGCCTGGACTTCTTCAACGAACTCTTCGACTTCCCCTACCCGTGGGGGAAATACGACCAGGCGTTCGTGCCCGAGTACAACCTCGGCGCCATGGAGAACCCCGGTCTGGTGACCTTCACGGAAAGCTATGTCTTCAGCTCCCGCGCCGCCGATTCGCAGTACCAGGCCCGCGCCAATACGCTGCTGCACGAGATGGCCCACATGTGGTTCGGCGACCTCGTCACCATGCAGTGGTGGGACGATCTGTGGCTCAAGGAATCCTTCGCGGACTACATGGGGACCCTTGGCGTGGACCGCACCACGGGCTGGGCCACGGCATGGGTCAACTTCGCCAACAACCGCAAGGCCTGGGCCTACGTGCAGGACCAGCTGCCGACAACGCACCCGATCGTCGCTGACATTCCCGATCTTGAGGCCGCCAAACAGAACTTCGACGGCATCACGTACGCCAAGGGCGCTTCGGTCCTCAAACAGCTCGTCGCCTACGTGGGGTTCGAGGCCTTCGTTGCCGGCTCGCGCCAGTACTTCAAGGACCACGCCTACGGCAACACCACCCTGGCTGACCTGTTGGCCGCGCTCAGCGCCGCCTCCGGCCGGGACCTCGCGGACTGGGCCCGGCAGTGGCTGCAGACCTCCGGCATCTCCACCCTCAGCAGCGAGATCCAGGAGCGCGACGGCGTCCTCGGCACGGTCATCATCATCCAGGACGCCGAGGACCCGACGACGGGCAGGCAGGAGCCGCGGCCGCACCGGCTGCGGATCGGCCTCTACGAGCACGTCGCCGGGGCCCTGGTCCGCACCGACAGCATCGAGACCGACATCAGCCGGGCCCGGACCGAGGTGGCCGCCCTGTCCGGCAAGGCCCGGCCTGCCCTGATGCTGGTCAACGACGATGACCTCAGCTACGTCAAGGTCCGGCTGGACCCCCGCTCCGAAGCCACCGTGCGGGACTCCCTGGGCGCGCTCAGCGATCCGATGGCGCGGGCCCTCTGCTGGACTGCACTCTGGGATTCGGCCCGGGACGCCGCCACGCCGGCGGCCCGGTACGTCGAAGCCGTCCAGCGTTTCGGTCCCACGGAATCTGGCATCGGTGTGCTGCTGAACGTCTTGGGCAACGCGTCCACCGCGATCGAACGATACGTCCCCGAGGCCGGGAGGGCCGACGTCCGCCTTGGCTTTCTGACTCTCGCGGCCGACGAGCTCCACCGGGCCGCACCGGGCTCCGACCAGCAGCTCGCGTGGGCGCGCACGGTCGCCGCGAGCAGCCGCTTCGACGGCAGCCAGCTGGACTTGCTCCGCGGCATCCTGGACGGCAGCACCGTCATTGCGGGCCTGTCCGTGGACGCCGAGCTCCGCTGGAACTTCTGGCACGCCCTTGCCGCCAACGGGAAGGCCACCGTTGCGGAGCTCGACGCGGAGCTGCTCCGGGACAACACCGCGGCCGGCAAATCCGGGCATGCCACCGCCCTCGCTGCCCGCCCCGATCCGGTCGTCAAGGAAGCAGCCTGGCAGGAGGCGGTGCACGGCACCTCGCTGTCCAACCAGCTGCTCAGCGCCACGATCGCCGGTTTCAACACGGGACCGGCCCCGCTGCTGCGTGGATTCATTGACCCCTATTTTGAGTGCCTGGAAGAGGTGTGGGCCGGGCGGAGCATCGAAATCGCCAGCCGGATCGTCCGCGGACTCTACCCGGCCGGACAGGATCTGCACGGCGGCAGCCCGGAGACGCATCCCGTGATCGTACGGACGGACCACTGGCTGGCCGGACATCCGGAGGCCCCGCGGGCGCTGCGCCGGATCATCATCGAACAGCGCAGCCACCTGCACCGTGCCCTCAAGGCCCAGGCCCTGTAGACGGCTTAGGGCACCCGGTGCAGCCACTCCGGCGTGCCGAACTTGGCCGCAACCCGGTGGTGGGCGGCCGCGAGTTCAGCCTCGGTCAGCTCCGAGGGCGTCGCCGCATAGCGTTCAGCGAAGACCTCCATCATGGCCGCAACGATCTCGGCCCGGGCCAGGCCGGTCTGGCGCCGCAGCGGATCCACCCGCTTCTTAGCGCTCCGGGTGCCCTTGTCGGAGAGCTTCTCCTTGCCGATCCGCAGGACCTCCACCATCTTGTCCGCGTCGATGTCGTAACTCATGGTCACGTGGTGCAGCATGCCGCCGTTCGCGAGCCGCTTCTGCGCGGCGCCACCAATCTTCCCCTGCTCCGTGGCGATATCATTGAGCGGCACGTAAAAGGCGTTGATCCCCATCTTCTCGAGGGCCGCCATCACCCAGGCGTCCAGGAAGCCGTAGGAGTCGGTGAAACTGAGGCCATCCACCAGGGTCTGGGGCAGGTACAGCGAATAGGTGATGCAGTTGCCGGCCTCCATGAACATCGCTCCGCCGCCGCTGATCCGGCGGACCACGCTGATGCCGTGGCGTTCGACGCCGGCGGGGTCCAGCTCATTGCGGACGGACTGGAAGCTGCCGATCACCACTGACGGTTCTTCCCAGTCCCAGAACCGCAGGGTCGGGTTGCGGCGCCCCGCGCCGACCTCTTCAGTCAGGACCTCGTCCAGGGCGACGTTCACGTGGGTGGGCAGCACGGAGGGCGCGATGATGTTCCAGTGGTGGTCTGCCCAGCCGGTGGCCTTCGCAAGGGCGCGCCGGACGGTGACCGCCACAGCGTCGGCGGAAAATCCGAACAGGACGGCGCCGGCGGGCAGGGCCGCCGCCACTGCGGCGGAGAGGTCCGCGGCGGTGGCGTCCGCCGGGAGACCCGTGAGCGCCCGGTTGATCAACGGCAGTGCCTCGTCCGGCTCGAGGAAGAAGTCCCCGCTGAGCGAGACGTTTGCGAGCACACCGTCGACGACGTCGAGATCGGCGGCGACGAGTTTTCCACCGGGAACCTTGTACTCCCCGTGGTGGCGGGCGCCGCCGTCGTCAGTGCTGCTGGAGCCGGGGACCGGGGGAAGGGATGTCATGACCTTAATCCTGCCATGCACAGGCCGGGCCGGAGTCGCCGCACGGGGCGGTTCAGCGCAGGACGCAAAAAAGCCCGCACCGTCACCGGTGCGGGCTTTTCCAAAAGACCTTGGGGAGAAGAAGTTACTTCTTGCCGCCGAAGCCCTTGAAGCGAGCGTTGAAGCGCTCGACGCGGCCTGCAGAGTCCATGATGCGCTGCTTGCCCGTGTAGAACGGGTGGGACTCGGAGGAGATTTCGACGTCGATGACCGGGTAGGTGTTCCCGTCTTCCCACTCGATGGTCTTCTTGGAAGACACGGTGGACTTGGTCAGGAACTTGACGCCGGAAGCCAGGTCGTTGAAAACAACAGCTTCGTACTTCGGGTGAGTATCAGACTTCATAATTGGGCCTTTGTTCGCACAACTGGATTTTGCCAGTTGCCAGGTATGAATGGGATGGCCGGCGGAATGCACCGGACGGCCAGCTATCAATCATAGCGGAAACTCTGCGGCCCCGCCGCCTGCCCAGCGGCGCGGTCAGTCGCGTGGGCGCAACTCCCAGAACGCGACGGCGGACGCCGCGGCGACGTTGAGCGAGTCAACGCCGGCACGCATGGGGATCTTTACGGCGAGGTCGACGGCGGCGAGGGTGGCCGCGCTCATCCCGGCGCCCTCGGTGCCGAGCACGAGTGCGAGCTTCTCCGGCCGGCGGGCGGCCAGCTCATCGAGGTCCACGGCGTCGTCCGTGAGCTCCATGGCAGCCACGGTGAAGCCGTGCCCGCGGAGCAGCTGCAGGGCGGCAGGCCAGTCCTCCAGCCGGGCCCAGGGCACCTGGAATACGGTCCCCATGCTGACCCGGACGCTGCGCCGGTACAGCGGATCCCCGCAACGCGGCGAGACGAGGACGGCGTCGACGCCCAGGGCCGCGGCGGAGCGGAAGATCGCGCCGACGTTGGTGTGGTCCACGATGTCCTCCAGGACGGCGACCCGGCGGGCGCCGGCGAGAAGTTCGGGCAGCGGCACGGGTTCCGGCCGCTGCATGGCCGCCATGGCGCCGCGGTGCAGATGGAAGCCGGTGATGTCCTCCAGCAGAGCGGCGGAACCGATGTACGCGGGGACCTCCGGGAACTGCTCAAAGACGTCGGCCAGGTCCTCAAGCCATTTTTCCGCGAGGAAGAAGGAGCGCGGCCGGTGTCCTGCAGCAAGAGCGCGCCGCAGCACCCGGGAGGACTCGGCGATGTACATGCCTTCGGCGGGTTCCCGGAGTTTGCGCAGGTGCACGTCGGTCAGCCGGGTGTAGTCGGAGACCCGGGGGTCGTCGGCGGAGTCAAGGCGGTGCAAGGTCATGGGGAGGCCGTTTCAGCGGGTGATGTCATCGGTCAGTGGAACAGGTCGCCGGAACGGGTCACTTGAACAGGTTGGCGATCATAAAGCCCAGGGCGACGAGGCCCAGGACGAAGATGACGCCGCGCAGGACCACCGGGGACAGCCGGCGGCCGACCTTGGAGCCGACCAGGCCGCCGATCAGCGAGCTCACGGCAATCAGCCCGACGACTGCCCATTCGATCCGGCCGAAGGCGAAGAGCAGGTAGGAGGCCGCGGCCACGACGTTGACGCCCAGAACCAGGATGTTCTTCATGGCGTTGGCGTTCTGGATGGTCCCGGTCATGAAGATGCCCAGGATCCCGACCAGCAGGATGCCCTGCGCCGCGACGAAGTAGCCGCCGTACACGCCCGCAAGGTACACGAGGACCACAAGGATGATGCCGTGGCGGCGGTCCCGGATGGCATGCTCGGGGTTCTGCTCCCGGTTCCGGACCCACTGCTGCAGCCGGGGCTGGAAGGCCACCATCAGGAGTGCGAGCACGATCAGGATGGGGGCGGCGTAGTAGAAGACCTTCTCGGGGAGGTGCAGCAGCAGGTAAGCCCCGGTGATGCCACCCAGGAGCGAGGCGGGCAGCAGCTTGAGCAGCTGGTTGCCGCGACCTTTCAGTTCCTTGCGGTAGCCCCAGGCGCCGGCGGCGTTCCCGGCGACCAGGCCCATCGCGTTGCTGATGGACGCGGTGACCGGCGCATAGCCGAGGGCGATCAGCACCGGGAAGGTCACCAGGGTGCCGGAACCGACAACACTGTTGATGGTGCCAGCCCACAGCCCGGCGAAGAAAATGAGGACGCTATTGAGGAACTCCACGTGCGGTCAGCGGCCCGCTCAGCGGCGCGCGGTGGCCGTGTACCGGCCGGCGGTGACGCTGACATCCAGGGGCAGCCCAAAGGTCTCGCTCAGGTTCCCGGCGGTGAGGACACCTTCGATCGGGCCCTGGGCCACCACGCCGCCGTCGCGCAGCAGCATGGCGTGGGTGAAGCCCGGCGGCACCTCTTCGAGGTGGTGGGTGACCAGGACGATGGCCGGGGCGGCCTCGTCGCGGGCCAGCTCACTGAGCCGGAAGACGAGGTCCTCGCGGCCGGCCAGATCCAGACCGGCGGCGGGTTCGTCGAGGAGCAGGAGTTCCGGGTCCGTCATGAGTGCCCGGGCGATCTGGACGCGCTTGCGCTCCCCTTCGGAGAGCGAGGAGAACGTCCGGTTGAGCAGCGGGCCCATGCCCCATTCATTGAGCAGGGCGAAGGCGCGGCGTTCGTCGTCCTTTTCGTAACCCTCGCGCCAACGCCCGGTCACGCCGTACGCGGCCGTCACGACGACGTTGAGGACCTTCTCGTGTTCCGGGATCTGGTTGGCCAGCGCGGCCGAGGACAAGCCAATCCGGGGCCGGAGTTCGAAGACGTCGACGGCGCCAAGGATCTCCTCGAGGATGCCCGCCATCCCGCTGGTGGGGTGGATCCGCGCGGCTGCCAGCTGCAGCAGTGTGGTCTTGCCGGCGCCGTTGGGGCCCAGGATCACCCAACGCTCGCCTTCCTTGACCTGCCAGTCGACCTTGTTCAGGAGCGTTTTTGCCCCACGTACAACGCTGACGGCGGCCATTTCAAGAACATCACTCATAGGAGTAGACACTAGGACAAAACAGTGGGCGACTGATAACCGGAACGCCGCGCCCGTGCCGGGTGCGCGCTGAACGGCCGCCGGTGCGTCACCGGAGCGCAACGAATTCGGGGCCTCCTTTGCCGGATCGCTAGGATTGCAGCCATGACCCTGAACGTAACAGCAGTGAGCTATGCCCCGAAACTGACCCTTGCCGAGGTGCAGCAGCTCCGGTCGCTGCTCGACGCAGCGGGACTGGCGCTGGAGGCAGAAACCCGCACGGGAGACGCCCGCTTCGAGGTCTACACCGCTGACGGCAGCTTTGACCCGGATTCCACCCCGGATCACGCGGCGGGGCTGGCCGAACTGCGCCGGAGGGCGGCAGCCCAAAGCCCGGCCGGAGTGGACACGGCAATTGTCCCGGCCTCCCTGCGCAGTGCGCAGCGGAAGTTCCTCATTATGGACGTGGACTCCACCCTGATTCAGCAGGAAGTGATCGAGCTCCTGGCCGCCTATGCGGGCAAGCGTGAAGAGGTGACCGCCGTGACAGAGGCCGCCATGCGCGGGGAGCTGGACTTCGCCCAGAGCCTGCATGCGCGGGTGGCGGTGCTCGCCGGGCTGCCGGCCGACGTCGTCGACTCAGTCCGCGCCGAAGTGACATTGAGCCTCGGGGCGGCGGAGCTCGTGGCCGCCTTCCAGGCGGCCGGGCATGTGGTGGCCGTCGTCTCCGGCGGCTTTAACCAGATCCTGCGCCCCATCGCGGAGGGCCTGGGACTCAAGTACTGGGTCGCCAACGAACTTGAAATCGTCGACGGCGCACTGACCGGAAAGGTCATCGGCGAGGTCATTGACCGGGCGGCGAAGGAGAAGTACCTGCGCGAGTGGGCCGCCAGGGAAGGCATCCCGATGGAGCACACGATTGCTGTGGGCGACGGCGCCAACGATCTGGACATGCTCGGCGCGGCGGGGATCGGCGTGGCGTTCAACGCCAAGCCTGCTGTCCGCGCAGTCGCGGATGCCGCGGTCAACCTGCCGTACCTCGACGCCGTCCGGTACATCGCCGGCGTCTGAGGCGACGGCAAGAACGGAAGGCCGGGGCAACCGCCCCGGCCTTCCGTGTGTTCCGTCGATAACGCTGGTGCCTAGTTGTTGCTCTTGTCAAAGTAGTCGGCTCCGCCGACGTATTCGGTGTGGCCGCTCTCGACGTCGGCGGTGACCATCTTGGCGACTTCCGCGGCGAACTCCTTGACCGAGTACAAGCGTCCGGCCTCGGCGCGGCGGGCCTCGATGGCGCCCGGGTTGGAGCGGTCCAGCAGGGTGGCGGTGACGGTGCCCTCAATCATGTCTCCGGAGACGACGACGAGGGAGATGCCCTTCTCGGCCAGGTTCGGGATGAGTTCGCGGAGTGCGTCCTCCCCGGCGCGCTTGCTGCGTGCCACCGGTTCGTAGTTCTCCATGGTGGGCACCGTGTTGATGAAGTGGGCCTGGTGGCTCGTCACGAAGACCACCCGGGAGCCCTCGGGCATCAGCGGCACGGCAGCGTTGAGCATGTTCACCTGGGCGTCGCGGTTGAGCTTGAGGGCGTAGTCCTCCGCCATGCCGGATTCCATCCCGCCGGAGGCGTTGAGGACCAGGACGTCAAGGGAGCCGAAGTTCTCCATCGCGGCGCTGGCCAGGGCCTGGACGCCTTCCTGGGTGGTGAGGTCGGCCCCGACGGCAGCGGCACGGCCGCCGGCAGCCTCGATCTCCGCAACAACTTTGTTGGCGCGGGGTGCCTTCTGACGGTAGTTGACGACGACGGCGGCGCCCTCGGCGGCGAGGAAATTGGCGACTTCAGCGCCGATGCCCCTCGATGAACCGGTCACGATTGCGGTCTTGTTGTCCAGCAGTCCCATACGAGCTCCTTTGTTCCAAACGTCCAAAAACGGTGGGTCTGCAGTCCATCATGCCAGCGGCGCAGTGGTTTTCCGTTGTTCGGGTTCCACAAAGAAGCCGCGGCAGCCTAGTGACGGCCCGGCCAGCGGGGGTAGGCTCGCCGGCGTGGAAGGTCCGCGCGGCAGGCGCCGTGAGGCTGTGCATCAGCAGACCCGGTGCCGCGGGGCGTGAGCGAGGAATCCACCCCGGATGGTGCACCATCTTGAGCTTCACAGCGGAGAGGAGCTCGACTCCGAGGTTGCCGAGTGGCTGCGTGATGCCCGAGCAGCAGCGGGCTGACGCGGGTTCCGGGTGCCGGCGGCGGGTGCCCGGTTGAGGGTGGCGGGCGTCAAAGCATGGCGGACGGACTGATGCTGTCCGCCCGCCCGGGGGCGTCTTTTGCTACGTGTGCTCGATCCTGATTTTTTTGGCCGTGGTGTCCGGGGCCGTCACGGGGGCAGGCGCGCGCACCTCAAGTACACCGTCCTTGTAGGTGGCGGTGATGTCCTCTTCCTTGGCACCGGGCGGCAGCGCAATACTGCGCGTGAAAGAGCCATAGCGGAACTCCGAGCGGTAGCCGTCCTTGCTTTTGTGCTCGGATTTCTCTTCGCGTTCCGCCCTGATGTGAAGCATGCCCTCGCTGACCGAGACGTCGACGTCCTTGTCCGGATCGATCCCCGGAACCTCAGCGCGCACCACCAAAGTGGTGCCGTCGACAAACTGCTCTACTTTGATGGACGGTGTCATTGTCAGGTCGCCGTCGAGGAAACGCTTGATCGGCTCCAGCACGTCCGACGGCACCCACTTGTTAAGTTCAGCCATGATTGTCCTCCGGGATCCATGCCCCTGCCTTGGCGCGGTCTGGGGCTGTAGCCCCATTACACACCCGGGAGTCGTTGGCGCTAAGGGCAAAAGGTCCCATCGTGGCCTGACCGCTGACGGCTGACCGCCATTGGTCCGTTGCGGGTGGCTGGAAACATTTCCAGCAGAAGACCAAGAAAGCGCATAGCTGCCGCTCTGGGGGGCTATGCCCGCGCCCCCAGGCACCACGAGCGGGATTCGACGTCGGCACCGCTTCTGCATTCTTGCCCTTCGTAGAGCCGGTGTGGGGTATGGGAGAAGCCCAAAGCCCGGACAACCGTGGTCCGGAGAACTGCGGCGTGGCGAACCCTGGTGTGGAGATTCGCCCCTTCCCCGGTTGGTGGCCGGGGTGGTCGTCGGTTGCGGTGTCGTATTGCCACCGAGCCTGTGCCGCTAAATTGTCGGAGGCTCCCTCTATTCTGAAAGTGTGGATAGCCGGACAGTGTGGAGTGCGGACAGCAGGGCGGCTTTTGAGGCCGTCGCGGCGTCGGTTGCTGCGCTTGCTGCGTTCGCCGGCACCGGGGCGGACCGTGATTTTGATGCGTTTCGGGGTGTGGATCCGGTGCGGGATCTGGCCGATGATTGCCTGGATGGTTTGGCGGGGGTGGCGCGGCTGGAGGCGAGTGCGGCGGCGTTGAAGGTG
>NZ_MQTS01000244.1:17275-17746 GCF_020532825.1 Arthrobacter sp. SO3
TCTGACCGCCGAAGTCGCCGGTGTCCTGACCGTCAGTGATCGGACCGCCGGTGCGTTCCTGGGCGACTGCCAGGCACTGACCG
Source organism: Arthrobacter sp. SO3 (assembly GCF_020532825.1). Classification (GTDB taxonomy): domain Bacteria; phylum Actinomycetota; class Actinomycetes; order Actinomycetales; family Micrococcaceae; genus Arthrobacter. The sequence goes on from NZ_MQTS01000244.1 coordinate 17,359, forward strand.
CGTCGCTGCCGCTGACCCTGGCGGCGCTGGAGGCCGGGACGATTTCCTGGCAGCACGCCCGGATCATCGTGGATGAAACCACCAACCTGGACCGGGCCGGGGTGGCCGGGCTGGAAGCGCACTTCCTGGACCCCGACGCACCGAACCCGGCCCGCGGGTGCCCGGCCGGGGAGCTGGTCCCGGGACGGTTCCGGGCCAAAGCCCGTCTCTGGCGGGAACGCCGCCACCCGGTCAGCATCGAGAAACGCCATACCAAGTGTGCTACGGACCGGCGGGTGGAGTTCGTCCCGGACCGGGACGGGATGGCGTGGTTCTCGGCGTACCTGCCGGCCGGGACCGCTGCGGGGATCTGGGACCGGACCACCGCGGCCGCCCGGGCCCTGCAGGG
>NZ_MQTS01000244.1:17756-21024 GCF_020532825.1 Arthrobacter sp. SO3
ACCGGCGGTCCTGGACGGGTACGGGCCGATCCCGCCCTCGATGGCCCGCCAACTCGTCGCCGAGGGTGCCGGGTCCTTTTACCGGGTCCTGACCGACCCGCGGGACGGGGCGCCGCTGGAAATCGGCCGGACCCGCTACCGGCTCACCAAAGCCCAGCGCCGGTGGCTGCGCCTGCGCGACGGGAAGTGCCCGTTCCCCGGCTGCAACAACGCCTCCCTGGACAACGACGCGGACCATCTCCTGGCCTGGGCCGACGGAGGCACCACCGGGATCTCCAACCTCGGCCAGCCCTGCCCCAGACACCACAAACTCAAACACGGCTCCGCGTGGACACCCTCCGGCGCCAGCAAAGACAAACCACCCGGCTGGACCTCGCCCTCGGGACGGTACTACCCCAGCGAACAACAGGACTGGGAACCACCCCACTGGCCCAACGGCCTCCTGACCACAGGCGCGAACACGGATACAGTCACGTTCCCGGACATGGACGCGGGCACGCACTTGGATCCGGACGCGGGCCAGGACCACGGCCCGCCCGCGGATCCGGGCCATTACCCGGAGCCGCCGCCCGCCGGGCCCTTCGGCCCGGACCCCGGCCCGGACCCGAACCAGGAACTTCCCGCGGACCCCTTCCCGGACTGGCACCTCTTCACGGCCGCACACCCCTGGCCCGAACCAGACACCGACGAACCGTCCTGGCCAGAACCCACCGAGGACCCCTACCCCGGATACTTCCTATCCCAAAGTGGCTGACCAACTAGCTGCGAGCCGCTTCAGCTCAAGACCCAGAAACAACCCAGTGCCACTAGGGCACCAGGAGACAGCTGAGTTAGTGGCCCATGCCGAGGCCGCCGTCGACGGGGATGACGGCGCCGGAGATGTAGGCGGCTTCATCGCTCGCGATCCACCGGACCACGTTGGCGACCTCCGAGGCTTCCGCAAAGCGGGCGGCAGGAACCTTCGACAGGTAGTCCTTCTGGGTTGCTTCGGGCAGTTCTGCCGTCATGTCGGTGTTGATGAAGCCGGGAGCCACCACGTTCGCGGTGATGCCGCGGGAACCCAGTTCGCGGGTCAGGGAGCGTGCGATGCCGACGAGCCCGGCCTTGGATGCCGCGTAGTTGATCTGGCCAGGCGCGCCATAGAGGCCGGAGACGGAGGATATCAAAACCACACGGCCCTTGCGGGCCCGGATCATGCCCTTGGACGCGCGCTTAATTACACGGAAGGCACCGGTGAGGTTGGTGTCGATGACCGAGGTGAAATCATCCTCGCTCATCCGCATCAGGAGGGTGTCCTTGGTGATGCCGGCGTTCGCCACCAGCACCTCGACCGCGCCGTGGGCGGCTTCCACTTGCGTGAATGCGGCGTCCACAGAGGCCTCGTCCGTGACGTCGGCTTTGACGCCGAGGATGCCCTCCGGGAGCACCGATTCACTGCGGTAGGTGACGGCCACCTTGTCGCCGTTAGCGAGGAAGGCCTCTGCGATGGCAAGGCCGATTCCGCGGTTTCCGCCTGTAATCAGAACGCTGCGGCCGGTGGTTGCTGTTTCAGTCATAGTGGGACTCCGGAATTCTGCGGCGGGACGGCGCCGCGCTGTGGGCGGGATTTTCCTGCCTCCGATCTTAGCGCCCGGCACCGCCCCGTTTGGGCGGCTGTGCCGATGGTGAGAGAATTGCCTTAAGCCTTGGGAGCGTGATCTGACAGCCTTGACACTCAAAAACAGACCCGGTGTACCTGTGCCCGGGAACCCGGACCTACCCTCCGGTGATTCCGAGGTTCACAGCATTACGGACGCCGCCGCCGCACACTCCGACGAGATGCGCCAGCGGATGATCAAGTACGCCGTGGCGATGGGGATCCGCATGGTATGCCTGATCCTGATTTTTGTGGTGGACGGCTGGCTGAAGATCCTTCCGATCATCGGGGCGGTGTTCCTGCCCTGGTTCGCCGTCGTCATCGCCAACGGCAGTGACAAGGCCGAGGTCCACGCGGACTCGCTGCTGGATTACGCACCGCTGGCCCAGATCGATGCGCCGGCTGCCAGGCACGGTGACACGGCTGACCCGGTGTCGGACGACCCGTCGCTGACGCTGCTGCAGGGCGAACTCGTCGAGGATGAGGACGTCCCGAAGGAAGAGCGCGGCGCCCCGGGCGGACACGACGACGATGGCGACCACGGACGGGCAGCATCATGAACCTTCTCGACCTCGCCGGGAACGGCGGCGCAGCCGGACCGGCGGAAGCCCTCTGCTCGCGCAAAGCATGCCGGAGCGGCGCCGAGTGGCAGCTGCACTGGAACAACCCAAAAATCCACACCCCCGAACGGCGCAAGATCTGGCTGGCCTGTGGAGAACACCGGGCCTGGCTCGAGGACTATCTGCAGACCCGCGGGCTCTGGAAGGACACCGTGGCATTGGACCCGGCAGGCAGGGCTAGCTGAATGTACCGTTTTCTCTTTTCCAGGAAGTGGCTCGGTTACCTGGTGCTGGCCGCGGTCGTTGCGGCCGCCTGCGTCGGACTGGGCCGGTGGCAGATGGACCGCCGCGCCGAAACGCTGGCCGAGATCAACCGCGTCACCTCCAACTATTCGGCCACGCCCGTCCCCTTTGCCATGGTCAAGGACCAGTTCCGCTCGCTGGCGGCGGAACGGGAGTGGACCCAGGTGGAACTCAAGGGCAGTTACGACGTCGCCGGGCAGCGTATCGTCCGCAACCGGCCGCTCAACGGCCAGCCCGGCTACGAAGTCGTGGTTCCCTTCCGGGTGGAATCGGGCGAGACCGTCGTCATAGACCGCGGCTGGCTGCCGATCGGCAACAACAATCCGGGGAGCCCCGATTCGGTTCCCGCTCCCCCGCAGGGCCAGGTGACTGTTGTTGCCCGGCTCAAACCGGCCGAGCCTGCACTTCAGCGCGGCGCCCCGGACGGCCAGCTGGCCTCGATCGACCTTGCCGCCTATTCCGGCCAGCTGGGCTACCCACTGCTGACCGGCGCCTACGCCCAGCTCGCGTCAGAGAGCCCGGCAGTGGCAGACATGCCCTTCCCGTTCCCCAAACCGACCACCGATGAGGGCACCCACCTGTCCTACTCGCTGCAATGGTTCGCCTTCGGCGTGCTCATGTTCATCGGCTTCGGCTACGCGGCCCGTCAGCAGGCGCGAAACGCTGCCATTGACGCCGAAGACGCCGAGACGGCAGAGACCGATGGCGGCTTCATGCACTCCAGCGGCCCGGTGGCCCGCCGTCGGCCTGCTCCCCGTCAGCGGAAGAA
>NZ_MQTS01000244.1:21034-23027 GCF_020532825.1 Arthrobacter sp. SO3
GCCAGCTGCGCGCCGACATCGCCGCCACCTGGCTCCTCAGCGGCGACACCACCGGGGATGTCCCGTCGCCGCGGGCGCAGGTCCTGGTCACCGTCCCGGTCCTGTCCCTGCTCGGTGTGACCGGGGAGCCGGCGGTCCTGGACGGGTACGGGCCGATCCCGCCCTCGATGGCCCGGCGCCTGGTCGCCGACGGCGCCGGGTCGTTCTACCGGGTCCTGACCGACCCGCGGGACGGGGCGCCGCTGGAAATCGGGCGGACCCGCTACCGGCTCACCAAAGCCCAGCGCCGGTGGCTGAGCCTGCGCGACGGGAAGTGCCCGTTCCCGGGCTGCAGCAACGCCTCGCTGGACAACGACGCGGACCATCTCCTGGCCTGGGCCGATGGAGGGACCACCGGGATCAGCAACCTCGGCCAGCCCTGCCCCAGACACCACAAACTCAAACACGGCTCCGCGTGGACACCTTCCGGGGCCAGCAAAGACAAACCACCCGGCTGGACCTCACCAACAGGCCGGTACTACCCCAGCGAACAACAGGACTGGGAACCACCCCACTGGCCCGACGGCCTCCTGGTCACAGGCGCGAACACGGATACAGTCACGTTCCCGGACATGGACGCGGGCACGCACTTGGATCCGGACGCGGGCACGGACCACGGCCCGCCCGCGGATCCCGGTTATTGCCCGGAGCCGCCGCCCGCCGGACCCTTCGGCCTGGACCCGGGCCCGGATCCCGACCAGGAACTGCCCGCGGACCCCTTCCCGGACTGGCACCTCTTCACGGCCGCACATCCATGGCCCGAACCAGACCCGGACGACCCGGTATATCCGAAGGACCTGGACTGGACAGAGCCACTCGACGACGCCTACCCCGAATACGTCGTGCCTCAAAGTGCCTGAGCGGCGCCTCATTGCGCGCCGTTTCAGCGCACGCCACGAATGCCCTAGCTCCCGGAGCCCCCGGCCGGAAGCGGCGGCAGCGCCTCCTGGTACAGCCACGGGTGCAGCAGGGCCTCAGAGTCGAGGCCTGTCGCGTGGTCGGCGGTGAGGATGAACTGCGGCGTTGAGACGGAGCCATGGCGGTTCTGGCCGGCCCAGTCATGCAGCAGCGAGAAGAATGCCAGGTCGCCGCAGCGCAGGCGGAGTGCGTGCAGCGCCAGGGCGCCGCGTTTGTAGACCCGGTCATCGAACATCAGCTCCGGCCCGGGGTCGCCCACGAGCAGGTCCTGCTTGCCGGCGTTGAGCTTCCGCCAGGCGTTGGCGGCCCGGCGGGCCACCGTCATAACACCGGCTTCTTCGGACCAGATCCATTCGGCGTAGCAGGCGAACCCTTCGTGCAGCCAGATGTCTTTCCAGGTGGCGGCCGTCAGCGAGTTCCCGAACCACTGGTGGGACAACTCGTGGGCGATGAGCCGCTGGGACTCCCAGTCCTCTTCCAGATGGTTCGGGCCGAAAATCGACAGGCTCTGCGCCTCCAGCGGGATCTCCAGCTCGTCCCCCGCCACCACGACGGTGTACTCGGCGAAAGGGTACGGGCCAAAGCAATCGATAAAGGTTCGCATCATGTCCGGCTGCCGCGCGAGCCCCTTGCGGGCCGTGTCCGCCAGCGCTGCCGGGACGGCCGCATACTGGGGCACCTGCGCGGCCGGCCGGACCGGATTGAGCGCCAGGAGCTCGTAGCGGCCGATCTGGACCGTGGCGAGGTACGTGGCCATCGGCTCTGACTGCTCGTAGACCCAGGTCTCGCGGCTGGACCGGCTGGTGCGCGCGATCAGGATCCCGTTGCAGACGGCCCGGTAGTTGGCGTCGGTGGTCACCGAGATCCGGTAGCTCGCCTTGTCGCTCGGGTGGTCGTTGCAGGGGAACCAGGACGGTGCGCCGTTCGGCTGGCCTGCCACGAGCACCCCGTCGGTGAGTTCCTCCCACCCCACTTCGCCCCACAGCCCGCGGCGGGGGGAGGGGCTGCCCTCATAGCGGATGTCCAGGGTGAATTC
>NZ_MQTS01000244.1:23071-25586 GCF_020532825.1 Arthrobacter sp. SO3
GCAGGGCGGCGTCGGGGACGACGACGAGCTGGTCGGCGCGCTGGCTGAATTTTCGCACCCTGCGCCCGCTGAGCTGGATCTTGGTGGCCCGGAGCCCGGTCAGGTCCAGCACGATGGCCGACGTCGGGCGTTGGGTTATTGCGTGCACCACGGCCCGCCCGTTCAGGCGGTTGCTGCTGAGCTTGTAATCCAGCTCCAGTTCATACCGGGTGACCCGGTAGGCATCGGTGCCGTGACCCGGCAGGTACGGGTCCGGGGAGCCAACCATATCGTCCAGGGGCAGGCCGCCTCCGGTGCCGGACGCGGCCGTGGGACTTTGGGGGCTGGGACTCATCAACGGGCCTTCGGGATTGCAGGTGCGGTACGGGCGGGGCTACTTCGGCTTGGGGGCAGGGACGGCCGGGCCGCCCCAGGGGCTCACCGGATTGCCCATCCAGTAGGTCGCGGCGGGCACCGTTTCACCCCGCATCACCAGGGATGCCGGGCCCACCGTGCCGCCCTTGCCGATCCGGGCCTGCGGGAGGATGACTCCGTGCGGTCCCATCGTGGCCCCGTCATCGAGCGTAACAGTGTCGATGCTCATGACGCGGTCGTGGAAGAGATGGGTCTGCACGACGCAGCCCCGGTTGACCGTGGAGTTCCGGCCCAGGGTCACGAGATCCGCTTCGGGCAGCCAGTAGCTTTCGCACCAGGTACCTGCCCCGATCTTTGCGCCAAGGGCCCGAAGCCACCAGACCAGCGCCGGGGTCCCGGCGGCCGCGCGGGCGAACCAGGGGGCGCTGACCATTTCGATGAAGGTATCCACGACCTCGTTGCGCCAGATGAAGGAGCTCCACAGTGGATGCTCGCCGGGCCTGATCCGCCCTACCAGCAGCCATTTCGCCACCACGGCGCTGCCCGCTGCGACGGAACCGGCGAGCAGGATCACCACGCCCCCCAGGAGCGCCGCGATGCCGTAATTGAAGGCAGAGGCGAGCCAGTCGAAAGCCAGGAAGACCCCGGCGGCGATCCCGACCGTCACCACGACGGGGACAAAGCGGCACAGCTCCCACAGCGCGCGGGCGATCCGGAGCCGCTGCGGCGGTTCGTACGTCCTGGTGTCATCGGAGGCGATGGCGGTGCGCCGGAGCCGGACCGGCGGGCTGCCCAGCCATGACGTCCCGGACTTCGCCTTCGCGGGTGTCGCCGAAAGCACCGCCACGAGGGAGTTCTTGGGGACATTTCGGCCAGCCGCGGTCATGCCGGAGTTTCCCAGGAACGAGCGTTTGCCGATCTTGGCGGGAGCGATCCGCAGCCAGCCGCCGTCGAGCTCATAGGACGCCACCATCGTGTCGTCAGCGAGGAAGGCGCCTTCACCCACCGTGGTCATCTTGGGGATGAGCAGGACCGTCGAGGCCTCCACGTTCTTCCCGATCTTGGCCCCGAGCAGGCGCAGCCAGACGGGCGTGAACAGGCTGGCGTAAATCGGGAAGAGCAGGTCGCGGGCCAGGTCCAGGACCCGTTCGGTGGCCCAGACCTGCCAGCCGATCCTGCTGCGCACCCGGTAGTAGCCTTCGGCCAGGCCCACCCCCAGGAGGCGGGTGGCCAAGAGGATCAGCACCAGGTTGGAGAGGAACCAGACCAGGGCCGCCGGCGGCAGGGACAGCAGGAGCTGCGGCAGCGCGGCGCCCAGCGATTCGCGGCCCCGGATGAAGCCAAAGACCACAAGGGCAGCCGCGGCGGCGGAGAGATAGGGGATCAAGGCCAGGACGGCGGATGCCGTGGCGAAGCCGGCAAACCAAAGCCGGGCGATCAGCGGATGCTCCGGGGGAGTGTCCGGCCAGGAGTGTTTGGCCTTGCCCCGCCGCTCGGCCGGGGACCCCGCGACGAGTTGCCCGGACTTCACTTTGCCCAGCACGGCCGATCCCGGTTCAACCTGGGCTCCGGCGCCGATCGTCGCGCCGGGCATGAGTGTGCTGCGGGCACCGACCGTTGCGCCGGGTCCGATATGGATGGCACCGATATGGACGATGTCGCCGTCGATCCACCAGCCGGACAGGTCGACCTCGGGCTCGACATTGCAGCCGCTGCCAAGCGAGAGCAGCCCGGTGACCGGCGGCAGCGAGTGGAGCTGGACGTCGTTGCCGATCCTGGCACCGAGGGCGCGGGCGTAGTACGGCACCCAGGGAGCGCTCGCCAGACTGACGGCGCCGGCCAGGTCCTGGATCTGCTCCGCCAGCCACAGGCGCAGGTGCACCCGGCCGGACCGGGGGTACGTGCCCGGCACCACCTTGCGGAGCAGGACCCGGGCTGCGGCGATGGAGACCAGCATCCGGCCCGCAGGACTGACGAAGACGAGCCAGGACGCACCGACCCACCACCAGGACACGGTGGGAGCCGCCGTGAAGCCGGCGAACGACGAGAGCAGGTTGTTCGCCGCCATCAGGTACGTCAGCCAACGCATGCCGACGAGGATGTGCAGCGGAACCCCCATCAGCGTCTGGAAGACCTGCGACCGGCGCAAGGTGCGCCGCAC
>NZ_MQTS01000244.1:25598-38869 GCF_020532825.1 Arthrobacter sp. SO3
CGGCCCCGCCCCGCCTTCGGGCAGCGACTGGCGGGCCGCGTCGATGAGCGCCCCGATCCGGGGCGTGGCGTAAATGTCGGCCACCGTGATGGTGGGGTAGCGCACGCGCAGGGCGGAGACGAGCTGCGCGGCGGCGAGGGAGCCGCCCCCGTAGGCGAAGAAATCGGCGTCGAGGCTGGACACGGCACTGCCCAGCACCGCAGCCCACTGCTCGACGATCCAGCTTGCGTCGTCCGGGAGGTTCAGCGGGGCGGCTTCGGTGTCGGCGGCTCCGGCCCCCGCCAGCGGCCACGGCAGCGCGTGCCGGTCGACCTTGCCGCTGGTCTTGGTGGGAAGCGAATCGACCAGGGTCAGCAGCGGGATCAGCGGTGCCGGCAGGCTAACGCCGAGGAGCTCCCGGGCGGCCGCGAGATCGATCTCCCTGCCGCCGGCCGGCGACAGGTAACCGACGAGGATCTGGTTGCCGGCCGCCGTTGTCTGCACCGTGGCGGCCGCGCCGGCCACATCCGGCAGCGCCTGCAGGGCGGCGTCGATCTCGCCCAGCTCGATCCGGCGCCCGCCGAGTTTGACCTGTTCGTCGGCGCGGCCCTGGAAGATCAGCCCCTCGGCCTCGTAACGGACCAGGTCGCCGGAGCGGTAGGCGCGCGTCCAGCCGAGCGACGGCATGGGGGCGTATTTCTCGGCGTCCTTGGACGGGTCCAGGTACCGGGCCAGGCCGACGCCGCCGATGATCAGTTCACCCATCTCGCCCTCCCCGACGGGCAGGGAATTGGCGTCCACGACGGCGAGGTCCCAGCCGTCCAGGGGCAGGCCGATCCGGATCGGCCCGGGACCGCCCAGCGGTGCCGCACAGGCGACGACGGTTGCCTCGGTGGGGCCGTAGGTGTTCCAGACCTCACGGCCTTCGACGGCGAGCCGCTCGGCGAGGTCCGGCGGGCACGCCTCGCCGCCGAAAATCAGCAGACGGACGCTTTCCAGGGACTCCACCGGCCAGAGCGCGGCGAGGGTGGGAACCGTGGAAACGACCGTGATCCCGTGGCTGATCAGCCACGGGCCGAGGTCCATGCCGGTCCGGACCAGGGCCCGCGGCGCCGGGACCAGGCAGGCGCCGTGCCGCCAGGCAAGCCACATTTCCTCGCAGGACGCATCGAAGGCCACCGACAACCCGGCCAGGACACGGTCCTGCGGGCCGACCGGATCGTCCTGGAGAAAGAGCCGGGCCTCGGCGTCGACAAAGGCCGCCGAGGAGCGGTGCTGCACGGCGACGCCTTTGGGGGTTCCGGTGGAGCCGGACGTGAAGATGACCCAGGCGTCGTCGTCCGGCCCGGGCGGCCTCGGTGCCGGGAAAGGGCGGGGCCGCCGTCCGTCCGTCACAATTTCCCCGGCTCCGCGTAGGATGCCGGCGACCCGGGCTTCGCCGAAGACCAGTTTGGCGCGCTCTTCCGGGTCGTCCGCGTCCACCGGGACATACGCCGCCCCAATGAGGAGCACAGCCAGGATCCCGACGTAGAGCTGGTTGGTGCCGGAGGGAATCCGGACGCCGATCTTGTCCCCGGCGCCCAGGCCGGCCCGGTGCAGCTCCCTCGCCTTCGCCCGGACCGCCGTCAGCAACTGGGCATAACTGAGCGAGTGGTGGCCGTCGTCGAGTGCAGAGGCATCCGGAAAGCGCGCGGCCGTGTCCTGCAGAATGTCGACAAGCGTCCGCTCCGGCGGTGTGGCCGGCGACCCCGGAAGCTGCGCCTGGAAAACCGGGCTCACGGTGGCGAGCGCCTGCGGAAGGCTACTGCGTTCGGGTTGCTGCTGTTGCTCAGTCACAGGGGAATCGTCTCCGGTTGAGGTGAACGGAAGGTGTCCGGATTCGCTTTGTGTTAATACTCCGCCCCGGTCCCGATGTTCGCACGCTGTTTCCCAAAAATGTATTCCCGGACCCCTGCGGATCAGGACCTACGGAACAAGGATGACCTTGCCGGTGGTGCGCCGCTGTTCCAGGTCATCGTGGGCCTGGGCTGCTTCGGCCAGGTCGTAGCGGGCACCAATCCGGACCTTGAGGCTTCCGTCGGCGACGGCGGCGAAGAGCTCGTCCGAACGCCAGCGGCGTTCCTGCGCATCGCGCAGGAAGTGGACGATCGTCGGCCGGGTCAGGTACAGCGAGCCGCCGGAGTTGAGGCGCTGCGGGTCGACGGGCGGCACGGGCCCGGAGGCGGCACCGAAGAGCACCAGGGTGCCGCGGATGCGCAGGGCGTCGAGGGAGCCGTCGAAGGTGTCCTTGCCGACCCCGTCATACACCACGTCCGCGCCGGTCCCGTCGGTCAGTTCGCGGACTTTGGCTGCGAAGCCGTCGTAGCGCAGTACATGGTCGGCGCCGGCCTCGCGGGCCAGCCGTTCCTTGTCGTCCGTGGAGACGGTGGTGATCACGCGTGCGCCGCGGGCCTTCAGCAGCTGGATCAGCAGCAGGCCAACGCCGCCGGCCCCGGCGTGGAGCAGGACGGTGTGGCCGGGCTCGACCTTGAAGGAGGAATTGATCAGGTAGTGCGCGGTAATGCCCTGCAGCGGCAGGGCGGCGGCGGTGAAGTCGTCCACGCCGTGGGGGACCGGCAACGCTTTGTCCTCGTCGATGAGGGCAAAGCCGGCGTAGCAGTTGATGCCTTCGGCCGTGGCCACCCGGTCGCCCGGGGAGAACCCGGTGACGCCGTCGCCGAGTTCCTCGACGGTGCCCGAGGCCTCGGACCCGGGGGTGAAGGGGTAATGGACCTTGTAGGTGCCGCTGCGCTTGTAGGTGTCGATGAAGTTCACGCCGACGGCGGCGACCCTGACCAGCAGCTGGCCGGGGCCCGGAACCGGACGTTCGACTTCAGCCAGCGTGAGGACTCCGGGGCCCCCGGCCTCGCGGGCGACGATTGCGTGCATCATGTGTCTCCTTGCCTGGGCTGAAAATTCCGCTCTGAATTTCGGGGCTGAACATTCCGGGCTGACGTTGAGCTGCCGGAGTTCCGGGCCCTGATCCTGCACCCATCCTATGGACACCCGGCGCCAACGACGAAGTGACGGCCGGATACCGGCCGTCACCTTGGGTCAAGCACTTCGGGTCAGAGTGGCAATCAGTGCCTGCCGCGGATGGAATCCAGGTCCGCGGAGGGGCCTGCGCCGCCTAGAAGCGGCGGGTTACGGTCGCCATCGGGCATTCGAAGTGGCGCCCGGCGGACAGACCGACCTCATTGAGGTAGCGGACGATGATGCCGTAAGACTGCAGCAGCGTGGTTTCCGTATAAGGAACCTGGTGCTTGGCGCAGAACTCGCGGACGATCACGGCTGCCTTGTCGAGCTGCGGGCGGGCCATGTCCGGGAAGAGGTGGTGCTCGGCCTGGCGGTTGAGGCCGCCCAGCAGGATGTCCATGAAGCGGCCGCCGGAGATGTTCCGGGACGTCAGGACCTGGCGGCTGAAGAAGTCCACGCGGCTGTCGGCCGGCAGGACCGGCATGCCCTTGTGGTTCGGGGCGAAGGAGGCTCCCATGTAGAAGCCGAAGACGGCGAGCTGCACCGCGATGAACGCCAGCGCCATGCCCCAGGGCAGGAAGGTGAACGCGAGCACCGGCAGCAGGCTGAGGCGGACCACGAGGATCGGAATTTCAACCCAGCGGTGCGTGACCTTGGCACGCTGGAAGACGAACTTGACCGAATCGATCTGCAGGCCCAGGCCAACGAGGAACAACAGCGGGAAGAAGAGCCAGCCCTGCTTGCGGGTGAGGAAGGAAAACCGGCCCTGCCGGGTGGCCGCGGCCTCCGGGAAGAAGGCGATCGCGCCGGTGGCGATATCGGGGTCCTTCGAAATCACGTTGGGGTGGTTGTGGTGCGCGCCGTGCTTCTGCTCCCACCAGGAGTAGCTCATCCCGGCGACCGAGGTGGCAAGCAGCCGTGCGGCCCAGTCGTTGGCCCGGCGGGACGCGAAGATCTGCCGGTGTCCGGCCTCGTGGGCGAGGAAGCTCAGCTGGGTGCAGAGGATGCCCAGGGCTGCGGCGATGAGGAGCTGGAACCAGCTGTCACCGATCAGGGCGAAGCCGACCCACGTGGCGGTCATCAGGAGGACCAGAACGGAGAACACCGTGATGTAGAAACCGACGCGGCGTTCCAGCAGGCCCGCGGCCTTGACGGTTTTCAGGAGTTCCGAGTAGCTCAGGACGACGGCGTTCGGCTGACGGATACGCGATTTGGGTCGCTCCGGCGTGGCGGTGGTGAGGGTCATGTAGCGCGTGCCTCGAAACTGTTGCGGGCAACGCGGCGCCCGACACTCGGACTGCACGGTTGGGGGTCACCCTCTACCAAGCATACGCTCCGGGACACGAAGCATCGCATGCATAAATATCGGTATCTATGCATACTCTTGCTGTATAGTCCTTGTTATGACTATTTCTGTTGCCGTATCCGGCGCAAGCGGTTACGCCGGCGGCGAGGTGCTGCGGCTCCTTGCCGGCCACCCCGACGTCACGATCGGTGCCATCACGGCGCACAGCAACGCCGGTTCCAGACTAGGGGAATTGCAGCCCCATCTCCACGGTCTGGCCAGCCGCATCCTCGAAGACACCACGGTGGAGAACCTGTCCGGACACGATGTCGTGTTCCTGGCCCTTCCGCACGGCGCGTCCGCGGAGATCGCGGCCCAGCTTCCGGCCGGCACCGTTGTGATCGATGCAGGCGCCGACCACCGCCTGGAGGATGCGGCCGCCTGGGAGAAGTTCTACGGTTCGCCGCACGCCGGAACCTGGCCCTACGGGCTGCCGGAGCTTCCCGGCCAGCGCGAGGCGCTCCGCGGCGCCAAACGGATCGCCGTCCCGGGCTGCTACCCGACGTCGGCCCTGCTGGCGCTTACTCCGGGCTTCAGCAACCACCTGCTGCAGGCGGACGACGTCGTCATCGTCTCCGCCTCCGGCACGTCCGGGGCGGGCAAGGCCGCCAAGATCAACCTGATCGGGGCCGAGGTCATGGGCTCGATGAGCCCGTACGGCGTGGGCGGCGGGCACCGGCACACCCCGGAGATCGAACAGGGACTCTCGAGGGCCCTGAACGCTCCGGTCACCGTGTCCTTCACGCCCACGCTGGCCCCCATGAGCCGGGGCATCCTCACCACCGCCACGGCCAAGGTCCGGCCCGGCGTCACCGAGGAGGAACTCCGCCGCGCCTGGACCGAGGCCTACGACGACGAGCCGTTCGTGCACCTGCTGCCCGAAGGCCGCTGGCCCTCCACCAAGTCCGTGCAGGGGTCCAACCACGCCGTCATGCAACTGGCGCTCGACGCGCACACCGGCCGCGTGATCGTCACCTGCGCTATCGACAACCTGACCAAGGGGACCGCCGGCGGGGCCGTGCAGTCCATGAACATTGCCCTCGGCCTGGCGGAAACCGCCGGCCTCGAACTGCAGGGAGTCGCACCATGAGCATCACCGTCCCCAAGGGATTCCGCGCCGCCGGCGTCACGGCCGGCCTGAAGGCCTCCGGCAAGCCGGACCTGGCCCTCGTGGTCAACGACGGCCCCTCCAAGGCCGCTGCAGCCGTGTTCACCTCCAACCGGGTGGCCGCGGCCCCCGTGCATTGGTCCCGCGAGGTCGTCAAGGACGGCCGGGTGGACGCCGTCATCCTGAACTCCGGCGGAGCCAACGCCTGCACCGGGCCGCAGGGTTTCCAGAACACGCACACCACCGCCGAGAAGACGGCCGAGGCGCTGGGCGCCTCCGCCACCGACGTCTTCGTCTGCTCCACCGGCTTGATCGGCGAGCAGCTCCCGATGGAGAAGATCCTTTCCGGGATCGGCGCCGCCACGGCTGCGCTCAGCGAGGACGGCGGACCCGACGCCGCCACCGCAATCATGACCACGGACTCCGTGCCCAAGCAGGCGGTCTTCATCGGCGCCGATGCCGATGGCAAGGAATTCACCATCGGCGGCATGGCCAAGGGCGCCGGCATGCTCGCCCCGGGGCTCGCCACTATGCTGGTGGTCCTCACCACGGACGCGGACGTCCAGCCGGAGATGCTCGACGTCGTGCTCCGCGATGCCACCCGGGTCACCTTTGACCGGGCGGACTCGGACGGCTGCATGTCCACGAACGACACCGTGGTGCTGCTGGCCTCCGCGGCCTCCGGTGCCGTACCGTCCGCCGTCGATTTCGGCACGGGGCTGACCCAGGTCTGTGCGGAACTGGCCCGCAAGCTGATCGGCGACGCCGAAGGCGCCAGCCACGACATCGCGATCCGCACCTTCAACGCCGCGAGCGAAAAGGACGCGGAAGTGGTCAGCAGGGCCGTGGCCCGCTCCAACCTCTTCAAGGCCGCGATCTTCGGCAAGGACCCCAACTGGGGCCGCGTGCTCTCCGCCGTGGGCACCACGGACGCGGCTTTCGAGCCCGACCAGCTCAATGTGTCCATGAACGGCGTCCAGATCTGCCGCAACGGCAGCATCGGCGATGACCGCGGCCTCGTGGACCTGGAACCCCGCGAGGTCCTGGTCGAGATCGACCTCCAGGCCGGCGAGGCCGAGGCCACGATCTGGACGAACGACCTCACCCACGAATACGTCCACGAAAACAGCGCCTACTCCAGCTAGGCAGTTCCCGGAGGGACGACCAGCATGAACACCCAGACCCGCGAGACCACCTCCATGAAGGATGCCCAGAGCAAAGCCGAAACGCTGATCGAGGCCCTGCCCTGGATCCAGCGCTTCGCCGGCACCACCATGGTGATCAAGTATGGCGGCAACGCCATGGTCAATGACGAGCTCCGCCGGGCCTTCGCCGAGGACGTCGTCTTCCTGCACCACGTAGGGATCCATCCCGTGGTGGTGCACGGCGGCGGCCCGCAGATCAACGCCATGCTCAGCCGGCTCGGGATCGAGTCCGAGTTCAAGGGCGGCCTGCGGGTCACCACGCCCGAGGCCATGGACGTGGTCCGCATGGTCCTCACCGGCCAGGTCGGCCGCGAACTCGTGGGCCTGATCAACTCGCACGGCCCGTACGCCGTCGGGATGTCCGGCGAGGACGGCGGATTGCTCCGCGCGGTCCGCACCGGCACCGTCGTGGACGGCGAAGAGGTGGACCTGGGCCTGGTCGGTGAAGTGATCGGCGTGAACCCCGAGGGGATCCTGGACATCGTCGCGGCAGGCCGGATCCCGGTCATCTCCACGGTGGCGCCGGAGATCTTCGACGACGGAAGCCTTGACGCAGCCACCAAACAGGCGCAGACGACCGGCCAGGTGCTGAACGTCAACGCCGACACCGCCGCCGCGGCCCTGGCCGAAGCGCTCGGCGCCTCGAAGCTGGTGATCCTCACCGACGTCGAGGGGCTCTTCGCCAACTGGCCGGACCGTTCCTCGCTGATTTCCTCGCTCACCGCGTCGGAACTGCGCGAGCTGCTGCCGCGCCTGGAGTCAGGCATGATCCCGAAGATGGAAGCCTGCCTCAAAGCCGTCGAGGGCGGCGTCGAACGAGCACACATCGTGGACGGCAGGCTGCCGCACTCGATGCTGCTGGAAACCTTCACGACGGCGGGCATCGGCACGCAGGTCGTCCCGGACGAGGAAAGCAAATGAACCAGACCGAAAAAGCATCTTCCACGGATCTCGAGCACTCCCCGGCGGGGGAGATGTTGGGGATCGTCCATTCCCACGCCACCGGCGCGCAGTGGCTGGCCCGCTACTCCTCCTCGCTGCTGGGCGTCTTCGGCACCCCGCAGCGTGTCCTGGTCCGCGGCTCCGGCTGCCTGGTCTGGGACGCCGACGGCAAGGAATACCTGGACCTGCTCGGCGGGATCGCGGTCAACGCCCTCGGCCACGCGCACCCCTTCGTCACCTCCGTGATCTCCAGCCAGCTCGCCACCCTGGGGCACGTCTCCAACTTCTTCACGAGTCCCACCCAGATCGCGCTGGCCGAGAAACTGCTGGAAATCACCAGGGCCCCGGCAGGTTCCAAGGTGTTCTTCGCCAACTCCGGCACCGAAGCTGTTGAGGCCGCCTTCAAGCTGGCCCGCCGCAACACGGGCGCCAGCCCGGACAGCACAGCGAAGCCGCGGACCCGGATCATCGCGCTCGAAGGAGCCTTCCACGGCCGCACCATGGGCGCCCTGGCGCTCACCGCGAAGGAAGCCTACCGCGCGCCGTTCGCGCCGCTGCCCGGCGGCGTCGAACACATCCCCTTCGGCGACATTGACGCACTCCGCGCCGCGGTGGACGAGACAGTCGCCGCGGTCTTCCTGGAACCGATCCAGGGCGAGGCCGGCGTCCGGCCGCTGCCCGCCGGCTACCTGAAAGCCGCGCGGGAGGCCACCAGCGCCGCCGGCGCCCTGCTGATCCTCGACGAGGTCCAGACCGGGATCGGCCGCACCGGCAAGTGGCTCGCGAGCGGGGACGCCGGGATCGTGCCCGACGCCGTCACCCTCGCCAAAGGCCTCGGCGGCGGCTTCCCGATCGGCGCCCTCGTCACGTTCGGCCCGGAGACGTCGGCGCTGCTGACCGCCGGACAGCACGGCACGACTTTTGGTGGCAACCCGGTCGCCACCGCCGCCGCCCTGGCCACCCTGCACGTCCTCGAAAACCAGCACGTGCTGGACCACGTCCGGGAGGTCGGGGAACACCTGCGGGCGGGCCTGGCGGCCGTCGACGGCGTCACCGGGGTCCGCGGCGAAGGGCTGCTGATCGGCTTCGACCTCGACGCCGACGTCGCCCCGGCCCTTGTGACCGCCGGCCTCGAGGCGGGCTTCATCGTCAACAGCCCCGGCCCGCACACGATCCGCCTCGCGCCGCCGCTGATCCTCACCACCGAACAGGCCGACCGCTTCCTCGCGGCACTGCCCGCCCTCCTCCAGACCGCAAAGGACGCCCAGTGACAGCGACTGAAACTTCGACCGTGACTTCGACCGTGACTTCTAACAGCCGGGTCCGCCACTTCCTCAAGGACACCGACCTCACCCCGGCCGAGCAGGCCGAGGTCCTTGACCTCGCCCTCCGGATGAAGGCCGCCCCTTACAGCGTGCAGCCCTTCGCCGCGGAAGGCAGCGGCCGCAAGACCGTCGCCGTGATCTTCGACAAGACCTCCACCCGGACCCGGGTCTCCTTCGCCACCGGCGTGGCCGACATGGGCGGTAACGCGCTCATCATCAACCCCGGCGAGGCGCAGATCGGCCACAAGGAATCCGTCGAGGACACCGCCAAGGTCCTGGAGCGCATGGTATCCACGATCGTCTGGCGGACCGGGGCCCACTCCGGGCTCGTCGCGATGGCCGAGAACTCCCGCGTGCCGGTCATCAACGCCCTGTGCGATGACTACCACCCCTGCCAGCTCCTCGCCGACCTGCTCACCATCAAGGAACATAAGGGCGGCCTCCAGGGCCTCACCATGAGCTACCTTGGCGACTCCGCCAACAACATGGCCAACTCCTACCTGCTCGCCGGCGTCACCGCGGGCATGCATGTCCGCGTCGCAGGCCCCGACGGCCACCTGCCCTCCCCGGAGATCATCGCAGCGGCCGAGGACCGCGCGGCGGAGACCGGCGGCTCGGTGCTCGTCACGGTGGACGCTGCCGAGGCGCTGCTCGGAGCCGACGTCGTCGCCACCGACACGTGGGTGTCCATGGGCCAGGAAGACGAGAAGGAAGCCCGGCTGCAGCTCTTCCGCGGCTACGCCGTGGACGAAGCCGCAATGAAGCTCGCGGCGCCGGACGCCGTCGTGCTGCACTGCCTGCCCGCCTACCGCGGCTACGAGATCGCCGGCGCCGTGATCGACGGCCCGCAGTCCGTCGTCTGGGACGAGGCCGAAAACCGGCTGCACGCCCAGAAGGCCCTGATGGCCTGGCTGATGTACCGCTCCGGGCTGGCTGTTGTTGAGGGGCTGGCGCCGGTTGAGGGGCTGGCGCCGGTTGAGGGACTCGGATAATGTCCGTGCAGCCGGCCTCCCCGGGGGCCAGCCCTGCCACTAAAACGGCCCGGCAGGCGCGGATCACCGCGATCCTGACCGGTGAATCGGTCCGCTCGCAGGCCGAACTCGCGGCGCTGCTCGCGGACGACGGCGTCCAGGTCACCCAGGCCACGCTGTCCCGGGACCTCGTCGAGCTGGGCGCCGTCCGGGTCCGCGGCAAGGAAGGCGTGCTCGTGTACGCCGTGCCGGGCGAAGGCGGCGAGCGGGCAGCCAAGAGCGGCGTCACCCAGGAGATTCTCGACGCGCGGCTGGCCCGGCTCTGCGGGGAACTGCTCGTCACCGCCGAAGCGTCGGCGAACATCGTGGTGCTGCGGACGCCTCCGGGCGCGGCCAACTTCCTGGCCCTGGCCATCGACCACTCGGTCATGCCGTCAATCCTGGGCACCATCGCCGGGGACGACACCGTGCTGCTGGTCACCCGTGATCCACTCGGCGGCGCGGAGATGGCCGCCCGGTTCCTGCAGCTGGCCGAGGAAGCCGGCACCGGCTGAGCGCCCGCAGGACCATTTTGAAGATTGGGCCCGCCACAGGGATGTGACAGGCTTTCAGTAGACAAGCTTGACCCGATTTTTTTTCCAAACAACTTTTTCCAAACAACTTATTCCCAAACAACTAAGGAGCATTTGAAGTGACTGAGCGTATTGTGCTGGCCTACTCCGGTGGCCTGGATACTTCCGTAGCCATCGGCTGGATCGGTGAAGCGACCGGCGCCGAGGTCATCGCCGTGGCGGTTGACGTCGGACAGGGCGGCGAGTCGCTGGAGACGATCCGCCAGCGAGCCCTTGGCTGCGGCGCCGTCGAGGCCTACGTGGCCGACGCGAGCGACGAATTCGCCAACGAATACTGCATGCCCACGCTGAAGGCCAACGCCCTCTACCAGGGCCACTACCCGCTGGTCTCCGCGATCTCGCGCCCGGTGATCGTCAAGCACCTGGTCAAGGCAGCCCGCGAATTCGGTGCCACCACCGTGGCCCACGGCTGCACCGGCAAGGGCAACGACCAGGTCCGCTTCGAAGTCGGCATCCAGACCCTCGGCCCGGACCTGAAGTGCATCGCACCGGTCCGCGACCTCGCCCTGACCCGCGACAAGGCCATCGCCTTCGCCGAGGAAAAGGGACTGCCGATCGAGACCACCAAGAAGAACCCGTACTCCATCGACCAGAACGTCTGGGGCCGCGCCGTCGAAACCGGCTACCTCGAGGACATCTGGAACGCCCCCACCAAGGACATCTACGACTACACCGCCACCCCGGAATTCCCGCCGGCGCCCGACGAGGTCACCATCTCCTTCGAAGCGGGCGTCCCGGTAGCCATTGACGGCGTCAAGGTCACCCCGCTGCAGGCCATCAAGGAACTCAACCGCCGCGCCGGCGCCCAGGGCGTCGGCCGGATCGACGTCGTCGAGGACCGCCTCGTCGGCATCAAGTCCCGCGAAATCTACGAGGCACCGGGTGCGATGGCCCTCATCACCGCGCACAAGCACCTTGAGGACATCACGGTCGAGCGCGAGCAGGCCCGCTTCAAGGCCACCGTCGGCCAGCGCTGGTCCGAGCTGGTCTACGACGGCCAGTGGTTCTCGCCGCTCAAGCGCTCCCTCGACGCTTTCATCGAGGACACCCAGCGCTATGTCACCGGCGACATCCGCATGGTGCTGCACGGCGGCCAGGCGATCGTCAACGGACGCCGCTCGGACACCTCGCTGTACGACTTCGACCTTGCCACCTACGACACCGGTGACACCTTCGACCAGTCGATGGCGCGCGGCTTCATCGAACTGTGGGGCATGTCCGCCAAGGTCGCCTCCGGCCGCGACATCCGCGTCGCAGGAAAGTAGCCCGCGTGGCTGAGCAAAAGTCCGAAGCCACGAACACCGGCGCATTGTGGGGCGGCCGCTTTGCCGGCGGCCCCGCAGATGCCCTCGCTGCCCTGAGCAAGTCCACCCACTTTGACTGGCGGCTTGCCCGTTACGACATCGCCGGGTCCAAGGCGCACGCCCGCGTGCTGCACAAGGCCGGCCTGCTCGACGACGCCGAGCTGGCAGGCATGCTCGACGCCCTGGACCGGCTGGATGCGGACGTCGCCTCCGGCGCCTACCTGCCCTCCGAGTCCGACGAGGACGTGCACGGTTCACTGGAACGCGGACTCATCGAGCGCGCCGGCACCCAGCTCGGTGGCAAGCTCCGGGCCGGCCGGTCCCGCAACGACCAGGTGGCCACGCTGGGGCGGATGTTCCTGCGTGACCATGCCCGGATCATCGCCCGCGGCGTGCTCGCCACGATCGATGCCCTCGTGGAGCAGGCCAAAGCGCACCAGGGCGTGGCCATGCCGGGCCGCACGCACCTCCAGCACGCCCAGCCGGTGCTGCTCAGCCACCACCTGCTGGCCCACGCCTGGGCGCTGCTGCGCGATGTGCAGCGCTTCCAGGACTGGGACAAGCGCGCCGGCGTCTCGCCGTATGGCTCCGGCGCACTCGCAGGCTCCTCGCTGGGCCTGGACCCGGAAGCCGTGGCCGCGGAACTGGGATTCTTCTCTGCCACGCACAACTCGATCGACGGCACCGCCTCCCGCGACGTCTTCGCCGAGTTCGCGTGGATCACCGCCATGATCGGCGTGGACCTTTCCCGCGTGTCGGAGGAAGTCATCCTCTGGGCCACCAAGGAGTTCTCCTTCGTGACCCTGCACGATTCCTACTCCACCGGCTCCTCGATCATGCCGCAGAAGAAGAACCCGGACGTCGCGGAACTCGCACGCGGAAAGGCAGGCCGGCTGATCGGAAACCTGACCGGTCTGCTGGCCACGCTGAAGGGCCTGCCGCTCGCGTACAACCGCGACCTGCAGGAGGACAAGGAACCGGTCTTCGACGCAGCCGACACGCTCGAGGTCCTGCTCCCGGCCGTCTCCGGCATGATCGCGACACTGACGTTCAACACCGAACGGATGGAATCGCTGGCGCCACAGGGCTTCGCGCTGGCCACGGACATCGCCGAATGGCTGGTCCGCCAGGGGGTTCCGTTCCGCGAGGCGCATGAGCTCTCCGGTGCCGCAGTCAAACAGGCCGAAAGCCGCGGCGTCGAACTCTGGGACCTCACGGACGGGGAATATGCCGCCATCTCCGAACACCTGACGCCGGAGGTCCGCACGGTCCTTAGCACCCAGGGCTCGCTCAACAGCCGGAACTCCCAGGGCGGCACTGCACCGGCCGCCGTCGGGCGCCAGCTGCTGGCCCTCGAAGCCGAGCTCGCCGGCGTCCGCGGGTATGCGGGCTAGCAGGGGCGGGCGGGGAAAAGTCCCGGCAGGCACGGCCGCGGTGGTCGTGCC
>NZ_MQTS01000244.1:38879-45554 GCF_020532825.1 Arthrobacter sp. SO3
CCGAGGACGAAGAGGACGCCATCCTGGACGCCCAGGGGTTCTGAGGGATGGCGACGCTGTTCTCGGAGCCCGTGGGCCGGGTCAAGCTCGCACTCTCCGCCCTTGGCGCGGCTGACACGGTGACGGTCCTTGATGCGAAAGTCCCGACGGCGGCAGCGGCGGCCGCCGCCCTGGGTTGTGGGGTTGCCGCGATCACCAACAGCCTCGTGTTCGACGTCGGGGGCGCACCCTTGCTGATCCTGGCCAGCGGCGCCGCGAGGGTCGATGTCCGGAAGGTCGCCGCTCAGCTGGGCACCGGAAAGATCCGCGGCGCCTCCCCCGAGTTCGTCCTGGAACACACCGGCCAGGAGATAGGCGGCGTGGCCCCGGTCGGGCATCCGGAGAAGATCAAGACGCTGCTGGACGAGTCCCTGAAATTTCATGAGGTCCTCTGGGCCGGAGCAGGAGACCACCACTCGATGTTCTCCATCAGCTACGTGGAGCTGCGCCGGATCACAGGCGCAGTGGAGATGCCCGTCCGCTAGCGAGAGGGAGCCGTCCGCGCGGGCGGCCTTGGCAGCTTACGCCAGCGTAATCAGGTCCAGGTAGTCTTCGTTCCAGTGGTCCTCGATGCCGTCGGGCAGCAGCACGACGCGCTCGGGGTTCAGGGCGGCAACGGCGCCTTCGTCGTGGCTCACGAGCACGACGGCGCCCGTGTAGTTGCTCAGGGCCCCGAGGATTTCGGCGCGGCTGGCCGGGTCGAGGTTGTTTGTGGGCTCGTCGAGGAGCAGCACATTCGCGCTCGAGGCCACGATGGTCGCCAAGGCCAGCCGGGTCTTCTCGCCGCCGGACAGCACACCGGCGGGCTTGTCGACGTCGTCGCCCGAGAACAGGAACGAGCCCAGGATGTTGCGGACTTCCGCGTCGTTCATGTCCGGGGCGGAGGAGCGCATGTTCTGCAGCACGGTGCGGTCCACGTCCAGCGTTTCGTGTTCCTGGGCGTAGTAGCCCACTTTCAGGCCGTGGCCCGCTACGACCTCGCCGGTGTCCGGCTTGTCAACGCCCGCCAGCATGCGCAGGAGGGTGGTCTTGCCGGCGCCGTTGAGGCCCAGGATGACCACCTTGGAGCCGCGGTCGATGGCCAGGTCCACGTCGGTGAAGATCTCCAGCGAGCCAAAGGACTTGCTGAGTCCGTCCGCGGTGAGCGGGGTCTTGCCGCAGGGTGACGGATCCGGGAAGCGCAGGGCTGCCACGCGGTCGGTCGCACGCACGGCCTCGAGCCCGCCGAGCAGACGCTCGGCACGCTTGGCCATGTTCTGCGCGGCGACGGCCTTGGTGGCCTTGGCGCGCATCTTGTTGGCCTGGTCGAAGAGGACCTGGGCCTTCTTCTCGGCGTTGGCGCGCTCCCGCTTGCGGGCCTTCTCGTCCGTTTCGCGCTGCTGGAGGTAGCGCTTCCAGTCCATGTTGTAGAAGTCGATCTGGGCGCGGTTGGGATCGAGCAGGAACACCTTGTTGACGGTGGCTTCCAGCAGCTCGGTGTCGTGGCTGATCACGATCAGACCGCCCTGGTGGTTCCGCAGGAATTCCCGGAGCCAGGTGATGGAGTCCGCGTCGAGGTGGTTGGTGGGCTCATCGAGGAGCATCGTTTCGGCGTCCGAATACAGGATCCGTGCCAGCTCCACACGACGGCGCTGTCCACCGGAAAGGGTTTTGAGCGGCTGGTTCAGCAGACGGTCCGGGAGCGCCAGGTTCGAGCAGATCGCCGCGGCCTCGGCCTCGGCCGCGTAGCCGCCGGCGGCCAGGAACTCGGACTCGAGCCGGTCGTAGCGGTTCATCGCCTTGCGCTGGACCTCGGCGTCGTCGCTGGCCATGTCATCATGGGTCTGCTTGAGCTTGTTGACGGCGATGTCCAGGCCCCGGGCGGACAGGATCCGGTCGCGGGCCAGCTGCTCCATGTCCGGGGTCCGGGGATCCTGCGGCAGGTAGCCGATCTCGCCGCTGCGCGTGACCTTGCCGCCGGCGGGGAGGCCTTCGCCCGCGAGCACCCGGGTCAGTGTGGTCTTGCCTGCACCGTTACGGCCCACAAGGCCGATCTTGTCTCCCTTGTCGATCCGGAAGCTCACCTGGTCCATAAGGAGGCGGGCGCCGGCGCGCAGTTCGAGATCCTGGACGGTAATCAATGCAGCTAAGGCCTTTCACAACAGGGAACGCCGCGGCACAACGGTGGAATCTGGAGGGGGCCGGGGCAGTGTGGCCGAGAGAACGGCCTCTCCAAGTCTACCGGTCCAGCATCCGGCCGATGACAAGCGCGCGGCGGTGGCAGGAAACGACCGACGACGGCGGCGCCGCCCGGACGTTGCCGGGGTCCAGCCGCTGGCCTTTGGTGTGGGCCTCCAGCTGGCGCGGCCCTGCTTAGTAGGGCACCTACAAAAAACGCCTCCCGCCATGCTCGTAGAGTCAAAATCAGAAGCAGTCCCCCTTTACTTGCGATTGGAACTCCCATGACGAAGACCGACGGCAGCATGGCCGCCACCCCCGCCCGGCAGCGGAGCCGCTGGAACGCCACCGATCTGGGGCTGATCGCCGTCTTCGCCGCGCTCGTGGCCGGATCCGCCCTGATTGCCGCCATTCCGGTGGGCGGGATGGGTGTCCCCATCACGGTGCAGACGCTCGCCGTGATGCTCACGGGCCTGGCACTGGGCCCCGGCAGGGCCTTCGCCGCCGTCGGTCTCTATGTGCTCCTCGGACTTGCCGGGCTGCCGATCTTCAGCGGCGGGCGCAGCGGGCTCGGCGTTCTGGCCGGTCCGTCGGCGGGCTACATCATCGGCTTCGTGGGTGCGGCGGCGGCCGTGGGCTGGCTGACCGTCGTCGTGCTGCGCCGCACCGCGGGCCGTCCCGGCAAGCTCCGCGCGGTCCTGCTTTTCGCCGCCGCGATGGTGAGCAGCATCATCTTCGTCCACGGCCTCGGCATCCTCGGCATGATGGTCAACGCGAAGCTGGACTTCTCCAAGGCGTTCCTCGCAGACCTGGTTTTTTACCCCGGGGATGTGATCAAGAACGTACTCGCCGTCACCGTTGCGCTGGCGCTGCACAAGGCGTTTCCGGATCTGCTAATCCGCCGGGTCCGGACCGGAGCGGCTGCCACCACACACACCGCCGACGTCAAGGTGGATCACCGGCCGTGAGCACCATCGTGCTGGACCGGGCTGCGGTGCGGGTGGCGGTCGACGGCCGCCCCGCGCCCAAGACCCTGCTTGAGGAACTGACCCTGCGGCTCACCGAGCAGCGGATCGGTGTGATCGGGGCCAATGGTTCCGGCAAGTCCACCCTGCTGCGGCTCCTCAACGGACTCGTGGCGCCCAGCAGCGGCACCGTTACGGTGGACAGCTGGGACACGGTCCGGGCGGTGCGGGAAGTCCGACGGCGCGTCGGCTTCGTCTTCACGGATCCGCTGTCCCAGTTGGTGATGCCGACCGGGCGGGAGGACGTGGAACTGTCGCTCCGCCGGTCTGTCCGGAACGGCCGGGAACGCAGCCGCCAGGCGGAGGCAACTCTGGACCGTTTCGGGTTGCTGGCACTGGCCGACCAGAGCATCTATGAGCTTTCCGGCGGGGAGCGCCAGCTCCTGGCCCTCGCCGCCGTCCTCGCCGTGGACCCCGAAGTGCTGGTCCTGGACGAGCCGTCCACCCTGCTGGACCTGCGCAACCGGGAATTGCTGCGCCGGACCCTGGCCGGGCTCAGCCAGCAGGTCATCCTCTCCACCCACGACCTTGAACTCGCCCTGGACCTGGACCGGGTCCTCGTGGTCGACGCCGCCACGGTGGTGTTCGACGGCGCCCCGGCGGCCGCCGTCGGATACTACCGGGCGCTCTGCGCTGCGGGGCTCGCTCCCTACGGTGCAGGATTGGAACGGCCGCGGCTGGAACAGCCCTGTCCGGAGCGGCCGTGAGCGGCCACGGATTCCTGCTGGCCAACTACGTACCCGGCACCTCCCCGCTGCACCGCGCGCCGCTGTGGCTGAAGTTCCTGCTCGTCCTCGGCTGCGGTATGGCGTCCTTCCTGATCGTGGACTGGGCCGCGGCAGCCGCGGCACTGGCCGTGATGTGCACCGTGTTTCTGCTCAGCGGCGCGGGCCTGCTGCGGCTGTTCCGGGCGGTGCGGCCTGTGCTGCCGGTCCTCGCGATGATCGGGCTGTTCCAGTGGTGGCAGCTCGGCGGACCCACCGCGGCGCGGATTGTGCTCAACGTGCTGGTCTGCATTGTTGCGGCGTCGATCCTCACCGCCACTACGCCGGTGCAGCGGCTGCTCGACGGGGTGGCTTCCCTTGCGCGGCCGTTCCGGCGCTTCGGCGCGGATCCGGAGCGCTTCGCGCTGACGATTGCCATTATGCTGCGCAGCATCCCGTTCATCGCTGGTGCCTATAGCGACGTGCGTGATTCCGCCCGGGCCCGGGGCCTGGAACGCAACCCCCGCGCCCTGATCCTCCCGGTCTTCATCACCACCGTGGCCTTCGCCCGGCAGACCGGCGACGCCCTCGCCGCACGCGGCCTGGGCGAGCCCGACACCGAGTCAGAGCCCGAGCCCGAGAAGCCTGCGTAGCCTGCCAGCCCCGAGGGACATGCCCTCCCGTGACCCGGGCCACGGGACATAATCCCACTATGTCCAATGCTTGAGCCCGGGACTGGGCATGTCCCCCGCTCCCCTGGGGTAAGGCTCCTACGACAGGGCCTGGTACTCCAGCAGCGCGGCGGTCCCCATGCCCCCGGCGATGCTGATCATTGCCAGTGCCAACTGGCCGGCGACCGGGCTGCGGCGGGCCTGGGCCAGCAGCCGGGTCACGAGCACCGCGCCGGACGCCCCGTAGGCGTGCCCCAGCGCCAGGGCGCCGCCGTCGAGGTTGGCGCGTTCCGCGGGGATGCCGAGCCGGTCCAGGCATGCAAGGGTTTGCGACGCGAACGCCTCGTTGAACTCCACCAGGCCCAGTTCCGCAGCAGTCACGCCACAGCGTTCCAGCAGGCGTTCGGCGGCCGCGGCCGCCCCGATCCCGAGCAGTTGCGGATCCACGCCGGCCGTGTCCGTGCCCCGCACCAGGAGGCCGTCGCGGGCTCCCAGTGCGCGGGCACGTTCCACCGTGGTGATCACGACGGCGGCGGCGCCGTCCGCGTCGAAGCAGGAGTTCCCTGCGGTCACCGTGCCGCCCGGCGCAAACGCCGGCGGGAAGCGCGCGAGCACGGCTTCGGTGAGGCCGCGGCGCGGCCCGTCATCGGCACTGACCAGGCGTGGCCCGTCGTCGGCACTGACCGCGGGTGGCCCGTCAGGCCCGGAACCGACCCCGAGCGGGACGGTCTCGGCGTCGAAGAACCCCGCGGCGGCGGAGGCAAGGGCGCGCCGGTGGCTACGCAGCGCGAACCCGTCCTGCCGCTCCCGGCTGATCCCGCAGTGGATGGCCACATTTTCGGCGGCGACCCCCATGTCCGGATCCCCGAGGGCCAGGGGTGAGAACTGCGCCCGGGCGAAGAATGCCGGGGCCCCGTCCGCGTCCCGGCGGGCGCGCATTGGTGCGGTGCTGATGCTCTCCACCCCGCCGGCCAGGTACAGGCCGCCGCCCCCGGCGGCCACGAGCCTGGAGGCCAGCACGATCGCGTCCAGTCCGGAGCCGCACTGGCGGTCCACGGTCAGGCCGGGGACGCTGACGGGCAGCCCCGCTTCGAGGGCGGCGAGCCGGGCCACGTTGCCGCCGCCGCCGACCGCATTGCCAATCACCACGTCCGTCACGGACACCGGGGGCACGCCGTCCCCGCCGAGAAGACCGGTGAGAAGTTCGCGGATCACCGGGGCAAGCAGTCCGTGGGCGGGCAGCGACTTGAGCGCACCGTTGGCGCGGCAGATCGGGGTCCGGCGGGCGGCGATGATGACCGGCTGCCGGTCCTCGGGCAGCGCCCAGGGCTCCCCCTCAGACAAGGCGCCGGATCCGGGGGTCGTTGCGGTCAATCCAGTCGAGCAGCAGCTCCCGGCTGAGCTTGCCGCGGTCGGTCAGCGGCAGCCCGGCCAGGACGAAGTATTCCATTGGCCGCTTGTTGCGGGCCAGCACGTCCTCGACGCCCGCCTTCAGCTGGGTGGCGGTCAATCCGCCGTGCGAGGGGACAATACCGGCGATGACCTTCTGGCCGCGGAGATCGTCCTTGCGGCCGGCGGCCACGGCGGCGGCCACGCCGGGGACGGAGGCCAGCGCCAGCTCAATCTCGTGCGGGTAGACGTTGGTGCCCGCGGTGATGATCATGTCCGAGCGGCGGCCCAGCATGTGCAGGACCCCGGCGTCGAGGAAGCCCTGGTCCCCCACCGTGTGCCAGCCGTCGAAGCTCTGCAGGGCCTGGCCGTCGTCGCCCCAGAGGTAGCCGTCGCTGACCATTCCGCTGCGGACGCAGATGTTGCCGTCGATGCCGTCGGGCAGCTGGAGGCCGGCGTCGTCGAGGATGCGGATGTCGACGCCGGGAAACGGCTTCCCGATGCCGGTTCCGCGCTGCTCCGGCGCCTTGCCGGGCGGGAGGCCGGCCCCGGAGACGAAGCTGAGCTCCGAGGCGCCGTAATACTCGAAGATGGTCGCGTTGGGCGCCCAGCGGCGGGCAGCTTCCAGGGTCCGGGCGTCCAGTTTTGAACCCGCGCAGATGATGCTGCGGATGCCCGAGGCGTCGACCC
>NZ_MQTS01000244.1:45564-47297 GCF_020532825.1 Arthrobacter sp. SO3
CGCCGCTGAGTCCCCGTTCGCTGAGGAGACGGAGCATTGTGGGCACGAGGACCAGCCGGGTGATGCCATCATGGCTGACCGCGGCATGGACGTCGCCGACATCGAAGCGGGCCAGGGTGTGGAATTCCGAGCCGGCGTACAGGCACTCTGCCAGGGCGTAGAGGTTCAGGCTGGCCGCGAGCGGCCCGGGCGCCAGGGTCCTGTCATCCGAGGCCAGGCCAAAAAATTCGACCGACGCGTCGAAGGACAGCCGCCAGGAACCCCGTGAGCGGGTAAAGGCCTTGGGGACGGACGTGGTGCCAGAGGTAAGGCCGATCAGGAAGGGAGTGTCCGGGAGACCGTCGACGAGCTCCAGCCCGTCCACGAGGTCGGCCCCGGACACGGCGTCTGCCGCGGCCGGGACGGTGCCCCGGATCCTGTCCCTGATACCGTCCTGCAGCTGCTGCGGCCAGGACGGGTCCAGCACGGCGCACTGCCGGTCCCCGGCGACGGCGGCGGCGAACGAGACAGCGAAGTGCAGCGAATTCTCCTCAGACAGCACGCTCACCGCGGGCGTGCCGGGCAGCTGCCGGACGGCCGCGTCCCGCAGTTCTTCCCAGCTCAGGCGTTGCCCGGCCACGACGACGGCGGTCCCGTCGGGGCGGTCATCGGCCCAACGCTGGAGGCTGTCGAGAAAAGGCATCAGATCAACTTTACCGGCCCTGGGCGGCCAGGACGCCGGTACGCGATATTGTGACAGCATGAGTTTCAATGACAACGTCCAACTGGACCCTTCCCAGGTCCAGGACCGGCGCGGCATGGGCCGCGGGGTCAAAGTCGGGGGCGGGATCGGCGGCGGCATCATCCTGCTGATCGCGGCCCTGCTCGGCATCAATCCGAGCCTCCTCGAAGGGCTGGGCGGCACCACGCAGGATCCCGGGTCGCAGAGCCAGGGCACTGACCCGGCCTGCGTCAGCGGAGCCGACGCGGACGCCCGGCTGGACTGCCGGATCGTCGGCACGGTCAACAGCCTGAACGCGTTCTGGCCGGCCTACCTCGCCCAGTACAACAAGCAGTACCCGCAGCCCAAGACCGTGATCTTCACGGGCGGCACCAACACCGGCTGCGGCGCCGCGACATCGGAAGTGGGGCCGTTCTACTGCCCGACGGACACCACCGCGTACTTCGACCCCGGATTCTTCCAGGAACTCGTGGACCGCTTCGGCTCCTCCGGCGGACCTCTCGCGCAGGAGTACGTGGTCGCCCACGAGTTCGGCCACCACGTCCAGAACCTCCTCGGGAACCTGGACCGGGCCCAGCAGGATCCCCAGGGACCGGAATCCGGGGGCGTCCGCGTGGAGCTCCAGGCTGACTGCTACGCCGGGCTGTGGGTCCGCTACGCCACCACGCAGAAGGATCCCAAGACCGGGCTGCCGTTCCTGGATCCGCTGAAGCAACAGGACTTGCAGGATGCCCTGTCCGCCGCCTCGGCGGTTGGCGATGACCGGATCCAGAAGGCCGCGACCGGCCGGGTCTCCCCCGAGTCCTGGACGCACGGTTCCAGCGCGCAGCGGCAGAAGTGGTTCTACCAGGGCTACACGAGCGGCGACATCAACCAGTGCGACACCTTCGGCGTCGCCACCCCCTGACAGCAGATCGGTTGCTCCGTAACGGCCGTTTTGACGGCCCGCAAGGGCGGTTATGGAGCAGCCGACTCCACACGGTACGACGACGGCGGGCCCACCTCCCAGAGG
>NZ_MQTS01000244.1:47329-87593 GCF_020532825.1 Arthrobacter sp. SO3
TCGCGGCCGTCCTCGGTAATCCGTTCCGGGCCCCACGGCGGCATCCACACCCAGTTGAGGCGCCATTCGTCGACGACCCCGTCCAGGGCTTTGCCGACCTGCTCCTCGATCACATCGGTGAGCGGGCAGGCGGCCGTGGTGAGCGTCATGTCGATCAGCAGGGCGCCGTCCTCGTCTGAGTACTTCAGCCCGTAGAGCAGCCCCAGGTCAACGATGTTCACGCCCAGTTCGGGGTCGATCACATCCTTGAGTGCCTCTTCGACATCCTCGAGGCCCGTGCGGGCCACATTGAGTTCGGTCATGGTGAAGTCCTAACTAGGCCTGTGCTGCGGCGGAAGCTGCAGCGATGGTGGCTGCCCCGGCGCCGGTGGCGTAGCGGTCGTAGCCTTCTTCTTCGAGACGGTCCGCGAGCTCCGGGCCGCCTTCTTCAACAACCTGGCCATCAACGAACACGTGGACGAACTCCGGCTTGATGTAGCGCAGGATCCGGGTGTAGTGGGTGATGAGCAGGGTGCCCATGTTGCCTTCGGCGTGGGCGCGGTTGACGCCCTCGGAGACAACCTTGAGTGCGTCGACGTCGAGGCCGGAGTCGGTCTCGTCCAGGATGGCGAACTTCGGCTTGAAGAGCTCCAGCTGGAGGATCTCGACGCGCTTCTTCTCGCCGCCGGAGAAACCCTCGTTGACGTTGCGCTGGGTGAAGTCGGCGTCGATGCGCAGCTGGGCCATGGCGGCCTTGACGTCCTTGGTCCACGTGCGCAGCTTGGGTGCTTCGCCGTCGATGGCCGTCTTGGCGGTCCGCAGGAAGTTCGTCATGCTGACGCCGGGAACCTCGACGGGGTACTGCATGGCGAGGAACAGGCCGGCGCGGGCACGCTCGTCGACGGTCATCGCGAGGACGTCCTCGCCGTCGAGGGTAATGGTGCCGGAGGTGACGTTGTAGCGGGGGTGCCCGGCGATGGTGGACGCCAGGGTGGACTTGCCGGAACCGTTCGGTCCCATGATGGCGTGCGTCTCGCCCGTCCTGATGGTCAGGCTGACGCCCTTCAGGATTTCCTTGGTGCCCTGCTCGGTGTCAATGCTGACGTGCAGGTCCTTGATCTCAAGAGTAGACATGTGTCTTGTTCTCCTCTGCACCGTGCCCTCCGGCACGGTGCGGTTTCTGGTCGATAAGTTTTCTAAGACTGGCCGCTGGCTGCTGTGGTGCCTGCGCAGTCAGCTGAAGTTCGGAGCCTCGGCGCCGTTCAGGACGTTGGTGAAGTCCACGTAGACCTCGTCATCCAGGACGGTCACCGCAAAGACGGGAACAGGGTCATAGGCGGGCAGTTGCAGCGGCTCGCCGCTGCGCAGGTCGAACTGGGACCCGTGGCCCCAGCACTCGATCTTGCAGCCTTCCACCTCTCCTTCGGAGAGGGAGATGTCCGCGTGCGAGCAGGTGTCGCCGATGGCGTGGATTTCGCCCATCGAGTCCTTGACGATCGCGACGGGGTAGTCGTCGATCAGGATCCGCAGCGCCTGCTTGAGCTGGATTTCGCTGGCTTTGCAGACCAGCTCGCCCTTTGGCTGTTCAGTCATTGGTGGTTTCCGTGTTCTCTGGTGCTGCGCACTAGTGGTTCGTTGCCGCGAGTTCGCGTTCGACGGCGGCCGTGAGGCGCTCTTCGATGGCCGGGACCTTGATCTGCTGGATGATCTCGTTCAGGAAGCCGCGGACCACCAGACGGCGGGCCACCTCTTCCGGAATGCCGCGGGCCATCAGGTAGAACAGGTGCTGGTCATCGAAGCGCCCGGTGGCGCTGGCGTGGCCGGCTCCGGCGATCAGGCCGGTCTCGATTTCCAGGTTAGGCACGGAGTCCGCGCGGGCGCCGTCGGTGAGGACCAGGTTGCGGTTGGCCTCGTACGTGTCGGTGCCTTCTGCTTCCTTGCGGATCAGAACGTCGCCCACCCAGACGGTGTGCGCGTTGCGGCCCTGCAGGGCGCCCTTGTACAGGACGTTGGACTTGCAGTTGGCGACCGAGTGGTCCACGAAGAGGCGCTGCTCCAGGTGCTGGCCGGCGTCGGCGAAGTACAGCCCGAACATTTCCACTTCGGCGCCCGGGCCGGTGAAGCGTGCCGACGGGGTGACGCGCACGAGGTCGCCGCCTAGGCTGACGACAATGTGCTTGAACTTGGCGTCGCGGCCCAGCTTGGCCTGC
Organism: Arthrobacter sp. SO3; assembly: GCF_020532825.1. Classification (GTDB taxonomy): domain Bacteria; phylum Actinomycetota; class Actinomycetes; order Actinomycetales; family Micrococcaceae; genus Arthrobacter. The sequence goes on from NZ_MQTS01000244.1 coordinate 49,519, forward strand.
TGCGAGGAGGCGTGCACGGCGTCGTCGTTCCATTCCTGGAGCGAGATGACGGTCAGCTGCGCGCCGTCCTCCACGAGGATCTCGATGTTTTCCGCCACAACGGCGGTGCCCTGGTGGTCCAGGACCACAACGGACTTGGAGAACTTCTCCGCGACGATCACAACATGCTGTGCGGAGGCTTCGGTGCCCCGGCCGGTCAGCAGGACGCTGACCTCGCCGTCGACCTGGACCTCGGCCGGGACCGTAATGACGGTGGCCTCGGTGAAGTTCTCCCAGGCGTTCGCGGAGACGCGGTCTTCGGGGATGGCGGCCGAGCCGATCCGGCGGTCGTCACGGCCGACGGTCTCCACGGTGACGCTGTCCGGAGCAGTGACGCTCACGGACGGGGCGGCGCCGTTGAGGACCTCGGTGTGCAGGCCGCGGAGGCGCTTGAGCGGCGTGAACCGCCAGTCCTCCTCCATGCCGGTCAGCGGCTTGAAGTCCGCCAGCTTGTAGGACGTCAGGCGCCCGGCGCGTGAGCTGTCCGGGATGCCGACGCCGCCGCCGTGCGAGTGCCGCTTCACGGCCTCGCCGGCCAGCGGGGACTTGGACGCCGCGGCATTGACCGGTGAAAGGCTTTCGCCTTCCTCCGTGAAGCCGTTGATGAACGGCTGGGCGGAGGGCGCGCCGATGCGGGCCTTTTCAGTAGTGATGTCAGTCATTAACCGACCGATCCTTCCATCTGCAGTTCAATCAGTCGGTTCAGCTCGAGGGCGTATTCCATCGGCAGCTCACGGGCAATCGGCTCGATGAAGCCGCGCACGATCATTGCCATGGCCTCGTCTTCGCGCATGCCGCGGGACATCAGGTAGAACAGCTGCTCTTCGCTGACGCGCGAGACCGTGGCCTCGTGCCCCATCGTGACGTCATCCTCGCGGATGTCGATGTACGGGTAGGTGTCCGAGCGGCTGATGGTGTCCACCAGGAGCGCGTCACAGCGGACCGTGTTGGCGGAGTGCTTGGCGCCTTCACGGACCTGGACCAGGCCGCGGTAGGCGGCACGGCCGCCGCCGCGGGCCACGGACTTGGACACGATCGAGCTCTTGGTGTTCGGCGCGATGTGGACCATCTTGGAGCCGGTGTCCTGGTGCTGGCCTTCGCCCGCGAACGCGATGGACAGGGTCTCGCCCTTGGCGCCCTCGCCGACGAGGTAGACGGCCGGGTACTTCATGGTGACCTTGGAGCCGATGTTCCCATCGATCCACTCCATCGTCGCGTTTTCTTCGCAGATGGCGCGCTTGGTGACCAGGTTGTACACGTTGGTGGACCAGTTCTGGATGGTCGTGTAGCGGACGCGGGCGCCCTTCTTCACGACGATTTCCACCACGGCCGAGTGCAGCGAGTCCGAGGTGTAGATCGGTGCGGTGCAGCCTTCGATGTAGTGGACGTAGGAGTCCTCGTCCGCGATGATCAGCGTGCGCTCGAACTGGCCCATGTTTTCCGTGTTGATGCGGAAGTAGGCCTGCAGCGGGATGTCGACGTGGACGCCCTTGGGCACGTACACGAAGGAGCCGCCGGACCACACGGCCGTGTTCAGCGAAGCGAACTTGTTATCGCCCACCGGGATGATGGTGCCGAAGTACTCCTGGAAGATCTCCGGGTGCTCGCGCAGCGCGGTGTCCGTGTCCAGGAAGATGACGCCCTGCTGTTCCAGGTCCTCGCGGATCTGGTGGTAGACAACCTCGGACTCGTACTGGGCCGCGACACCGGAGACGAGGCGGCTGCGCTCGGCTTCCGGGATGCCCAGCTTCTCGTAGGTGTTCCGGATGTCCTCGGGGAGGTCTTCCCAGGTGTTGGCCTGCTTTTCGGTGGACCGCACGAAGTACTTGATGTTGTCGAAGTCGATGCCGGAGAGGTCAGCGCCCCAGGTCGGCATGGGCTTGCGGTCGAAGTACTTCAGGCCCTTGAGGCGCAGGTCCAGCATCCATTCCGGCTCGCTCTTCTTCGCCGAAATGTCGCGGACGACGTCCTCGTTGATGCCACGGCGGGCGTTGGCGCCGACGTCGTTCTTGTCGGACCAGCCGTACTCATAGGTTCCGATTCCGTGGAGCTCGGGATTCTTTTCCAGAATCTCCGAGATCACAGTGGATTCAGCAACCTTCTTCTCTGATAGTTGGTCCGTCATCACGGCCTTTCTTGCAGATGGTTGGATACTTCGTCCAGGTTGCCCGGGGTGGTTGCGGGGCTGTGAGGCCCCCTGGCCGCCGGACGGCCTGTAGGTATGTGGGTGGTGCAGACATGGCCGCCGCGTGCCAGCGTGGAGAGCCGGCGGACGTCGACGCCGACGAGCCGGGAGAACACGTCCGTCTCGACGTCGCAGAACACCGGGAACTGCGCGGCGAGCTGCTGGATGGGGCAGTGTCCCTGGCAGAGCTGGACGCTGGAGAGCGCCGCCGGCAGGGGCGCCCTGGCTTCGATCGACGCCGTGGAGGCCACGAAGCCGTCCCGGCTCAGCGCCTCCGACAGCGCCTGCGCCCGGGCGGTGATATCCGGGCCGGCGGCGTCGATCTCCGGCGCGTAGCGGCGTTCCATCGCGCCGAAGCGTTCGACGGCGAACTGCCGCACGGCTTCGGGGCCGGCGATTTCACCGAGGCGCTGCAGCGCGAGGGTGGCGATGTCCAGGTAGTCGTTTCCGAGGCTGGACTGGCCCTGGGAACTGAGGACATAACGGCGGGCGGGACGCCCTGCGCCGGCGCCGGCACGGGCTGCCCGCTTGACCTCGATGACCCCGTTACGGGAAAGGTGGTCCAGGTGGCGGCGGACGGCGGCCGGCGTGAAGCCCAGCAGATCGCCGAGTTCCGCGGCGCTGATGGGACCGTGTTCCAGCACCGCGTTCAGCACGCGGTCCCGGGTGCGCTCCTCGGCGTCGGCTGCCGGGAACGCGGTTGCCGCCTGGGCTGCAACGGATCCCGCCGGCCCGGACACGGCGTCAGACGCCGCGCGTGAGCGACCGCGCCCGGCAAGGGCGACAGAAATGGAGGGTCTCATGGAATACACAACACAATGATGTCGTAATTTAGTCCCCCGATCCAGTAAGGCATGGCTATCCCCCGTTACCCGGTGGGCGGGGCCGCCGCGGACAGCCCCCGGGCCGCCGTCGGCCGCCGGCCGGATCGGGACGTACTACTTCCCGTAGAATGCTGTGGTGCGATCTCCCGAATCCCCCGTCCTGTCCATCAGCGGGCTAGTCAAGGATGTTGGTCCACTGCCCACCCTCGACGGCAAAATGCTGCGGGTGGTCAGCGGGCTTTCCCTCGTCGCCGAACCCGGCCAGGTTACGGCCCTGCTCGGAGCCAACGGCGCCGGCAAGACCACCACCATCGAATGCGCCCAGGGACTGCAGAAACGCACCCACGGCAGCATCAGCCTGCTGGGCGAGGACCCGGACACCGCCGGGGCAGCACTGCGCGCCCGCGTCGGGGTGATGCTGCAGGATGGCGGGCTGCCGCCGTCGGCCCGGCCCATCCCCCTGCTCAAGCACATTGCCGGCATGTACGCGGACCCCTGGCCGGTCGGGGAGCTCATCGAACGCCTCGGCATCGACAGCTTCAGCCGGACCTCCGTGCGGCGGCTCTCCGGCGGGCAGAAGCAGCGGCTCGCGCTGGCGGCCGCCCTCGTGGGCAACCCCGAGGTGCTCTTCCTGGACGAGCCGAGCGCCGGACTGGACCCGCAGTCGCGCCAACTCGTGTTCGAGCTCATCTCCGAACTGCGGAACCGCGGGATGGGGATCATCCTCACCACGCACCTGATGGATGACGCCCAGCGCCTCGCCGACTACGTGTACATCATCGACGCCGGCCGCAATGTCGCCGAGGGGACGGTCGCGCAGCTCCTGCAGCACCCCCTGCCGCCGGACGCCGGGGAACAGCACATCCGCACCCTGCTGTTCGAGACCGAACCCGGCCTGGACTTCACCGGGGTGCTGCCCGACGGCGTCGACGTCACCGAAGCCCGGGCCGGCAGCTACGCCGCCACCGGCGCGCTGACCGCCGCTGACCTCGCGGCGATCACCGCGTGGTGGGCCGCCCGGGGAATCATGCCCCGCTCGCTGAGCCTTGAAGCCCGCAGTCTTGAGGACGTCTTCCTCGACATCTCCGGAAGGGAGATCCGATGACCCGCCACAGTGCCGCCCTGGGTAACACGCTGCCCGGCAGCGGCCGGCAGGGCCGCCCCCTCGGCAGCGCACCGGCACCGCTGCTGCGGCGCATCGTGCTCCAGGGCAAGTACGAGACCATCACCATGCTCCGCAACGGCGAACAGCTGATCCTGGCGATTGTGCTGCCGCTGCTGGCCATGGTGGGACTGACGGTGATGCCCCTGCTGGACGGGTTCGGTGCCAGCCGGATCAATGTCGCCGTGCCGGGCATCCTGGCGCTGTGTGCCATGTCCACCGCGTTCACCGGCCAAGGCATCTCCACCGGTTTTGACCGCCGCTACGGCGTCCTGCGCTTCCTGTCCACCACGCCGCTGGGCCGCACCGGGCTGATCGCCGGGAAGATCCTCGCGGTCCTCGCCGTGCTGGCCCTGCAGGTGCTGGTGGTCACGGCCGTTGCCCTGGTTCTGGGCTGGCAGCCGGATCCGCTGGGCTGGGCACCGGGGCTGGCCCTGCTGGTCCTCGGCGCCGCGGCCTTCACCGCACTGGGCCTGCTCGTCGCGGGCACCGTCCGCCCGGAAGCGACCCTCGCGATCACCAACCTGCTGTGGATCCTGCTGGGCGCCCTCGGCGGGATCGTGATCCCGGCCGAACGGCTGCCCGCCCTGCTGCAGGCGATCGTGCACTTACTCCCCTCCGGCGCCCTGGGGCAGGCCCTAAGGGAAGCTTTCCTGGCCGGCAGCGTCAGCCCCGGCCCGGTTCTTGTCCTGCTGCTCTGGACGGCGATCGCCGGCGGCGCAGCAACCCGTTGGTTCAAATGGAATTGAGAAAACTGTGAGCACGGACTCCCGCCCTCCCCGGACCGTTTCCCGGAACGTCGCCTGGCTGCCCGTCACCGTCAACAAGACGGTGAAGCGGCTGGCGGTCCTGTCCCTGATCGGACAGACCCTCCTGATCGTCACCGGCGGCGCCGTCCGCCTCACCGCCTCCGGCCTGGGCTGCCCCACCTGGCCCCGCTGCACGGACTCGTCCCTGGTGAACACCCCGGAAATGGGGATCCACGGCATCATTGAATTCGGCAACCGCCTGCTGACCTTCGCGCTGGCCGCCGTCGCCGTCGCGATGCTGGTGTACCTGTGGAACCTCCGCAAGGAGCGCCGCGACCTCTTCCTGCTGGCCCTCGGCCTGCTCGCCAGCATCCCGGCGCAGGCCGTCATCGGCGGCATCACCGTGCTGACCCAGCTGAACCCCTGGGTGGTGGGCCTGCACTTCCTGGTCTCGATGGCCCTTGTGGTCCTGGCCACCCTGCTGGTCAACCGTGCCTTCGGCCGGGCAGGGAAATTCCGGGTGGCTGAACTTGCCCCCCTGCCGGGCATCGCGCGCCCGTTGATGAGCGCCGTCGCGCTGTTCTCCGCCGTGGCGGTCTGCCTGGGTGTCGTCGTCACCGGCGCCGGCCCCCACGCGGGTGACGCCGATGCCCCGCGCAACGACCTGGACTGGGATCTGTTCGCGCACATCCACGCGGTGCCGGCGTACCTGGTGACGGCCGGGGCGCTGCTCGCCGTGTACCTCGTTATCCGCGGCCGGATTCCGGGCCCGTTCCGCACCGCCGTCCTCATGCTCCTGGGCGTTACGGTACTGCAGGCCGTCATCGGCTTCACGCAGTACTACAACGGCATCCCGGCGCTCCTGGTCGCGGCGCACATGCTGGCGGCGGCGCTGCTGATGAGCGCGGCCACCAACGCCGCCGATCTGGCCCGCAGCAGCCCGGTCAAGTAGCCCGCCCCCACAAACAACGCGGGGTCACTTACCGCCCATCCGGAAGCTCTGGATGGACCGTAAGTGACCCCGCGTTGCTGTATGAATGCGTTGCTGGAGGTGGGAGGGGGTGGTGCCTAACCGGCCATGATGGCGGAGCCGACGAACGGGTCGATGGCCAGGGCGATGAAGAGCAGGGTCAGGTAGCTGATCGAGCCGTGGAAGACCTTCATGGCGCCCTTGTTGGACACATCGCCGGCCTGCGCCCGGCTGTACAGCGCATGCGATTCGTAGAGGAACCACGCACCGGCGAGCACTGCTGTCACGGTGTAGACCCAGCCGGCGCCGCCGGCCGGAACCAGCAGCAGCGAGCAGGCCACCATGGCCCACGCGTACAGGACCACCTGGACGGAGACCACCTTGGCCCCGGCGATCGCGCCGAGCATGGGCACATTGGCGTTGCGGTAGTCCTCGCCGTAGCGCATGGACAGCGGCCAGTAGTGCGGCGGGGTCCACAGGAAGATGATCATAAAGAGCACGATGGCGGGCCACTGAACCGTGTTGGTCACCGCGGCCCAGGCAATCAGCACGGGGAAGCAGCCGGCCGCCCCGCCCCAGACGATGTTCTGCGCCGTGCGGCGCTTGAGGATCATGGTGTAGATGACCACGTAGAAGACAATCGCGCCGACGCCCAGCCACGCCGCGAGCGGGTTGGCCCCGAACCACAGGATCGCGATCGCTGCCGCGCCGAGGAGCCAGGAGAAGATCAGCGCCTCGCGGGGTGTGACCTCGCCGGTGACGAGGGGCCGGTTCTCGGTGCGGTGCATGAGCTTGTCGATGTCGCGGTCGATGTAGCAGTTGAAGGCGCCCGCGCTGCCGGCGGCAAAGGCGCCGCCCACGAGGGTTGCCAGGATCAGGCCGATCGAGGGGAAGCCGCGTTCCGCGTAGATCATGGTCGGCAGGGTGCTCACCAGCAGGAGTTCGATGACGCGGGGTTTCGTGAGCGCCAGATAGGCCTTGGCTTTGCGGGCGAAGCCGATGCTTCCGCGGGTGGGGGAAGCGTTCAGCGGCGTATCTGTTGTGCTCACGGTGGCAGTCACTCTGTTCTGTCTGGCTGTTCAGTCCGGCTGGTTCCGCAACGCGGGGTGCATCTCGGGGGGTCCGCGCGCAGCGCACAGGCGTGTCCCCGCCCCCGTTGGTAGCCACGACCCATCATACCGCGCAGGCACAGGCGCAACGGTCCGGCGGATTCGCCGGCGGATGTGGCCGCCGGGCGCGCATGATTCGAAAAGGTTAACGCGGCTTCACCGCGGCCGCGGGCGCCGGTGATTCATATAAGCGACAAAACCGGTCCATTTGGTGAGATATACCGCACCCGGCCGGTGGAATGGGGCTAAGCTGTCTGCAGATCAGCGCGCACGGGCCACGGCCAAAACGGCCGTCCGGTTGTCTGCGGTATCTGCCTGCAGTGACTGCAGACGTGCATTTGCACACGCGACTGAATGCTAGATCAACGTTTCGATGGTGAACGGCTGGTACGTACCGCAGCGGGCACCGAACTGTGCCCCGGACGGGACTGGCCATACCACCCGCCGTCAGCACAGAGAGGGGCCCGGTTTTCGTGCCACATTTGGAAGAGCAAGAACTGTCATGGACCAGCTTGGACCAGCGCGCCGTGGACACGGTCCGGGTGCTCGCCGCCGATGCTGTGGAGAAGGTCGGTAACGGCCACCCCGGCACCGCGATGAGCCTGGCTCCGGCCGCTTACCTTCTCTTCCAGAAGCTGATGCGGCACGACCCGAAGAACCCCGACTGGCTGGGACGGGACCGGTTCGTCCTCTCCCCCGGCCACACCTCCCTGACGCTGTACATCCAGCTGTTTCTCTCCGGCTACGGCCTGGAACTGAAGGACCTGGAGGCGCTGCGGACCTGGGGTTCGCTGACCCCGGGGCACCCGGAGTACAAGCACACCGCCGGCGTGGAAATCACCACCGGCCCGCTGGGCCAGGGCCTGGCCTCCGCGGTCGGGTTCGCGTACTCCCAGCGCCGGATGCGCGGGCTGTTCAACGCCGACGCCGCCGAGGGCGCCAGCCCGTTCGACCACACCATCTGGGTCATTGCCTCCGACGGCGACCTCCAGGAAGGCGTGACGTCCGAGGCGTCCTCGCTCGCCGGGCACCAGGAGCTCGGCAACCTCGTGGTGATCTACGACGAGAACCACATCTCGATCGAGGACGACACCGACATCGCGTTCACCGAGGATGTCCTGGCCCGCTACGAGGCCTACGGCTGGCACACCCAGCGCGTGGACTGGACCCGGACCGGCGAGTACAAGGAGGACGTGGCCGAACTGCACGCCGCCCTGCTGGCCGCCAAGGCCGAGACGGGCAAGCCCTCCATCATCTCGCTGCGCACCATCATCGGCTACCCGGCCCCCAAGAAGCAGAACACCGGCAAGATCCACGGCTCCGCCCTGGGCGCCGAGGAAGTCGCGGCCCTGAAGAAGGTCCTCGGATTCGACCCGGAGCGTTCCTTCCAGGTCGACGACGACGTCCTGGCCCACACCCGGGAAGCCGTGGACCGCGGCGCGGCCGCCCGCACCGCCTGGCAGGAGACCTTCGAGGCCTGGCAGTCGGCCAACCCCGGGGGTGCGGCCCTGCTGGAGCGCATCGAGGCCCGCAAGCTCCCCGCCGAACTCGACGCCGCCCTGCCGGTATTCGAAGCCGGCAAGGACGTCTCGACCCGCGCCGCGTCCGGCAAGGTCCTGAACGCGATCGGCCCGGTCATGCCGGAGCTCTGGGGCGGTTCCGCCGACCTCGCCGAGTCCAACAACACCACGATCGAGGGCTCGCCCTCGTTCATCCCGGTCTCCCGCTCCACGGACGCCTGGAAGGGCAACCCCTACGGCCGGGTGCTGCACTTCGGCATCCGCGAGCACGCCGCCGCGTCGATCGTCAACGGCATTGCCCTGCACGGCCGCACCCGCGCGTTCTCCGGCACCTTCCTGATCTTCAGTGACTACCAGCGCCCGGCGATCCGCCTCGGCGCCCTCATGGGCGTCCCGTCGCTGTACGTCTGGACCCACGACTCGATCGGCCTCGGCGAAGACGGCCCGACCCACCAGCCGGTGGAGCAGCTCGCCGCCCTCCGCGCGATCCCGGGCCTGGACGTGGTCCGCCCGGGAGATGCGAACGAGGTCGCGGCCGCCTGGAAGGTCATGCTCGAAAACCACGCCAACCCCGCCGGCATCGTACTGACCCGCCAGAACATCCCCACCTACGCCCGCGGAACGTCCGACGCGGAGGCCGACACCTTCGGTTCCACCGCCGGCGTCGCCAAGGGCGGGTACGTCCTGGCCGAAGCCTCCCGGGACGGCCAGACCGCCACGGCGCAGGTCATTCTGATCGGCACCGGCTCGGAGGTCCAGCTGGCCGTGCAGGCCCGCGAGGCGCTGCAGGCCGACGGCATTCCCACCCGCGTCGTCTCCATGCCGTGCGTGGAGTGGTTCAACAAGCAGGACCCCGCCTACCGCGAAGCGGTGCTCCCGGCGGCCGTGAAGGCACGGGTGTCCGTCGAAGCCGGACTTGCCCTGGGCTGGCGCGAATTCGTCGGCGACGCCGGCCGTTCCATCAGCCTTGAGCACTTCGGCGCCTCGGCGGATTACAAGCGCCTGTTCCAGGAATTCGGCATCACCGCGGAGGCAGTGGCCGCCGCGGCCAAGGAATCCCTCGCAGGCCTCCCGGCCTGACCCCCACCCCTCGCTTAACCGGGCCGCCGCCCCAGAATCGCGGCGGCGGCCCCAGACTTCAGGAGTCACACATGACCACCCCCACGCAACAGCTGTCCGATGCCGGTGTCTCCATCTGGCTCGATGACCTCTCCCGCGGCCGCCTCGACACCGGCACCCTGCGCAAGCTGATCGAGGAGAAGAACGTCGTCGGTGTCACCACCAACCCGTCCATCTTCCACGCAGCCATCACCACCGGCCACGACTACGACGCCATCATCGCCGCCAAGGCCGCCGCCGGCGCCAGCGTCGAGGAGACAGTCTTCGCGATCACCACCACCGACGTCGCCGACGCCTGCGACCTCTTCGCCCCGGTGGCAGCAGCCACCAGCGGAGTCGACGGGCGCGTCTCGATCGAGGTTGACCCCCGCCTGGCCTGGGACACCGCCGGCACGATCACCGAGGCCAAGGAACTCTACGCCCAGGTCAACAAGGACAACGTCCTGATCAAGATCCCCGCCACCCTCGAGGGCCTTGAAGCCATCACCGCCACCCTCGCGGCCGGCATCAGCGTCAACGTCACGCTGATCTTCTCGCTCGAGCGCTACCGCGCCGTCATCAACGCCTTCCAGTCCGGCCTGGAGCAGGCCAAGGACAACGGCCACGACCTCTCCCGGATCCACTCGGTCGCGTCCTTCTTCGTCTCCCGCGTGGACTCCGAAATCGACAAGCGCCTCGACGCGATCGGCACCGACGAGGCCCGCGCCCTCAAGGGCAAAGCCGGTGTGGCGAACGCCCGCCTGGCCTACCAGGTCTACGAGGAACTCTTCTCCACCGAACGCTGGGCCCTTCTGGCCGATGCCGGCGCCCTCCCGCAGCGTCCGCTCTGGGCCTCCACCGGCGTCAAGGACCCCGCCTACCCGGACACCCTCTACGTCACCGAACTCGTCGCCCCCGGCGTCGTGAACACCATGCCGGAAAAGACGCTCGACGCCACGTTCGACCACGGCACCGTCACGGGCAACACGATCAGCCGCAGCTACGACGACGCCAACGCCACGCTGAATGCCCTGGATGCCCTCGGCATCTCCTACAACGAGGTCGTCGCCGTCCTCGAATCCGAGGGCCTCGACAAGTTCGTGGCCAGCTGGAAGGAACTCCTCGCCGACGTCGAGGTTGCCCTCTCCGCCGCACGGAAGGACGCCTAGTCCCCATGACCACTCTCAGCTACGACGCCACCGGCGCCGCCCGCCTGGCCCACGACCAGCACTTGCCCGCCCTGCTGGCAGACAAGGTCGCCACCCGGATCTTCGCCAAGGACGCCACGCTGTGGGGTCCCGACGCCGAGGCCGAGGCTTCCGTCCGGCTCGGCTGGGTCGAGGCGGCCACCGTCTCCCAGCCGCTGGTCACGGACATCCTGGCACTCCGCGGCGCGCTGCGCGCCGAGGGCGTCAGCCGGATTGTCCTGTGCGGCATGGGCGGCTCCTCGCTGGCACCCGAGGTCATCGCCGGAACGGCCGGCGTCGAGCTGACAGTGCTGGACAGCACCGACCCGGAGCAGGTCGCCGCCGCCGTCGCGGACCGGCTGGCCGAAACCGCCATCGTGGTGTCCTCCAAGTCCGGCTCCACCCTGGAGACCGATTCCCAGCGCCGGATCTTCGAGCACGCCTTCACCGAGGCCGGGATCGACGCGAAGAGCCGGATCATCATCGTCACCGATCCGGGGTCCCCGCTGGACAAGGCCTCGCGCGAGGCCGGGTACCGCGCCGTGTTCAACGCCGACCCCCACGTCGGCGGACGCTACTCGGCGCTCACCGCGTTCGGGATGGTGCCCTGCGGCCTGGCCGGCGTGGACATCCAGGCGTTCCTGGACGAAGCGGAGGAAGCCGCCGAGGTCCTCAACGAGGACGGCGAGGAGAACATCGGCCTCGCCCTCGGTGCGGCGCTGGGCGGCACCAGCCCGCTGCGCAACAAGATCGTCATCGCCGAGGACGGCTCCGGCATCAAGGGCTTCGCGGACTGGGCCGAACAGCTCATCGCCGAGTCCACCGGCAAGCTCGGCACCGGCGTGCTGCCGGTTGTCGCCGGGCCCTCCTCCCCGGAGGCCACCCTCGGCGCTCCCGACGTCCTGGTCATCCGCCTCGTCGCGGCGGACGCCGACGTCGAACTCGGCGAAAACGAGGTCGCGATCGCCGGCGGACTGCCCACCCAGATGATGACGTGGGAGTTTGCCACCGCCGTGGCCGGCCGGCTGCTCGGAATCAACCCCTATGACCAGCCCGACGTCGAAGCCGCCAAGGTGGCCGCCCGCGGCCTGCTCGACGCGCAGCCGGAACCGACGCCGGCCGCGTTCACCGACGGCGCCATCGAGGTCCGCGGCGGGGAATGGCTGACCGGTGCCACCACGGCGGCCGGGGCTGTCAGCGCCCTGCTGGGCGAACTGCGCCCGGACAGCTACCTGAGTGTCCAGGCCTACTTCGACCGGCTCGCCTACGCACCGTTCGAGGGTGTCCGGGACCAGCTGGCAGCGCTCAGCGGCCGTCCCGTGACCTTCGGCTGGGGCCCGCGCTTCCTGCACTCCACCGGCCAGTTCCACAAGGGCGGACCCGCAATCGGTGTTTTCCTGCAGGTGACAGCCGCGGCCGCCACCGACCTGGCCATCCCGGACCGTCCGTTCAGCTTCGGCGAACTCATCACGGCCCAGGCCGCCGGCGACGCGCAGGTCCTCTCCGACCACGGCCGCCCGGTCCTCCGGCTGCACCTCACGGACCGCGCCGCCGGCGTCAGGCAGCTCCAGGAGATCATCTCCACACTGGCCGGCCAGGCAGTCCCCTCCTCCGAAAGCTAAGGCACCCAAGCAACCATGCCAGATAAATACAACAGCGGCCGGACGTCCGCGGGCCGGGGGCGCAATCCGCTCCGGGACCCGCGGGACCGGCGCCTGAACCGTATTGCGGGGCCGTCGTCGCTGGTCCTGTTCGGGGTCACGGGGGACCTCGCCCGCAAGAAACTCATGCCGGCCGTGTACGACCTGGCCAACCGCGGGCTGTTGCCGCCGAGCTTCGCCCTGGTGGGTTTTGCCCGGCGGAACTGGGAGAACGAGGACTTCGCCGCCGAGGTGAAGGCCGCGGTCAAGGCCTACGCCCGGACACCGTTCGATGAGACGGTGTGGGAGCAGCTCGCGCAGGGCGTCCGCTTCGTGCAGGGCGAGTTCGACGACGACGACGCCTTCAAGCGGCTGTCCGAAACCATCGACGAACTCGATGAGCAGCGCGGAACGCGCGGCAACCATGCGTTCTACCTCTCCATCCCGCCGAAGGCCTTTGAACTGGTCTGCCGGCAGCTCTCCAAGCACGGACTGGCCCAGGCCGAGGGTGACAAGTGGCGCCGCGTCGTGATCGAGAAGCCGTTCGGCCACGATCTCGAGTCGGCCCGGCAGCTCAACGACATTGTGGAGTCGGTGTTCCCGCCGGACGCGGTCTTCCGGATCGACCACTACCTGGGCAAGGAGACGGTGCAGAACATCCTGGCGCTGCGCTTCGCCAACCAGCTCTTTGAGCCGCTCTGGAACGCGAACTACGTGGACCACGTCCAGATCACCATGGCCGAGGACATCGGCACCGGCGGCCGGGCGGGATACTACGACGGCGTCGGCGCGGCCCGCGACGTCATCCAGAACCATCTGCTGCAGCTGCTGGCCCTGACCGCGATGGAGGAGCCGATTTCCTTCAACGCCGATGACCTCCGCGCCGAGAAGGAAAAGGTCCTGGCCGCCGTCCGGCTACCCGAGGACCTGTCCACCCACTCGGCGCGCGGGCAGTTCACCGGCGGCTGGCAGGGCGGCGAGAAGGTCGTGGGATACCTGGAAGAGGAGGGTATCCCGACCGACTCCAAGACCGAGACGTTTGCCGCGATCCGGGTGGACATCCACACCCGGCGCTGGTCCGGGGTGCCGTTCTACCTGCGCGCCGGCAAGCGGCTGGGCCGCCGGGTGACGGAGATCGCGGTGGTGCTCAAACGCGCGCCCAACCTGCTCTTCACGGACCATGGCGAGGACGACTTCGGCCAGAACGCCGTGGTGATCCGGGTCCAGCCCGACGAGGGCGCCACCATACGGTTCGGTTCCAAGGTTCCCGGCACGCAGATGGAAGTCCGCGACGTCACGATGGACTTCGGCTACGGCCACTCATTCACGGAATCCAGCCCGGAGGCCTACGAACGGCTCATCCTCGATGTGCTCCTCGGCGAGCCGCCGCTGTTCCCCCGCCACGCCGAAGTTGAGCTGTCCTGGAAGATCCTCGACCCGTTCGAGGACTACTGGGCGTCCCTGGACGAACAGCCCGAACCCTATGCCCCCGGAAGCTGGGGACCTGCCTCCGCCGACGAGCTCCTTGCCCGTGACGGACGAACCTGGAGAAGGCCATGATCGTAGATCTACCCGACACCACCACCTCCAAGATTTCCAAGAAGATCATGGCCCTGCGCGAGCAGGGCGGCGTGATTGCCCTGGGCCGGGTGCTGACCCTCGTGGTCGTCACCAAGTCCGGGCTGGAAGAGGAGGCCATCGAGGCCGCCAACGAGGCCAGCCGGGAGCACCCCTGCCGGATCATCGTCCTCGCCGACGCCGGCGCCAAGGCCCCGACCCGGCTTGATGCGCAGATCCGGGTGGGCGGCGACGCCGGAGCCTCCGAGGTCATCCTGCTGCGCGGTTACGGCGAACTGGCGGAGGAAAGTGAATCCCTCGTCGCGGCGCTGCTGCTGCCCGATGCGCCGATTGTGGCCTGGTGGCCGCACGGCGCCCCGAAGAGCGCCTGCGAGACGTCCATCGGCCGGATCGCTCACCGCCGGATCACCGACTCGGCCAACGAGTCCGATCCGCAACGCGCGCTGGACAACATCCGCCGCACCTACAAGGCCGGGGACACGGACCTGGCCTGGACCCGCCTGACCAACTGGCGGATCCAGCTCGCCGCGGTCCTGGACCAGGTGGACGGTTCACCGGTGACGGCCGTCGCCGTCGAAGGCGCGTCGGACTCCCCCAGCACCATCCTGCTGGCGGCGTGGCTGACCCTGGCCCTCGACGCCCCGGTGACGATTGTCGCGGACCCGGCCGGCACCGGGATCCGGCGTGTGCGCCTGACCCGCACCGCGGGCGACGTCCAGCTGTTCCGGCCGGGCCTGACCGTGGCGGAACTGAGCCAGCCCGGGCAGCCGGTGCAGCGGATCTCCCTGCCGCGCCGGAGCCTGAAGGACTGCCTCGCCGAAGAACTGCGCCGCCTCGACCCGGATGAAGTGTTCGGTGAAGTGATTACTATTGGACTGCCACGTACCAATCTAAGGAGTGTCCGTCCCAGTGAGCGCTGACCCCAGAGTAAGCATCCATCCCGACTCGTCCGTCCTCATGGCCGCCATCGCGGCCCGCCTGATCACCAAACTGGTGGACATCCAGGACAAGTACGGTGAGGCGACGGTGGTGCTTACCGGGGGATCGATGGGCATCGGCTCGCTCAAGGCCGTGGCCGAGTCGCCGGCGTCCGGCGCCGTCGACTGGTCCAAGGTCAATTTCTGGTGGGGGGACGAACGCTTCGTCGCGGCCCGGGATCCCGAGCGCAATGCCGTCCAGGCCCAGGAGGCGCTGCTCGCGCACATCAACGCGGACCCGGCACGGATCCACGTGCCGGGGGCCACCGGAGACTTCGGTTCCCCCGAGGAGGCGGCCGCCGACTACGCCCGCCGGCTCAGCGAGGCAGCTGCCGCGGAACACGCCGCGGACATGTCCGATGACCGGCCCGAACACCCGGCGCGCCTCCCCCGCTTCGACATCGTCCTGCTCGGTGTGGGACCGGACGCGCATGTCGCGTCGCTCTTCCCGGAACAGGCCGGCATCCGCGAGAAGGAACTCCTCGTGGTGGGGGTCCGCAACTCCCCCAAGCCGCCGCCGGAGCGCATTTCGCTGACCCTGCCTGCCATCAACACGGCGTCGGAGATCTGGATGGTCGTCGCCGGCGAGGACAAGGCCGGCGCCGTGGGGCTGGCCCTCGCGGGCGCCAACCCGGTGCAGGTGCCGGCGGCCGGTCCGCGGGGCCGGATGGAAACGCTCTGGCTGATCGACGAGAACGCGGCTTCCCGGGTTCCGCAGCAGCTGGTCCGCAAGAGCTAGCCCGGGGCGGCCGGTCCGGTGCACTGCCCCTTGCGGCTATTCCTCCGGAAGGATCCGGTTTGCCCGCAGTCTTTCGAGCGCTCCGGCCAGCACGTCTTCGGCGTCCTGGCTGGAGCGCCGCTCTTTAACGTACTCCAGGTGGCTTTTGTAGCCTTCCACCGGGACGTCCTCAAGCGCGAACTGTGCCTCGTCCCGGGTGGCCGTTCCGCCGCAGCGGCGGCAGTCCCAAACGCCGGGGATCTGGTCGTCGGGCAACTGGGCGAAGACCAGGGGCGTCTCGTGGCCTTTGGCGCACCGGTAGCTGACGCGGATGCGGGGTGTGCGGGCAGCGGTGCCGTCAAGCGGTTCGTGCCGGGGCGTGGCCCCTTCGGTGGCTCCTACTCGGATGCCCCGGAATCCGGAGGCGGAATGCAGCATCGGGAACTCCTGGCTACTCAGCGGGCGGAATGCGCATTGCAATCAGCCAAAGTGTAGTTCGCAGTTCCCGATGCCGGGGAGGGCCATAAGGACCCCTTATGAAGTTTTTCGGCAGCTGTCTTAGGAGTCGCCGCCGCCGCTGAAACGCATGATCAGGCCAAGGCCGATGATGACGACGCCCCAGGTGACCCCGAGGATGACTGTGAAGCGGTTCAGGTTCCGCTCGGCCACGCCCGAGGAGCTGAGACCGGAGCTCATGCCGCCGCCGAACATGTCGGACAGACCGCCGCCGCGTCCCTTGTGGAGCAGGATGAGCAAGGTCAGCAGGAGGCTGGTGATACCCAGGAGAACCTGCAGAATGACATGAAGAACGTCCACGACGGCCTTTCAGAAGATTTGGATTGCGGGGGCCACGATTGTGTCCGGACTAATCCGTCAGCAGGTGACTCTCGAACCTGACAATATTAGCAAACTCGGCGGCATCCAGGCTGGCACCACCGACCAGCAATCCGTCCACGTCGCGTTCGTTGAGGATTGAGGCGGCATTGTTGGCCTTGACCGAGCCGCCGTACAGCAGCCGGGTCCTGGCCGCGGTGTCCGACCCGAAGAGGGTGGCGAGCTCGGCGCGGAGGGCGGCGCACATTTCCTGGGCGTCACCCGGTCCGGCGACCTCGCCGGTTCCGATGGCCCAGACCGGCTCATAGGCGACGACGAGCTCAGCGGCCTGCTCGGGGGTGAGGCCCTCGACTCCGGCGCGCAGCTGCGCCAGCGTGTGGTCGACGTGCGTCCCGGCCTGCCGGATTTCCAGTCCTTCGCCGACGCAAAGCACGGGGGTGATGTCGTGCCGGAAGGCTGCCTTGGTCTTGGCGTTCAGCACCTCGTCGGATTCGTGGTGGAGGGTGCGGCGTTCACTGTGGCCGACGAGGACGTAGCTGCAGCCGAGCTTGGCGAGGAACTGGCCGGAGATGTCCCCGGTGTACGCGCCGGAGTCGAACGGGGAGAGATCCTGGCCGCCGTAGACGACCTTGAGTTCATCGCCCTGGACCAGCGTCTGGACACCGCGGAGGTCGGTGAACGGCGGGAAGACGGAGACCTCCACGCGGCTGTAGTCGTGCTTGGCGTCGGACAGGGTCCAGGCGAGTTTCTGCAGGAGGGTGATGCCCTGGACATGGTCCATGTTCATCTTCCAGTTGCCTGCAATGAAGGGCGTGCGGTCGAATTTGCCGTTGGTTGACGTAGTCACGTGGTCTCCAAAATGTTCTTAGCAGTGGAACAGCCGGCAGGGCGCCCGTCCTGGGACAGGCGCCCTGCCGGCTGGCTGGTCTAGCGGTCCAGAATGCTCAGGCCGGGGAGTTCCTTGCCTTCAAGGTACTCGAGGCTGGCGCCGCCGCCGGTGGAAATGTGCCCGAACTGGTCATCGGCGAAGCCGAGGGTCCGGACCGCGGCGGCGGAGTCGCCGCCACCGACCACGGTGAATGCACCGGTCTCGGTCAGCGCCTGGGCGATGGCCCGGGTGCCGGCGGCGAAGGCCGGGAACTCGAACACACCCATGGGCCCATTCCAGAACACCGTCCGGGCGCCCTTGATCCGTTCCGCGAAGGAGGCCGCCGATTCCGGGCCGATGTCCAGGCCGATGCCCTGGGCGCCGAAGCTGCTTTCTTCAATCGCGTCGGCGCGCACCGTTTCATGCCCGGCGTCGGCGGCGAACCTGCTGGCCACCACAACGTCGGTGGGAACCACAAATTCCGTCCCGGCGTCCGCTGCGCGTTTGAGGTACTCCTGCACGACGGGGATCTGGTCCGCTTCCAGCAGGCTGCCGGCCACCTTGTGGCCCGCGGCGGCGAGGAAGGTGAACAACATGCCACCGCCGACCAGGATGGTGTCCGCCTTGCCGATGAGGTTGTCGATTACGGCGAGTTTGTCCGAGACCTTGGAACCGCCGAGCACAACGACGTAGGGGCGCTGCGTGTCGGTGGTGAGCTTGCGCAGCACCTCGACCTCGGTGCGCACCAGGTCGCCCTGGTAGGACGGCAGCCGGGTGGCGACGTCGTAGACGGACGCATGCTTGCGGTGCACGGCACCGAACGCGTCGTCCACGAAGGCGCCGTTGGATCCCGTGAGGGCCACCAGTTCATCAGCGAACGCCCCGCGCTCCGCGTCGTCCTTTGAGGTTTCGCGGGCGTCGAAGCGCACATTCTCCAGGACGAGGGCTTCCCCGTCCTGCAGCGAGGCGGCCGATGCCTTGGCGGCGTCGCCGACAGTGTCTGCCGCGAGGGAGACCTTGAACGGGGCGAGCTCCGCCAGCCGGGCCGCGGCGGGCTTGAGTGAGTACTTCTCCTCCGGGGCGCCCTTGGGGCGGCCGAGGTGTGCCGTGACCAGCACACGGGCACCGGCGTCCGAGAGCTTCGCCAGCACTGGAAGGGAGGCCTTGATGCGGCCGTCGTCAGTCACTGTAGAGCCGTCGAGCGGCACGTTCAGGTCACTTCTGACCAGAACGTACCGCCCGCGGACACCATCAGCGATCAGTTCGTCGAGGGTGTGGAATGTCATGAGTCTTACCCTAGCCCAGCTTGGCTGCGACGAGCTCCGTGAGGTCCACGAGGCGGTTGGAGTAGCCCCATTCGTTGTCATACCAGGAAACAACCTTGACCTGGTTGCCGATCACCTTGGTCAGGCCGGAGTCAAAGATGGAGGATGCCGGGTCCCCGACGATGTCCGAGGAAACGATCGGCTCATCGGTGTAGGTCAGCAGGCCCTTGAGCTCGGGGGTCTCGGAGGCAGCCTTGAGGGCGGCGTTCACTTCCTCGACGGTGGTCTCGCGGGAGACGACGACGGTGAGGTCCGTTGCGGAGCCGGTGGGCACCGGCACGCGGATGGCGTAGCCATCGAGCTTGCCCTTGAGCTCCGGCAGGACCAGGCCGATTGCCTTGGCCGCACCCGTGGAGGTGGGGACCATGTTGATGGCGGCGGCGCGGGCACGGCGGAGGTCCTTGTGCGGGCCGTCCTGCAGGTTCTGGTCGGCGGTGTAGGCGTGGATCGTGGTCATCAGTCCGCGCTCGATGCCGAAGGCGTCGTTGATCACCTTGGCCAGCGGGCCGAGGCAGTTGGTGGTGCAGGAGGCGTTGGAGATGATGTGGTGCGCGGCGGGGTCGTAGAGCCCGTCGTTGACGCCCATCACGATCGTGATGTCCTCGTCCGAGGCGGGGGCGGAGATCAGGACCTTCTTGGCACCGGCATCGATGTGCTTCTGCGCGTCGGCGGCCTTGGTGAAGAAGCCGGTGGATTCGATCACGACGTCAACGCCGAGCTCGGCCCAGGGCAGCTTGGCCGGATCGCGCTCTGCGAGGACCTTGACGGTCTTGCCGTCGACGACGATGTTGCCGTCCTTGACCTCGATGGACTCCTTCAGGCGGCCGCCCACGGAGTCGTACTTGAAGAGGTGGGCCAGGGCTTCCGGGCTGGTGAGGTCGTTGACGGCAACGATCTCGAGGTCTGCCCCCTGGGCGAGTGCGGCGCGGAAGTAGTTGCGGCCGATACGGCCGAAGCCGTTAATACCAATACGGGTGGTCACGTTTTCAGTCTCCTTGGTGCTTCTTCAAGCACGATTAGTTGAGAAGGCGCTCAAGCCAACTAACAGATCCCGCACGCCATTGGGCAGAGATGATTAACAGATCGGAGGGCGACCAGCCACATTGCTGAAGGCTAACCGCCTTCCGTGACCTATCTTACGTTTAACTTGGTCTGCCCCCGCAAGTGCAGGGGCAGACCGTCCACAATTTGAGCCGAACGGGCGTAATTGTGAGCTTTGTTACAGGCGTGTGAACTGCGGCACGCTCAGGTCGCCACGGCCGTGTTAGAGCGTGATGAGGCCGCTCGCGTTCTTGCGGGCCGCGTCGAAGCGCTTGGCGACGTCGGCCCAGTTCACGATGTTCCAGAAGGCCTTGACGTAGTCGGCCTTGACGTTGACGTAGTCCAGGTAGAAGGCGTGCTCCCACATGTCCAGCATCAGCAGCGGCGTGGTGCCGACAGCGACGTTGCCCTGCTGATCGTAGAGCTGCTCGATCACGAGGTTGCCGCCGATGGGCTCGTAGGCCAGGAACGCCCAGCCGGAACCCTGCAGGCCCATGGCCGCCGCGGTGAAGTGGGCACGGAAAGCGTCGAAGGAGCCGAACGCGTCGTCGATGGCGGCTGCCAGCTCACCTTCAGGCTTGTCGCCACCGTCCGGGGACAGGTTCTTCCAGAAGACGGAGTGGTTGATGTGGCCGCCGGTGTGGAACGCGAGGTCCTTGGAGAGGCGGTTGATGTTGGCGAAGTCGCCTTTATCGCGTGCTTCGGCCAGCTGGGCCAGGGCGTTGTTGGCGCCGGCCACGTACGCGGCGTGGTGCTTGCTGTGGTGCAGCTCCATGATCCGCGCGGAAATGTGGGGCTCCAGCGCTGCGTAGTCATAGCTGAGCTCAGGCAGTACGTACTCGGTCACAAAATCCTCCAATGTCGTGGACTGGTTGTCCGTTTGGTAACTCTCGGATTGTGCATCCGGATGTTGTGGCACCCGGAAGTTTCTGGATCGGAATCCAGTGGGCATAGCCTCCGGTCCCCCTGAGGTATTCCCGCCGGCCCGATCCGATTCTGCAGTTGATTCCCGGCAGAGGCTACTCGTCCAGCATTTCCGGCGTCACATTGGCCTCCGTGCCGGGGATGCCGAGGTCCTGGGCGCGCTTGTCGGCCATGGCCAGCAGGCGGCGGATCCGCCCCGCGATGGCGTCCTTGGTCATGACGGGGTCCGCCAGGCGGCCGAGTTCGTCGAGGCTGGCCTGCTTGTGCGCGACCCGCAGTTCCCCGGCGTACTTCAGGTGGTCCGGGACGTCGTCGCCGAGGATTTCCAGGGCGCGGTCCACGCGGGCGCCGGCAGCGACTGCCGCCTGCGCCGAACGCCGCAGGTTGGCGTCGTCGAAGTTGGCCAGCCGGTTGGCGGTGGCACGGACTTCCTTGCGCATCCGCCGCTCTTCCCACACCATGAGCGCATCGTGGGCACCCATCCGGGTCAGCAGCGCGGCGATGGTGTCGCCGTCGCGGATGACCACGCGATCCACTCCCCTGACCTCGCGGGCCTTGGCCTGGATGCCGAGCCTGCGGGCCGCGCCGACGAGGGCGAGGGCGGACTCGGGGCCGGGGCAGGTGACCTCCATGGCGGAGGACCGTCCGGGCTCGGTGAGGGAGCCGTGGGCCAGGAAAGCGCCGCGCCAGACGGCCTCGGCGTCGGCGGCGGATCCGTTCACCACCACCGAGGGCAGGCCGCGGACCGGGCGTCCCCGGGCGTCGAGCAGGCCGGTCTGGCGGGCGAGGGCTTCGCCGTCGCGCACCACCCGGACCACGTAGCGGCTGCCGCGGCGCAGTCCGCCGCCGGAGACGACGATGATTTCGCTTTGGTGCCCGTAAACCTCGGCGATGGCGGCCCGCAGCCGCCGCGCGGTCGAGGCGAGGTCGACTTCGGCCTCAATCACGATCCGGCCGGAGATGATGTGCAGTCCCCCGGCGAAGCGAAGCATGGCGGACACTTCAGCCTTGCGGACCGAGGACTTCTTGATGTCCAGCCGGGAAAGTTCTTCCTTGACTGATGCTGTCAGTGCCATGGCACTCTTCCTACCTGTTCCCGAAAATGTCGTGGTACGCCGTTGCCAGACGCAGCGGGTCGTGGATCGGCCGTCGGCTCGACGCCCCCACTTTACCCAACACCACCTCGGCGCCGAGCATCCCGGCCGCCTGTTCGAAGTCGGCACGGTCAGAGACGGAGGCCGGATCGGCCAGCACGACGTCGATCGTGAAGTCCGGCGCGTACTCCCGGAGCACCCGCAGATGGTCCGCGGCGGACATGCCGAGGGTTTCCTTAGTATCCGTGGCGAGGTTCATGGTGAGGCAGCGGCGGGCGGCCGTGTTGCACAGCGCCTCGCGCATCTCCGGCAGCAGCAGGTGCGGCAGCACGGAGGTGTACCAGGACCCGGGGCCGAGGATGACCCAGTCGGCCAGTTCGATCGCGGTGAGCGCCTCAAGGCAGGCGGGGGCGTTCTCCGGCAGCAGCCGGACACGTTCCAGCGAGCCGGCGACAGCGCATTTCGCCTGTCCGGTCAGGGTCTGCAGCGCCGAGGTGCCGTCCGGGGCGGTGACCCGGACCTGGCCCTCGATGGTCAACGGGACGCTGGACATCGGCAGGACCTCCCCGCGGGCACCCAGCAGGGCGCCGGCCCATTTAAGGCCCGCCACGGTGTCGCCCAGAAGTTCCCAAAGCGTCACGATCAGCAGGTTCCCCATCGCGTGCTCGTCGAGGGACCCGCCGCGGCCCTTGCCGGGCGCGAAGCGGTGCTGCATGACATCGCGCCAGGTGCGGCCCCAGTCGGTGTCGTCACAGAGTGCGGAGAGCGCCATCCGGAGGTCGCCGGGCGGCAGGACGCCGTACTCCTCGCGCAGCCTCCCCGAGGAGCCGCCGTCGTCCGCGACGGTGACGACGGCGGTCAGCTCGGAGGTGAGCAGGCGCAGGGCCGACAACGACGCGGCGAGGCCGTGGCCGCCGCCCAGCGCGACGACGGACGGGCCTTTGTCCTGCTGGCTGGCGAAGGCCGCGCTGGCCGGAGGCACGAGCGGCAGCGGTCCGGTGAGCAGCGCCATTACTCGCGGCCCAGATCCCGGTGCGTGGTGGTCACGGTGACGCGCGGGTACTGCGCAAGCCGGCGGGAGAGTTCGACAGCGACGGCCACGGAGCGGTGCTTGCCGCCGGTGCAGCCGACGGCGATGGTGGCGTAGTGCTTGTTCTCGCGCCGGTAGCCGTCCAGGACCGGTTCGAGGGCCAGCACATAGCGCTCCACGAAGTTGCTGACGCCCTGCGCTTCCAGCACATAGTCGCTGACGTCCTTGTCCAGCCCGGTGTGCGGCCGGAGGGCCGGGACCCAGTGCGGGTTCGGGATGAAGCGGGCGTCGGCGACGAAGTTGGCATCGACCGGAAGCCCATATTTGAAGCCAAAGCTCATCACATTGAGCCGGAGCGCCACGGGACCGGTCTCGCTGAAGAGTTCGGTGATCGCGGTGGCGAGGCCGTGGACGTTCAGCGTCGAGGTGTCCAGCACGATGTCGGCGGAGGTTCGCAGTTCGTGCAGCAGTTCGCGTTCGGCGGCGATGCCGTCAAGGATCCTGCCGCCGCCCTGCAGCGGGTGGGGGCGCCGGCCCTGCTCGAAACGCCGGACGAGGACGTCGTCGTTGGCGTCCAGGAACAGCACCCGGAACCCGACGCCGCTGGCTTCCAGGCTGCGCAGGGTGGTCCTGATGTCCGCGAACAGTTCCTTGCTGCGGACATCCATCACGACGGCGAGCTTGGAGATGGAACCCGGGGCGTGGGACACGATTTCCGCGAGGGTGCCGAGCATCTGCGGGGGGAGGTTTTCCACGACGTACCAGCCATGGTCCTCCAGGGCGTCCGACGCAGTGCTCCGGCCGGCTCCCGACATGCCCGTCACTACGAGCAGTTCGGCCTCAACGGGTTTGACCGGCGTCATGCCGTCCGACTCCGTCCCGGATCCTGCCGTCGACTCTGCCATCAGTGAAGCCCCGTTCTGCTGTGCTGTTGTGCCGTGGAACGGCCGTGGTGCGGCTGAATCGCCGCGTGCGCCGTTTCCCAAGTTCTTACCCTAGCTAAGATTGCCGGTGCTGACTAAGTCTCCAGGATTTCGCCGGTGGTCATGTTGACGGCGGGGGCGGCGTCGCCCTCACCCTCGGTGAAGTGCTGGACGATGGCCGCGGCCAGGGACGGGCCGATCCCCTTGGCGCCGGTGAGCTCCTCGACGCTGGCCGTCCTGATGCTCTTGACCGAGCCGAACTGGGCCAGCAGGGACTTGCGCTTGGATTCGCCGAGCCCGGGCACGCCGTCGAGGGCCGAGACGGTCATCGCCTTGCCGCGTTTCTGCCGGTGGAAGGAGATCGCGAAGCGGTGCGCCTCGTCACGGATGCGCTGCAGCAGGTACAGCCCGGCCGAGGCCCGGGGCAGGATGACCGGGAAGTCGCTGTCCGGCAGCCAGACCTCCTCGAGCCGTTTGGCGAGACCGACGACGTACACATCGTCGATGCCCAGTTCGGCCAGGGCCCGGGCGGCCGCGTTGACCTGGGGCTTGCCGCCGTCAACCACCACGAGGTTGGGCGGGTAGGCGAATTTGGTCCGCGGCGCCGGGGTCGTGGTGTCGGCGACGGCAACGGAGGAAGCCGGGGCGGGAGCCGCGACGGCTGCCTGCGCCACGGCGTTGAGCATGGCCTGGTGGCCGGGCTGCCGGGCTGCGTCCGCCTGGACGGTCTTCTCCTGCAGGTAGTTGCGGAAACGCCGCGTCAGCACGTCGTGCATGGCGGCCGTGTCGTCCGTGGCGGCGGCACCGGTGACGGAAAACTTCCGGTATTCGGACTTCTTCGGCAGCCCGTCCTCGACCACCACCATCGACCCGACGACGTTGGTGCCCTGGACGTGCGAGATGTCGTAGCATTCGATCCGCATGAGGGCGACCGGCAGCTCAAGGGCCTCCTGCAGTTCCTGCAGCGCCTGGGACCGCAGGGTCAGATCGCCGGCGCGCCGGGACTTGTGGAGCCTGAGGGCGTGCTCGGCGTTCTCCCGGACGGTGCCCAGCAGGGCGGCCTTGTCGCCGCGTTGCGGCACGCGGATGTCAACCCTGGCTCCACGCAGCCCGCTGAGCCATTGCGCCAGCTCCGCGGCGTTGCTGGGCTCCGCCGGGACGAGGACCTCGCGGGGCAGCCTGCCCTGCAGGCCGGCTTCCTCGCCGTAGACCTGCTGGAGCAGGTGCTCGACGAGGTCCGGGGTGGTGGAATCCTCGACCTTTTCCACGACCCAGCCGCGCTGGCCGCGGATCCGGCCGCCGCGGACGTGGAAGACCTGCACGGCGGCCTCGAGCTCGTCCTCGTGGAGGGCGAAGACATCCGCGTCCGTGCCCTCGGCCAGGACGACGGCGTTGCGTTCGAAGACCTTCTTGAGCGCGACGATGTCGTCACGGATCCGCGCCGCCCGTTCGTAGTCCAGCTCCGCCACGGCGGCGGCCATCTCCTTTTCCAGCCGGGTGACGAACGGCTTGGCCTCGCCGCCCATGAAGGTGCAGAAGTCCTCGACCAGGGCGCGGTGGTCCTCGGCCGAGATGCGGCCGACGCAGGGTGCCGCGCACTTGTCGATATAGCCGAGCAGGCAGGGCCTGCCACTGGCCTCGGCGCGTTTCAGGACGCCGGCGCTGCAGCTGCGGACCGGGAACACCCGGAGCAGGGTGTCCATGGTGTCCCGGATGGCCCCGGCGGTGTACGGGCCGAAGTAGCGGGTGCCCTTGCGGCGTTCTCCGCGCAGGACCTGGACCCGGGGGTACTTCTCCCCCATCGAGACCGCGAGGTACGGGTAACTTTTGTCATCGCGGAACATCACATTGAACCGGGGCTTGAATTCCTTGATCCAGGTGTATTCCAGTTGCAGCGACTCGAGTTCGCTGCCGACGACGGTCCACTCCACGCTGCTGGCCGCATGGACCATCGCATACGTTTTGGGGAGCAGCCCGGCCGGGTTGGCGAAGTACGAGTTCAGCCGGGAGCGGAGGTTCTTGGCCTTGCCGACATAGATGACCCGGCCGTGCGGGTCGCGGAAGCGGTACACGCCCGGATTGGTCGGAATTTCACCCGTCTGGGGTCGGTAACTCGCTGGATCTGCCACAGTTCAAGTCTACTGAGCCGGCGGCCGTGCCTTGACGCCCACCCACCCGGTGGCGCTATTCGACGGTCTTGCTCTGGTTGTAGCTCGTGGAGCGTTCCTGGCCGCTGAGGGCGGCGATCGCGTCCATGATGCGGTCGGTGGCCTGGCGGCGGGCGGGCAGGGAGTGGTCCGGCCCGGTCTTTTCGAAGTACAGCGGTTCGCCGACCTTCATGGTGAAGTGCTGCGGCTTGACCGACTTGCTGTCCGCGGGCTGCAGGTTTTCCGTGCCGATCAGCCCGACCGGGATGACGGGGGCCCCGGTGGTCAGGGCCAGCCAGCCGACCCCGGTGCGGCCGCGGTAGAGGATGCCGTCGCGGGAGCGGGTCCCCTCCGGGTAGATGCCGACGCCCTTGCCCGAGTCGAGGATCGCCAGCAGGGTTTTCAGGGCCTGGACGCTGGCGGCCTGTTCGCCGCGTTCCACCGGGATGGAGCCGACAGCCTCGAAGAAGGATTTCATCGCCCTGCCCTTGATCCCGCCGGTGGTGAAATATTCCGCTTTGGCGAAGAAAGCGACGGGCCGGGGCATCAGTGCCTGGACGATCACGCTGTCCAGGAAGGACAGGTGGTTGGGCGCCACGATGAACGGGCCCTCCTTGGGCACGTTGTCGAGTCCGATGACCGTGGGCCGGCACGTCGAGGTGACGAGACCCCGCGTGGTCCAGCGGATTGCATCAAACATTGCCATCGGTGTGCACCTCGTTTTGGGCTTCGGTCAACAGTAAAGGGACCGCCGCGGCGGTCGTCATGGGGTGGGCCGCGCAGCGGCGGCCCGCAGCGTGTCCCGGCGGGCCACGGCGTCGTGCAGGGCAGCGCTGCTGTGCACGATCTCCACGGCGCCGGCCGTGTGCAGTTCACCGTCCGGAGCGAAACCCCAGCCTACGCCGATGCAGTCCAGGCCGTTGGCCGCCGCTCCGGCCACATCCTGGGCACGGTCCCCCACCATCACGGCGTGGTCCGTGTCCCGCCCGTGGCCGGTGGCGAGGTCGGCGAGGGCTGCTGCTACGATTCCGGCCTTTCCCGACGGCGCCGCGGCTGCTGCTGCCTCGTCCGCGGCCGAGCCGCGGATGGTGTGGAACAGGGCCGCTATGCCGTGGTGCTCCAGCACGGTCCGGGCAAGGCCCTCGGGCTTCTGGGTGGCCACGGCGATAGGCCGGCCGGCTGCGGCAAAGGATTCCAGCAGGGCGCGGATACCGGGGTAGAGCCGGCTTTGGGCGATGCCCGTGGCGAGGTAGTGCGCGCGGTAGATCCGGATGGCGTCGTCGAGTTGGCTGGCGGGGACCCTGGCGATGTCTGTGAGGGAATGGCTGAGTTTCGGGCCGATCATGGCATCCATTTGGGCCTTGCCGGGAATACCGAGTCCTAGCTCCGTGAGGGCCGCTGCGATGCCGTCCGAGATTCCGCCGGCCGGATCGACAAGAGTGCCGTCCAGGTCGAAGATCACGGGCACTGTTGTTTGGGTCACCGGCTTAGTTTCTCACGAGTGAACGGATGCCCGAAACTCGCATAACCCGCAGGGAATATATACCCGGGCAGCGCACCGGGGCATCCGCTGCTGCGGCGGCGGATGCCCCGGTGCGGAGCAGGCGTCAGGCCAGGATCTCGGCCAGGAACGCTGCCGTGTGGCTTTCTGTTGACTTGGCCACCTGTTCCGGCGTTCCCGAGGCAACGATGCGGCCGCCGCCGGACCCGCCGTCGGGGCCCAGGTCCACGATCCAGTCCGCGCTCTTGATGACATCAAGGTTGTGCTCGATCGTGATGACCGTGTTGCCCTTTTCCACCAGGCCCTGGAGGACCAGGAGCAGCTTGCGGATGTCCTCGAAGTGCAGGCCCGTGGTGGGCTCGTCCAGCACGTAGATGCTGCGCCCGTTGGAGCGTTTCTGCAGCTCCGCGGCGAGCTTCACCCGCTGCGCCTCGCCGCCGGACAGCGTGGTGGCGGGCTGGCCCAGCCGGACGTAGCCGAGTCCGACGTCGACGAGGGTCCTGAGGTGCCGGGCGATCGGCGAGAACGCGGCGAAGAACTCGGCGCCTTCCTCGATCGGCATGTTCAGCACATCGGCGATCGTCTTGCCCTTGTAGTGGACTTCCAGGGTTTCCCGGTTGTACCGGGCGCCGTGGCACACCTCGCAGGGCACGTAGACGTCCGGCAGGAAGTTCATTTCGATCTTCAGCGTGCCGTCACCGGAGCAGGCCTCGCAGCGGCCGCCCTTGACGTTGAACGAGAACCGGCCCGGCAGGTAGCCGCGGATCTTGGCCTCGGTGGTGTCGGCGAACAGCTTGCGGATGTTGTCAAAGACACCCGTGTAGGTCGCCGGGTTGGAGCGCGGGGTGCGGCCGATCGGGCTCTGGTCGACGTGGACCACCTTGTCGAGGTGCTCGAGCCCCTGGATCGACTTGTGCCGCCCCGCCACCTGCTTGGCGCCGTTGAGCTTGTTGGCGAGGACCTTGTAGAGGATCTCGTTGACCAGGGTGGACTTTCCGGAGCCGCTGACGCCGGTCACCGCGGTGAACAGGCCCAGCGGGAACGTGGCATCCACGTTCAGGAGGTTGTTCTCCTTGGCCCCGACCACCTTGAGTTCGCGCTTCTTGTCGTACTTGCGCCGCTTCTTGGGGATCTCGATCTGTTTCCGGCCGGAGAGGTAGTCGCCGGTGAGCGATTCGGTGTTCTTGAGCAGGTCCTGGTAGGAACCGGAGTGCACCACCATGCCGCCGTGTTCGCCGGCTCCCGGTCCGATGTCCACGACCCAGTCGGCTTCCTGGATGGTGTCCTCGTCGTGTTCCACCACAATCAGGGTGTTGCCGAGGTCCCGCAGCCGGGTGAGGGTTTCGATCAGGCGGCGGTTGTCGCGCTGGTGCAGGCCGATGGACGGCTCGTCCAGGACGTAGAGCACGCCCACGAGGCCGGAGCCGATCTGGGTGGCCAGCCGGATGCGCTGGGCTTCGCCGCCGGACAGGGTGCCGGAGGGACGTTCCAGGTTCAGGTACTCCAGGCCGACGTCGAGCAGGAAGGTCAGGCGGGCCTGGATCTCCTTGAGGACCTGGTTCGCGATCTGGGCTTCGCGGCCGGTGAGCACCAGGTTGTCCAGGAAGTGGGCGCATTCGCGCATCGGCAGGGCGGCGACCTCGGCAATGGACTTGCCGTTGATCAGGACCGAAAGCGACGCCGGGTTCAGCCGGGCGCCCTTGCAGGCCGGGCACGGGATCTGCCGCATGTACTCCTCGTAGCGGTCCCGCGCTGAGTCCGAGTCCGTTTCCAGGTGTTTGCGGTGGACGTACTGGATGACGCCCTCGAAGCCGGTGCTGTATTTGCGTTCCCGGCCGAAGCGGTTGCGGTACTGCACCACCACCTTGTGGTCCTTGCCGTGCAGCACGGTCTGGCGGGTGTCCTCGGAGAGTTTGTCCCACGGTGTGGTCATCGAGAAGCCGAGTTCCTTGGCGAGTCCGCCAAGCAGGCGGTTCCAGTACTCCGTCGTCGCGGTGCCGAGTGACCAGGGCGCGATGGCCCCCTCCGAGAGGGACAGTTCCCCGTTCGGAATGATGAGTTCCTCATCGACCTCCAGCTTTGTGCCGATGCCGCTGCAGGCGGAGCAGGCGCCGAAGGGGTTGTTGAAGGAGAAGGAGCGCGGTTCGATCTCGTCGATCGCAAGCGGGTGCTCGTTGGGGCAGGCGAGGTGTTCGGAGAACGCCCGGATGCGTTCCGGGTCGTCGGCTTCGAGGTCGACGAATTCGGCGAGAATCCTTCCTTCGGCCAGGCCGAGGGCGGTTTCCACCGAGTCGGTGAGGCGCTGGCTGATGCCTTCCTTGACCACAAGGCGGTCCACGACCACTTCGATGGTGTGCTTGAACTGCTTGCCCAGCTTGGGCGGGTCGCTGAGCTGGATCAGCTTGTCATCGACCCGGGCCCGCGAGTAGCCCTTGGCGGTGAGTTCCTTGAACAGGTCGACGAATTCGCCCTTGCGGCCGCGGACCACGGGGGCCAGGACCTGGAAGCGGGTGCCCTCCGGCAGTTCCAGCAGCTGGTCGACGATCTGCTGCGGGGTCTGCTTGGCGACGAGCTCCCCGCAGATGGGGCAATACGGGCGGCCGACGCGGGCCCACAGCAGGCGCATGTAGTCGTAGATCTCGGTGATGGTGCCCACGGTGGAGCGGGGGTTCTTGCTGGTGGACTTCTGGTCGATGGACACCGCGGGCGAGAGCCCTTCGATGAAGTCGACGTCGGGCTTGTCCACCTGGCCCAGGAACTGCCGGGCGTAGGCGGAGAGCGATTCGACGTAGCGGCGCTGGCCCTCGGCGAAGATCGTGTCGAACGCCAGGGAGGACTTGCCCGAGCCGGAGAGCCCGGTGAAGACGATCATGGAGTCGCGGGGCAGGTCCAGGTCCACGTTGCGCAGGTTGTGTTCGCGGGCGCCCTTGACGACAAGACGGGACATGTCCGGGCGTTTCAGCGCGGGGCGGGGGTCCTCCCCGCGGCCCGGTTTTGCCGGACTCATCGGAACGGAGGTCGGGGAGTCAACGGCTGGATCTTCAGCTACGGCTTTAGGCACGCTACCAATGCTAATCGAAAACTTCTTCGAACTTCCATTCCCCGACGTGACCCCGGCCGGCAAACGCCGCCCGGTATGCAGCAGCCCCGCTACTCGCGATCGTACGCGGCGGCGAGCAGCTGCACGGCCTCAGCGAAGCTGGCACCGCGGGCCTTCGCCGCGGCGGCGAACTCCGCGGCGGCAGCCGAAAGCGAGCTCCAGGCCTCGTCCCGGGCGCACACCACCGTCCCGTTCCGGCCCCGGGTCGCCACCACCCCGGCGGCCTCAAGTTCCTTGTAGGCGCGGGCCACCGTATGGGGTGCGACCCCCAGCTCACCGGCGAGGCTCCGGACGGCGGGGAGCTTGGTCCCGGGCGCCAGGATCCCGTTGTCGGCCCGTTCGATGATGTTGAGCCGGAGCTGTTCGAACAGCGGGACGGAGCTGCCCGGATTGGGCCGCCAGGCGCCGGGGAACGGCGCGGTTGATGTTTCGGTGGGGGTCACTGTCCGGGCTCCTGGGCACGCTTGGGTTGTTCGCGGCGGGCGAACTGTGCCTCGTACAGTTTCCGGTAAAGTCCACCCCTATTTATCAGCTGCTGGTGGGTCCCCTGCTCAACGATCCGTCCCTGGTCCATGACCAGAATTAGATCAGCGTCCCGGACGGTGGACAAGCGGTGGGCAATGACGAAGCTGGTGCGTCCCTGCCGGAGCCGGTGCATGGCATGCCGGATCTGCACTTCGGTGCGGCTGTCCACGGAGCTGGTCGCCTCGTCGAGGACGAGGATGTTGCGCCCGGCCAGTTGGGCCCGTGCGATCGAGATGAGCTGGCGCTGGCCCCGGCTCAGCGAATCGCCGTCGTTGCCGAGCATCGTCGCGTAGCCGCCGGGCAGTGCCCGGACGAACTGGTCCACGTGGCTGGCCTGGGCGGCGGCCGTGACCGCGGCGTCGTCGGCACCGGGGCGTCCGTATTCGATGTTGTCCCGGATGGTGCCGGTGAACAGCCAGCTGTCCTGCAGCACGGTGCCGAAATTGGAGCGCAGTTCGTCCCGGTTCAGCTCCGCGGTGTCCTGGCCGTCGACGGTGATCCGGCCGGAGTCCGGTTCATAAAAGCGCATCAGGAGGTTCACCACGGTGGTCTTCCCGGCGCCGGTCTGGCCGACGATCGCGACGGTCTGCCCGGGTTCCACGGCAAAGCAGAGGTCCTGGACCACGGGTGAGTCCGGGTCGTAGCCGAAGCTGACGTGCTCGAAGGCCACCCGGCCGGCGGAGGATGCACCGGCGGCAGCGGCTGGACCCGAGGCAGCGGCTGGACCGGCGGCGGGGGCCGCAACAGCTGGTGCCGGGGCCGTGCCCCGGGCAGCCCCGGTCAGCATCCCGGTCGGCATCCCGGTCGGCATCTCGGGTGGGGTCTCGGGTGGGGTCTCCGGCGGGATCTCCGGCACGTCCAGGAGTTCGAAGACCCGGCCCGCCGAGACGAGGCAGGACTGCATGAGGGTCAGCATGCCGCCGATCTGTCCCATCGGCTGGCTGAAGAGCCGGCTGAACTGGATGAAGGCCTGGAGTCCGCCGATGGTCATGGCGCCGGCGAGTACCTGGAGCGCACCGACAACGGCCACAGCA
This sequence comes from Arthrobacter sp. SO3, assembly GCF_020532825.1. Lineage (GTDB taxonomy): Bacteria > Actinomycetota > Actinomycetes > Actinomycetales > Micrococcaceae > Arthrobacter. The sequence goes on from NZ_MQTS01000244.1 coordinate 81,621, forward strand.
ATGTAGTTGAGGTTGGACACAAAGACCATCAGGGGCTGCACGGCGCCGGACACGTATTGCGCGCGGGCACTGGCCCGGCAGAGTTTGTCGTTGCCGGCCTTGAAACGGGCCGTGGCTGCTTCCTGCCGGCCGAAGGCCTTGACGACTTCGTGGCCGGTGAAGAACTCCTCCAGCTGTGCGTGCAGTTCCCCCGTGCTCGCCCACTGCCCGCTGAAGTGGGCCGAGGATTTCCGGGCCACCAGGACGGTGATGAGGGTGGACACCGGGACGGAAATGAGCGCGATCAGGGCCAGGACGGGTGAGAGCCACAGCATCATGGCCAGCGCGCCGGAGAGCATCAGCAGCGACAGGATGAGCTGGTTGAGAAGCTGGTTGAGGGCCTGCGCGATGTTGTCGACGTCGTTGGTGGCGCGGCTCAGCACGTCCCCGCGGTGCTGCTCGTCAAAATGGCCGGACGGCAGGACGTGCAATTTTTCCTCCACCGAGGCCCGCAGCCCGTAGCCCAGCCGCTGCACGGCAACGGCCGTCAGGGTCCCCTGGACCCAGCTGAAGACGGAGGCCCCCAGATACATGACGGAGACCGCCGCCAGCAGCGCAGCCAGCTTTTCCTGGTTGAAGGATCCCCCCACCACGCCCTCGACGACGACGTCGGTGGCGTCACCCAGGACTTTCGGTGCCGCCACGTTGAGCGTCACGAAGGCGCAGGTGGCGGCGATGACGCCGGCCATCCGCCACTTCGAGGGCCGCAGCAGTCCGAGCAGCCGTCCGGCGGTCCGCCAGCGGAACCGGCCGCCCTTCGGGGGCTCCTCGGCAGGCACCCCCGGGAGGGCTTCGCTGCGCCCGCCGGACGGGGCGTCCACCAGCGGCTGGTCCCTGGCATCGCGGGCGGTGGGGGCGGCGTCGGTCCCGGTTTCGAGCGACTGGTCCGGGGTCACAGGGTCTCCTCCAGCACGAGCTGGGAGGCGGCGATCTCCCGGTAGCCTGGCGATGACGCCATCAGTTGTTGGTGTGTCCCCTGCGCCACGATCCGGCCGTCTTCAAGGAGCAGGATCAGCCCGGCGTCCACGATCGTGGCGATCCGTTCAGCAACGATCAGGACGGTGGCGGCACGCAGCAGCGGCCCCATCGCCTCCCGGAGCCGGTAGTCGGTGCCGTAGTCCAGCGCCGAAAAACTGTCGTCGAACAGGTACACGGGCGCCTCGCGGAGCAGCGCGCGCGCGATGCACAGGCGCTGCCGCTGGCCGCCGGAAAAGTTCGTGCCGCCCTGGTTCACCGGCGCGTCCAGCCCTCGCGGCAGTTTCCTGACAAAATCCGCGGCCTGCGCGCTCGCCAGGACGCGCCAGAGGTCCTGGTCCGTAGCCGCCGGGGCCGCCATCCTCAGGTTCTCGGCGAGCGTCCCGGAGAACAAATAGGAATGCTGGGGAACGACGGCGATCATGCTCCGCAACGTGTCCAGGGGCAGCCCGCGCACCTCGCAGCCGCCAATCCTGATCTCGCCGCCGGTGGCCGCCAGGAAGCGTGGCAGCAGGTTCAGCAGGGTGGTCTTGCCGCTGCCGGTGGCGCCGATGACCGCGGTCACCGTCCCGGGAACGGCTGCGAAGCTGATGCCGTCGAGGACCGGGGACTCGGCGCCCGCGTACGCGAAGGAGACGTTCCGGAACTCGACGGCGTTGCCCGCGGGCGTGGCGCCGCCCGGACCGTCAGTGATCTCGGGGGCCGTGTCGAGGACCGCCTGGACCCGCTCCGCACAGGCGGCCGCGCGGGGCGCCGTCATAAAGACGTACATCGCCATCATGATCGCGATCAGGATCTGCAGGATGTATGCGATGAACGCCGTCAATGCACCCAGCCGCATCTCCCCGGACTGGATCCGGTGCCCGCCGAACCAGACCACACCAACAGAGGACAGGTTTACGACTAGCATGATCAGCGGCATCATGCCGGCGACCAGCAGCGCGGACTGCAGGTTGTTTTGCGTCAGGGCCCTGTTGACCCCCTGGAAACGGCGGATTTCGTGCCCCTGGCGGACAAAGCCGCGGATGACGTTGGCGCCGATGATCTGCTCACGCAACACCCGGCTGACCTGGTCGATGAGTTCTTGGCCCTGCCGGTAGAGCGGAACGAGGCGGCGCACGATCAGGAACATAATGACCGCCAGCACCGGAATCACGGCGACCACGATGGCGGACAATGCGACGTCCTGCTGCAGGGCCAGCACGATGCCGCCGACGAAGATGGCGGGCGCGGCGACCAGCATCGTGAACACGAGGACCGCAAGGTTCTGGATCTGCGCGACGTCGTTGGTGGCCCTGGTCACCAGGCTGGCAGGGCCGAACGCGCCAACTTCCTGCGAGGACATGGACTGCACTTTGGCAAACATCTCCTCGCGCAGCTGCCGGCCGACCTCCATGGCCACCATCGCGCCCAGGTACCCGGCGGCGACCGCCGCCGCGACCTGCACCCCGGCGATCGCGGCCATCCAGGACCCCAGATTCAGGATCTCCGGCACGTTGCCGCCAACGATCCCGTCGTCGATGATGGCCGCGTTCAGGGTGGGGAGGAGCAAGTTGGCCATGGTCTGCACGAGCTGCAGGACGACGATGGCCAGCACGGTCCCTTTGTGGGCGGCCAACTGCCGGCCCATCAGGCCAATAAGCACCAAACCTCCATCGCTGGACCAGGGCACAGATCCAGATTCGTCAAAGACAGCCGCCCCCACGCTGCTTCGTCATTGTAAGCACGATCACACACTGCTTCGTTGTCATGCGGCGTCTGGCCTGCCCGCCGGTCCTGCTGCCGTCCTGGCCGCCGGTCCCGAGGTGCCGGCCGGGGGTCATTCCCGCTTGCGGGCCACGGCGAAGATCCGGCGGAACGGAAACACCGTGCCATGCGGGCCGGCCGGGTAGGCCTCGGCGAGCCGCGCCGAGTATTCTGCTTCAAAATCCCGGGCGTCCTCGGCGGACAGGGCGGCGAGCACCGGCCGGAGTCCCGTGCCGCGGACCCAGTCCAGGACGGGGTTCGTGCCGGGGAGGAGCTGGTAGTAGGTGCTCTCCCACGCGTCCGCGTCGCAGCCGGCGTCGAGCATGATGCCCAGGTAGTCCTCCGGGCCGCCCACCACGTCGTCATGGCGCAGCACGCCGGCGAGCCGGCCGGCCCACGCCCCGGACTCCGCGAGGCCGCGCATCAGCGTGTGCGAGGGCGCGTTGAAGTTGCCGGGCACCTGCAGGGCGAACCAGGCGCCGGGCTTGAGCGCGGCAAGCCACCTCTTCAGCATCTCCCGGTGGCCGGGAACCCACTGCAGGGCCGCGTTGGTCACCACGACGTCGGTCTCCTCCGAGGGCATCCAGTGGGCGATGTCCGCCCGGCCGAAAGCGAGATTGGGCCGCCGGTCGGTATGGACAACGGACCGGGCCAGCATCTCCGCTGAGGAATCCAGGCCTGTGATTTTCGCCCCCGGCCAGCGCTCGGCAAGGGCGGCTGTCAGGTTCCCGGGGCCGCAGCCAAGATCGACGACGTGCCGGGGAGCGTCCGCATGGACCCGGGCCGTCAGGTCAAAGTACGGCCTGTCCCGGTAGTCTCCGAACTGCACGTATTTGGCGGGGTCCCATTTCACTGCTGTCCTCCAGTCACCGGCAACGATGCAAGGTACGAAGCCTAACCCCGAACGGAACCACGGCGCAGGGGCGGGCGCCCCTACCGCCCCGGCGCCGGCCACTAAGCTGGTGAGCAATGAAACTTGTAGATCAGCTCCCCGCCCCGGCCGCCCGGGTCCCCAGCCGCTCCGGACTCGACCCGGACGAGCTCTACACCCGCTTCGTCGAGTGGACGGAAACCCGCGGGCTGGCCCTCTACACCGCCCAGGACGAGGCCATCATGGAGCTTGCCTCCGGCGCCAACGTGATCCTGGCGACCCCCACCGGTTCCGGCAAATCCCTTGTTGCTATCGCCATGCACTTCCAGGCCATGGCGCGCGGACAGCGCAGTTACTACACCGCTCCCATCAAGGCGCTCGTCTCGGAGAAGTTCTTCGCCCTGTGCGAGATCTTCGGCGCCGAGAACGTCGGCATGATCACCGGCGACTCCGGCGTCAACCAGGACGCCCCGATCATCTGCTGCACCGCGGAGATCCTGGCCAACATCGCCCTCCGCGAGGGTGCCGCCGCAGAACTCGGCGCCGTCATCATGGACGAGTTCCACTTCTACTCCGACCCGCAACGCGGCTGGGCCTGGCAGGTCCCGCTGCTGGAACTCCCGCAGGCGCAGTTCCTGCTGATGTCCGCCACGCTCGGCGACGTCAGCCGCTTCGAAGCCGGCCTTACCGCGCTGACCGGCCGCCCGACGACGACCGTCAGTTCGGTGGAGCGGCCCATCCCGCTGCACTACTACTACGAGCAGACGCCAGTGCACGAGACGCTGGAGGAACTCCTCGCCACCAAGCAGGTGCCCGTCTACGTGGTGCACTTCAGCCAGGTGGAGGCAATTGACCGGGCCCAGAACCTGATGAGCATCAACGTCTGCACCCGCGAGGAGAAGGACAAGATCGCCGAGCTGATCGCCGGTTTCCGCTTCGCGGCCGGCTTTGGCAAAACCCTCAACCGGCTGGTCCGGCACGGCATCGGCGTGCACCACGCCGGCATGCTGCCCAAATACCGCCGGCTGGTGGAACAGCTCGCCCAGGCCGGGCTGCTCAAGGTCATCTGCGGGACCGACACCCTCGGTGTGGGCATCAACGTCCCCATCCGCACCGTGCTGCTCACTGCGCTGAGCAAGTACGACGGCGTGCGCACCCGGCTGCTGAACTCCCGCGAATTCCACCAGATCGCCGGACGCGCCGGACGGGCCGGCTACGACACCGCCGGGACGGTCGTGGTGCAGGCCCCCGAGCACGTCACCGAGAACGTCAAGGCGATGGCCAAGGCCACGGCCAAGTTCGGCGACGACCAGAAGAAGCTCCGCCAGGTAGTCAAGAAGAAGCCGCCCGAGGGCTTCGTGTCCTGGGGCGAACCGACCTACAAGCGCCTCGTGGAATCCGTCCCGGATCCGCTCACGTCCAGCTTCACCGTGACCCACGCGATGCTGATGAACCTGATGGAACGGCCGGGCGATCCATTCAAGGCCGCCCGCCGGCTGCTCACCGAAAACCATGAGCCGCGCTCCTCCCAGCTGCAGCTTATGAAGCGGGCCCTCGGCATCTACCGCGAACTGCTGGCCGCCGGAGTCGTGGAACGGATCCCGCCTGAGGAGCAGGGCGGGGACGGCCGCACGGTCCGTCTGACGGTCCATCTGCAGGCCAACTTCGCCCTGAACCAGCCGCTGTCCCCCTTCGCCCTCGCGGCGCTGGAGCTGCTGGATCCGGAGTCGCCGTCCTACGCCCTGGACGTGGTCTCCGTGATTGAGTCCACGCTGGAAAAGCCCCGGCAGATCCTGTCCGCACAGCAGAAGAAGGCGCGCGGTGAGGCGATCGCCGCGATGAAGGCCGACGGCATCGAGTACGACCAGCGCATGGCCATGCTGGAGGAGGTCACCTACCCGCAGCCGCTCGCGGAAATCCTCGGGGAGGCCTTCGATGTCTACCGCCGGGCCGCCCCGTGGATCGGTGATTTCGAACTGGCCCCCAAGTCCGTGGTCCGGGACATGTACGAACGGGCGATGAACTTTGGCGAGTTCGTCCAGTTCTACGGACTGGCGCGCTCGGAGGGCATCGTGCTGCGCTACCTTGCCGACGGCTTCAAAGCGCTGCGGCAGACCGTCCCGCAGGACGCCCTGCGCGAGGACCTCGAGGACCTCATCGCGTGGCTCGGCGAACTGGTCCGCCAGGTCGACTCCAGCCTGCTCGATGAGTGGGAGGAGCTCACCTCCGGCAAGGCCCCGACGCCGCACGACGCTCCCCCGCCCCCGCCGCCGTCCCTGACTTCCAACGTCCGCGCCTTCCGGGTGATGGTCCGCAATGAGATGTTCCGGCGCGTGGAGCTC
>NZ_MQTS01000244.1:87653-121337 GCF_020532825.1 Arthrobacter sp. SO3
AGGACGCCGCCGCCCTCGGCGAGCTCGATGCCGGATCCGGGTGGGACTCCGAGCGCTGGGAAGACATGCTGGATGACTACTTCGACGAACACGACGACATCGGCACCGGCCCGGACGCCCGCGGCCCGGGCCTGCTGATCATCACCGAGGACACCGCTATGTGGAAGGTCCGGCAGATCTTCGAGGACCCGGCCGGCAACCACGACTGGGGCATCTCCGCGGAGGTGGATCTCGCGGCATCCGACGAGACCGGCACCGCCGTCGTGCGGGTGACGGACGTGAACCGGCTCTAGGCTTGCCGGTAACCTTGGTCCGGCAGCTCCGGGGCGCCCCGGGTAAACTCGAACGATGAGTGTAATCCGGCCCGCGACAGCGAACGACGTCCCCGCAATCCTGCAGATGATCCATGATCTGGCAATCTACGAGAGGGAACCGGACGCCGTCCGGAATACCCCCGGGATGCTGACCGAGGCCCTGTTTGGCGAGAACCCGCGGGTGTTCGCGGCGATGGCCGAAAACGAGGACGGGGACGTCCGGGGCTTCGCTCTCTGGTTCCTGAACTACTCCACCTGGGAGGGCGTCCACGGCATTTATCTGGAGGACCTCTACGTCCGGCCCGAGGCCCGCGGCGAAGGCCACGGCAAGGCACTCCTGCAGCACCTGGCCGCCACCGCCGTCGACCGCGGCTACGCGCGCGTCGAGTGGAGTGTGCTGGACTGGAACGAGCCCTCCATCGATTTCTACAGGAGGCTCGGCGCCGCCCCGATGGACGGGTGGTCCACCTTCCGGCTCACCGGCGAGGCGCTGGAAGCCTTTGGCGCCACCCGTAACGTCCCGGCCCGTGGCTGACCTGCCTGTGATCGGGTCCGGCGCCGCGGATCTGCTGGAGGCTGCGCGGCCCACGGTCCCCCACACCATCAAGGCCCGGCACGAGTACCGCGGAATGCGCACCGCGGAACACTACTTCGAGGTGCCGCTGGACCACTTCGGTGACGGGCCGGCCGGCGAGACCGTCACCGCCTTTGCCCGCGAATACGTCTCCACCGACCACAGCGCGGAAGAAACGGCCCAGCTCCCGTGGCTGCTCTACCTCCAGGGCGGTCCCGGCGGGCGCGGCAACCGTCTTCCGGCGCTCGGGGGCTGGACCAAGGCCGCCGCGAGGGACTTCCGCATCCTCATGCTGGACCAGCGCGGCACCGGCCTGTCGTCCCCCATCGACCGCAAAACGCTGCCGCTGCGCGGGACCGAGGCCGACCAGGCGGATTACCTGGCGCACTTCCGGGCGGATTCGATCGTCGCCGACGCCGAGGCGATCCGGCTGGCCCTGGGCTCCGGGCCCTGGACAATCTACGGCCAGAGCTACGGCGGCTTCTGTGCGCTCAGCTACCTTTCCTTCGCCCCCGAGGGCCTGCGTGAAGCCCTGATCACCGGCGGCCTCGCGCCGCTCTCGGGGCCAGCGGACCGGGTCTACCAGTCCACGTTCCGCCGGGTGGCGGCGCGCAACGCCGAATACTTCGGACGGTATCCCGAGGACCGGGGGGCGGTCACCCGGATCGCCCGGCATCTCCGCGGGACGGAGGAATTCCTGCCCGACGGCGAACGGCTCACCGTGGAACGCTTCCAGATGGTCGGGTCCTTCCTGGGCGGAAACACCAGGGTGGATGCCCTGCACCACCTGCTGGAGGATGCCTTCGTGGCCACACCCGGCGGCGGCCGGCTTTCGGACGCTTTCCTTGACCAGGTCCGCGGGACGGTGTCCAGGTCCGGCAACCCGCTGTACGCGCTGATGCACGAATCCATCTACGGCCAGGGCGAGTCCACGGACTGGGCCGCGTGGCGGGTGCTGCAGGACTTCCCGGAGTTCTCCCCGGACGCCCCCGAGCCGCTGCTCACCGGCGAAATGGTCTACCCCTGGTACTTTGAGCAGGATCCCGCCCTCCGGCCGCTGCGGAGCGTTGCCCGGCTCCTTGCCGAAAAGGACGACTGGTCCCCGCTCTACGATCCCGACCGGCTCGCGCTCAACACCGTGCCGGTGGCCGCCGCCGTGTACAGCGAGGACATCTACGTCGACCGCGATCTCTCGCTCGAGACGGCCGCGGCCGTCCGCGGCCTGCAGGTCTGGGAGTCGGCGGACTTCCACCATGACGGCATCGCGGACGACGGGGAGGGCATCTTCTCCCGTCTGCTGGGCTTGACCCGCTCCGTCCGGGACTGAGCCAGTACGGAAAAAGCGGAGCGGACCGGGGCCTGGGCTACGGCGCCTGGGCCGCCGCTGATGCGCTGCGGCCTTGCCCGGCGGCGCGGAGGGCAACGGCTAATACCACCGCCGCGACGGCAGCGGCCGCCAAGTTGAGGCCCTGGTAGCCGACGCCGGCCATCACCAGTCCGGAGAACCCGGCGCCGACCGCGCCGGCGATCCCCATCATGGTGTCCGAGACCCCCTGGACGAGGACGCGGTCGTCGGCGCTGACGCTTTCGGCGAGCAGGGTGGAACCGGCGATGGTGGCCGCGGACCAGCCCAGCCCGAGCAGTACCAGGCCGGCCGTTACCAGGGCCGGCTGGGCCTGGCCGAAACCGGCCACGAGGACAGACAACAGGATCAGGCCGTGGCCCAGCAGGATGACCGGGAGCCGGCCGGCCTTGTCCGTCAGCCAGCCCATGACCGGCGAGAGCGCGTACATCCCGGCGATGTGCAACGAGATGGTGAATCCGATCAGGACCAGCACGTCGGTGCTGGCGGCGTGGGCGTGGCCGGCCGGCATGCCGGCCGGGGGTCCCTCGGTCAGCAGTTGCAGGTGCAGGGGTGTCATCGACATCACGGCGGCCATACAGCCGTGCGCCGCAATAACGGCGACGAGGGCCAGCGCGGCCCGCGGCGCGTCGCGGATGGCGCGCATGCCATGGCGGAGGCCGCGCCGCCGTCGGGTGCTGTCAGTGACCGTGCCCGTGGCAGTGGCTCTGGCGCTGCCTCCGGCTGCGGGCGGCTGCCCGCCGGAGCCGAGCCGGGCGGCCAGCAGCAACGGATCCGGGCGCAGGCCGACGAGCAGCAGCAAAGCGGCCAGTGCCAGCCCCGCCGTGGAGAAGACAAAGGGCCCGGCCAGCGCCGGCAGGCCGAGGGCCTCCCCCAGGAGGGCACCGGGCCGGATCAGGTTCGGGCCGGCGACAGCGCCGATGGTCACGGCCCACACCACGATCGCCAGGGAACGGCCGCGGTGTTCCGGTTCGGCGAGGTCGACGGCGGCGAAGCGGGCCTGCAGGTTGGCGGCCGTGCCGAGTCCCAGCAGGGCCGCGGCGAGCAGCAGCACCGGGAAGCTGCCCGTGACCGTTGCGACGATCACCAGCAGGGCCCCGGCCATGGCGGAGAGCAGACCCGTGACGAGGGAGGCCCGCCGGCCATGCCGTCCGGCGAGCCCGGCGAGGGGCAGGGCTGCCGCCGCGGCTCCGAGGGTCATGGTGGTGGTGACTGAGCCGGCCCAGGCGTTCGAGCCGGAGAGCTGGACCGCCAGCAGGGACCCGACGGACAGGCTGGCCCCGCTGCCCACCCCACTGAGGAGCTGGGCCGTACTCAGCACCCACACGGTACGGCGCTGGACCCGTTGCGTGTCCAGCGCCGTACCGTGTACTGCTGCAGCGTCAAAGATTTTCACGGTCCGAGCTTAGCCGAACCGCGGGGCTACTCGGCGTCGCTCAGGCTCTTGCGGGAGTCCTCTTCCAGCCGCGCGTCCAGCTTCGACTGTGAGGACCTGGAGCTGATCAGGCTGGCGATGACGGCGACGATGATGGTGCCGATGATCACCCCGAGGGAGACGTACGTCGGTATCTCGGGCGCCCACTCGATGTGCTGGCCGCCGTTGATGAAGGGCAGTTCGTTGACGTGCATGGCGTGCAGGACCAGCTTCACGCCGATGAACGCGAGGATCACCGAGAGTGCGTGCTTCAGGTAGATCAGGCGTGTCATCAGGCCGCCGAGCAGGAAGTACAGCTGGCGCAGGCCCATCAGCGCGAAAATGTTGGCGGTGAAAACAATAAAGGCGCTCTGGGTCAGGCCGAAGATGGCCGGGATCGAGTCCACCGCGAAGAGCAGGTCCGTGAGGCCGATGGTCACGAACACGATCAGCATGGGGGTGAAGACCTTCTTGCCGTCGACGACGGTGCGGAGCTTGCCGCCGTCGAACTTCTCCGACATGGGCAGGACCTTGCGGATCCGGGCGATGAGCGGGTTTTCCTTGTCCTCTTCATCCTCACCGTCGTCCTGGGCCTGCTTCCAGGCGGTCCAGAGCAGGAAGACACCGAAGATGTAGAAGACCCAACTGAACTGTTCGATCACGATGGCGCCGAGGAGGATGAAAATGCCGCGGAGGATCAGCGCGATGATGATGCCGACCATCAGCACTTCCTGCTGGTACTTACGGGGTACCGAGAAGCGGGCCATGATGATGATGAAGACGAACAGGTTGTCGATGCTGAGGCTGTATTCCGTGACCCAGCCGGCGATGAACTGCCCGCCGTACTCCGGGCCCGTGAAGGCGAACATGGCTCCGGCGAAAAGCAGGGCGAGGCCAATGTAGAAGGAGACCCACAGGCCGGCTTCCTTCATGGAGGGCTCGTGCGGACGTTTAAGGACCAGCAGCAGGTCAATAGCCAGGATGATGCCGAGAACGACAAAGGAGCCGATCTCGAACCAGACGGGAAGTTCGGGCACGAAGAAACCTTTCGCAGGGTGTGACTCATCGGTGTAAGTCTCTCCGACTGGCCTGCATGTCCGGTACGACGTACCTGGTACTGCGTGGCTGCCCGCTACGCCCGGCAGGGCATCTGTGCCATACGTGTTGACGATCGTAGCGCTTGGGATACTCCCCTACGTCTGACCAACGTTACCCTAAGCGTGCCCGGCAGCCTGCATCTGGCGCAGTTCCTTCTTCAGCTCGCCCACCTCGTCACGCAGCCGGGCGGCGAGCTCGAACTGGAGCTCCCCGGCGGCGGCGTGCATCTGTTCGGTCAGTTGCTCGATCAGGCCCACGAGGTCCTCGGCCGGTGCAGCCGCCAGGCCGTCCGCCCGCACCTTGGTGGCGCCCTTGCCCTTGCCGCGTGCCTTGCCGGCGTTGGCGAGGAGTTCGCGGGTGTCGGCGTCCTCCTTGGCGATTTGGTCGGTGATGTCGGCGATCTTCTTCCGCAGCGGTTGCGGGTCGATTCCCTTTTCGGTGTTGTACGCCACCTGGATGGCGCGGCGCCGGTTGGTCTCGTCGATGGCGTGCGCCATCGAGTCGGTGATCCGGTCCGCGTACATGTGCACCTGGCCGGAGACGTTGCGGGCGGCACGGCCGATGGTCTGGATCAGCGAGGTCGACGAGCGCAGGAAGCCTTCCTTGTCCGCGTCGAGGATGCTCACCAGCGACACCTCGGGCAGGTCCAGTCCTTCGCGGAGCAGGTTGATGCCCACCAGCACGTCGAAGACGCCCATCCGGAGTTCGCGGAGCAGCTCCACCCGGCGCAGGGTGTCCACGTCCGAGTGCAGGTATTCGACCTTCACGCCGTGGCCCAGCAGGTAGTCGGTGAGGTCCTCGGCCATCCGCTTGGTCAGGGTGGTGACCAGGACACGCTCGTTCTTTGCCGTGCGGGTCTTGATTTCCCCGAGCAGGTCATCGATCTGGCCCTTGGTGGGCTTGACGACGATCTCGGGGTCGATCAGCCCGGTGGGCCGGATGATCTGCTGCACGAACCCGTCAGCCTTGCCGAGCTCATACTTGCCCGGCGTGGCGGAGAGGTACACGGTCTGGCCCACGCGGTCCTGGAACTCGTCCCACTTCAGCGGCCGGTTGTCCATGGCGGAGGGCAGCCGGAAGCCGTGGTCCACGAGGTTCCGTTTGCGGGACATGTCGCCCTCGTACATCGCGCCGATCTGCGGCACCGTGACGTGTGATTCGTCGATCACCAGGAGGAAGTCGTCCGGGAAGTAGTCGATGAGGCAGTGCGGTGCGGTTCCGCGGGCGCGGCCGTCGATGTGGCTGGAGTAGTTCTCGATGCCGTTGCAGAAGCCCATCTGCTGCATCATTTCGAGGTCGTAGGTGGTGCGCATCCGCAGACGCTGCGCCTCCACCAGCTTGTTCTGGCTCTCCAGGACCTGGAGCCGCTCGGCGAGTTCGTCTTCGATCCGCGTGATCGCCCGGCCCATGCGTTCCGGACCGGCCACGTAGTGCGAGGCCGGGAAGACGTACATCTCGGTCTCATCCCGGATGATTTCCCCGGTGAGCGGATGCAGGGTGTAGATGTTCTCGATCTCATCGCCAAAGAACTCGATCCGGATCGCCAGTTCCTCGTACATCGGGATGATTTCCACGGTGTCGCCGCGGACCCGGAACGTGCCGCGGTGGAAGTCCATGTCGTTGCGGGAGTACTGCATGGAAACGAATTTCCGGAGCAGGTCATCGCGGTTCATTTGGGCGCCCTTGCGGAGCGTCACCATGCCGGCGATGTACTCTTCCGGGGTGCCCAGGCCATAGATGCAGGACACGGTGGCGACCACGATCACGTCCCGGCGGGTCAGCAGCGCGTTGGTGGCGGAGTGCCGGAGCCGTTCGACTTCCTCGTTGACGGATGAGTCCTTCTCGATGAAGGTGTCAGTCTGCGCCACGTAGGCTTCCGGCTGGTAGTAGTCGTAGTAGGAGACGAAGTACTCGACGGCGTTGTTCGGAAGCAGCTCGCGGAATTCGTTGACGAGCTGAGCGGCGAGGGTCTTGTTCTGCACCATCACCAGGGTGGGCCGCTGGACCTGTTCGATCAGCCACGCCGTCGTCGCGCTCTTGCCGGTACCGGTGGCACCGAGCAGCACCACGTCCTTCTCGCCGTTCTTGATGCGTTCGGTCAGTTCAGCGATCGCGGCCGGCTGGTCGCCGGCCGGCTGGAACTCGCTGATGACCTCGAAGGGCGCCACGACACGGTTGATCTGCTGGGCAAGGCTCATGTATCTAATCTACCGCCGGGCTCTGACAGGATGTCCTGATTCAGCTTTGGGCGGTACCGGGGCCGGTCCGGCGTGGTCCCGGTACCGGTCCCGGTACCGGTGCCGGTGCCGTGTCGGGGACGGCCTCCGGTCCCCGTTCCGGCGCGGGGGTGATGTACGGTGGCGGCTGCCAGCCGGTGTGCCGCGCCCAAGCGTCCATCCGCGGCGCCGCGTAGTTGGCGAACCAGCCTTCCTTGTCGGCGGCGTAGCCCGCGGTGGATTTGTCCACGCCGTGGAGTTTGGCGACGCGGCACTTCTCGGCCAGGTAGTCGGCGCGGGCGGCCGCATCGTCCCGCAGCCAGTCCCGGAAGCACAGCGCGAACCGCCAGCCGGGGGACCCCACCGCGCGGACATGGACGTTGACCGCCCGCCCGGGGTCAGCATTTCCGTGCATCCGCTTCCGCCAGTCCGCCGGGTCCGGGTGGGAGGCCTTGGGGTTGTCGGAAGTGATCCCGGGCCAGCCGGGGAAGCCGGCGTCGGCGAGCAGCGGCGCGATCCGTTCCGCCGCGGCCATGTCCTCCACGCCGAGCTGGAGGTCGAGCACGTCCTTGGCGTCGAGCCCGGGGACAGCCGTGGACCCGACATGGTCCAGGGCCAGGATGTCCTGAGGGGCGGCGGCGCGCAGCCGCGCCATGAGCCGGCCGGCCTGCGCGGGCCAGTCCGGGTTGGCGGGCCTGAGCACCGGGCCGCCGGTGCGCGGTGCGAGGCGGTGCCCGGCCAGATTCCCGGCGAACGGCGCCAGCCGGAACTTCCAGAGCCGGTCCACCGCGTCCTGGAGTTCGGCCTTTGACCCCGAGTTGTCCAGGACGACGTCGGCCGCGGCCAGCCGGCCCTCCCGCGTGGCCTGGGCGGCCATCCTGGCCCGGGCTTCCTCGACCGTCAGGTGCCGGTGCTGCACCATGCGCTGCACCCGGACATCGTCGGGGGCGTCCACCACCACCACGAGATGGAAATTGGCGCCCTGGCCGGTTTCGACCAGCAGCGGGATGTCCTGGACCACGACGGCGCCTTTGGCGGCGGCGGCGGCCAGCTCGGCGGCGCGTTCCCGCACGAGGGGATGGATGATGCCGTTGAGCACCGCGAGGCGTTCCGGGTTGCCAAAGACGAGGCCGCCGAGCTTGGGCCGGTCCAGGCCGCCGTCGGACGCCAGGATGGCATTGCTGAAGGCCTCGACGACCCTGGCAAGTCCCGGCGTTCCGGGTTCCACGACCTCACGGGCCAGCGCGTCGGCGTCGATCACCACCGCCCCGAGTTCGCGCAGGCGCGCGGCAGCCACTGACTTGCCTGAGGCGATGCCGCCCGTCAACCCAATTTTCAGCACCCCACCAGACTAAACTGATCCGGTGGCTGATGATGCGGTTTTCCCGGAGAGCAGGGCCACCGTTTACACCACGCTGGCGGCTGGCCGCCAGTTCCGCCACGAGGTCGAGGTCAGGCGTTCCCGCTTCATCACCGTGCTGCACCGCACCGCGGATGAGGAGAGCGCCCGGTCGGTCCTCGCCGGGCTGCGGCGGGAATTCCACGACGCCCGGCATCACTGCTCCGCCTTCGTACTCGGCCCGGACCGCGATGTGCAGCGCTCCAACGACGACGGCGAGCCGTCCGGCACGGCGGGCCTCCCGATGCTCGACGCGCTGCTGAAACGTGAAACCGCGCCCGGTGTGACGGACCTCAGCGACGTGACCGCCGTCGTCGTGCGCTATTTCGGCGGGATCCTGCTCGGCGCCGGCGGTCTCGTCCGGGCTTACTCCGAATCCGTGACCGCCGCCCTGGACCGGGCCCCGCTGGTGCAGCGCCGCCGGCTGCGGATCTGCGCGGTGATGGTGCCGCACACGGCGGCCGGACGGCTGGAGAACGACCTGCGCGCCGCGGGATATGTGATGGCCGAAACCAGTTATGAGGCGCAGACTACTGTCCTGAGACTTGCGCTGCCGGATGACCGGGCGGACCTGCGCAGGGCAGCTGAACGGCTCGCCGCCCTGTCGGCTGGCACCGCGGAATTGCTGCCTGGAGAAACGGAGTGGATCGATGTCCCCCTCGGCTGAGCCTTCCCCCGCCGCTGTCCGGCTCGTCGACGTCTCCGACACTGTCCTGGAGCGGCTCCTGACCGTGGCGATCCAGGACGCCGACGCCGACGAGGTGACGCCTCCGCTGGGCAGCGCCGCCGGCTGGAATTCGGAACGGATCAGCTGGTTCCGCGAATACCACCATGCGGCGGCAGGGCTCGACGGCCCCGCGCGGCAGAAAAGCTGGGCCATCAGCGCCGACGGGGAACTCGCGGGATCAATCAGGCTCAAGCGGACCGGGGCGGACTCGCTGGAAACGGGGATCTGGCTGGGCCGCGGCTTCCGCGGCCACGGCATCGCCCGGGCTGCCCTTCGTCTCGTGATCGACCGGGCCGCCGCAACAGGCGCCGAAATACTCGAGGCCGACACCACCGCAGGAAACACCGCGGCACTGGCCCTCCTGCGCTCAGCCGGGGCCGTGCTCGAGGAGGGCGAAGCGGCCGGAGACGCCACAGTCCCGGTCAAAGCCAGGATCCGGCTGCGCTAAGGTCCGCGCCTGCGCATACCGCCCGACTTCCCCAGTGGACATGCCCCACCCTTGAGTCCATCGCCACGACTGGACATGCCCCACCCTGGCCACCACGGCTGGACATAATCCCCTTATGCCCATCGGCCGGGCCGACGACTGGACATGTCCTACCTTTGAGTCCATCGCCACGACTGGACATGCCCCACCTTTGCCACAGCGGCTGGTCATAATCCCCTTATGCCCATCGGCCGGTCCGACGACTGGACATGTCCATAACCGGACCCTGGCGCGAAGTGTGGTCCCCGAGCTCAGGTTCGCGACGGAACCGGCTCCGTCGCGGAGAAGCCCGGACTCACACGGCCGCCCCGGCGCTATTGTGCTATTTCCCAAATGTGGCCGCCTGGGTCGCGGAAAGTGGCCGTTCGGATCCCCCAGGGACGGTCCATCGGACCATTGAGGAGCTCGACGCCGCGGCTCGCCAGTTCGGCGCACATGGCGTCGACGTTGTCGACCTCGATGGTGAACTGCATCCGGGATCCCGCCTCGGGGGCTGCCACGATGGCGGGTCCGATAAGCTCCGGAGCTTCGGAGGATTTCAACAGGTTGATCATGGTGTTCGCGAACTTGAACACGGCCGAAGCATCATCCTCGAAGGCTACCGGCAGGCCGAACACGTCTTGGTAGAAGCGCTTGGCAACCGGCAGATCCTCGACAAACAGGGTGATGGCACCGATACCTCTCGGCCATGGCCCTGCGACTGCTGAGTCCGCCGTGCCAGTACTTCCCGAAATCTCAACCATGATCGCTCCCCCATAGTGTGTTCCGTACACTCAACCCGCCTAGTCTGAACGCCTCACCAGACGGCGTCAATGATTCCAGCCGTCACGCGCCCGAGTCGCCGGCTGGCATGCCCAGTCCCCGGAATCGCTGTTGGACATAATGCCAAGATGCCCAGGGACCGCTGCCAGGACTGGGCATGCCCACCCGGCGCCTCGGACTCCGCGGCTGGCGCATGCCCCGCCGCCGAGCCCACGGTTGGACATAGTGCCCATATGTCCAGTGGCCTGCCCGGGGACTGGGCATGTACCCCGGGATGAGCGCCCGCCACTGGGCATGTCCCCCCGGGATGAGCGCCCGCGGGGCATGTCCCCGGAAACGAAAAGTGACCGCCCCAGCAGGGACGGCCACCTTCACGGTGCTACTTCAAGCTACCAACTGCCAAGCCCCGGGGAGCGGACTCCCCGGGAACTGTGGGCAATTAGTTGCCGGTCAGCTTCTCGCGCAGTGCTGCAAGAGCCTCGTCGGAAGCGAGCGTGCCGCCACCGGTGTTGGACTCGGCTGCAGCCGGCTCGGAGGAGTAGCTGGTGGTGCCGGAGTCGCTCTCGCCGGACGTTGCAGCTGCAGCGTCGTCGGCAGCGTGCTGGGCAACCTGCTTCTTGTGGGCTTCCCAGCGGGTCTGGGCGTGAGCGTACTGCTGCTCCCAGGCGGCGCGCTGTGTCTCGTAGCCTTCAAGCCACTCGTTGGACTCCGGATCGAAGCCCTCCGGGTACTTGTAGTTGCCCTCTTCGTCATACTCAGCGGCCATGCCGTAGAGAGCCGGATCGAATTCGGTGGACTCGGCGTCGACGCCCTCGTTGGCCTGCTTGAGGGACAGCGAGATGCGGCGGCGTTCGAGGTCGATGTCGATGACCTTGACGAACAGCTCGTCACCAACGGAGACAACCTGCTCGGCCAGCTCAACGTGGCGCGCGGCGAGCTCGGAGATGTGGACCAGGCCCTCGATGCCGTCTTCAACGCGAACGAACGCGCCGAACGGAACCAGCTTGGTGACCTTACCCGGCACAACCTGCCCGAGGGCGTGGGTGCGGGCGAAGGTCTGCCACGGATCTTCCTGCGTAGCCTTGAGCGACAGGGACACACGCTCGCGGTCCAGGTCGACCTCGAGAACCTCGACGGTGACTTCCTGGCCAACTTCGACAACCTCGGACGGGTGGTCGATGTGCTTCCAGGACAGCTCGGAAACGTGAACGAGGCCGTCTACGCCGCCCAGATCCACGAAGGCACCGAAGTTGACGATGGAGGAAACGACGCCGGGACGGACCTGGCCCTTTTCCAGCTTGTTGAGGAACGTGGAGCGGACCTCGGACTGGGTCTGCTCGAGCCATGCACGGCGGGACAGCACAACGTTGTTGCGGTTCTTGTCCAGCTCGATGATTTTGGCTTCGATCTTCTGACCGATGTACGGAGCAAGGTCGCGCACACGGCGCATCTCGACGAGGGACGCCGGCAGGAAGCCGCGCAGACCGATGTCGAGGATAAGACCACCCTTGACAACCTCGATGACGGTACCGGTGACGACACCGTCTTCTTCCTTGACCTTCTCGATGTCGCCCCAGGCACGCTCGTACTGAGCGCGCTTCTTGGAGAGGATCAGGCGGCCTTCTTTGTCTTCCTTGGTGAGCACCAGGGCTTCGACGAGATCGCCAACGGAGACGACGTCTCCGGGATCAACATCGTGCTTGATGGACAGCTCGCGGGAGGGAATGACACCTTCGGTCTTGTAACCGATGTCGAGCAGAACTTCATCGCGGTCGACCTTGACGACGGTACCTTCGACGAGGTCTCCGTCGTTGAAGTACTTGATGGTGGCGTCGACTGCTGCGAGGAAGTCCTCAGCGGTACCGATGTCGTTAATCGCGACTACGGGGGTACCGGGCTTCTCGGTGGAGGTGATGGTCATGTAGTAGGGGCTCCGTTGTGGATAGTTAGTCGGTCAGGCAAACCGCTGCGCCCGCGTCGGCGACACGGGCACAGAACACGGCATATCGCCGGGTCATCCTGATTTGTGGATTGTAGATGCGCGCACGTAGTACACGCCCGTTTAGTCTAGTCGTATACGTGAACGCGGGTCAAAGCGCAACGGGTTGGTTGGGACCCGTTTAGAAGTGCGTCAGGCAGTGCGGTGCACGTTCGACGGCGAACATGAGTCGCGCCGTCAGCGCCGCCCCCGGTGCGTGCTCGGTTATCCGTCCGGCGGCTGCCAGCGTCACCGGGCAGACTGCGCCCAGATAGACGGAACCGAGCTCGGCAACGTCGAGGGAAAGCTCTGGAACGGCGCCGTCCGGAGCGGCCGCAACCCGTGCCTCGCCGCCGGTGACGGTCAGCGTGAACGTGCCTTCCGCGAAGCCCAGGGCATCGGTGACGCGCAGGACCAGGCTGCCGTCGGAGGAGTAACGCCGCGCGCCAAGGGCCTTGGCCGTGTCAAGGATGCGGAGCCAGAGCATGTCGCTGTTCTCGGAGGACTCGATGCAGCGCGGGTCCTCAAGCGCCCACGTCAGCGGATCGTCGACGGGAGCTTCGGCCCAGGTGACCCGCTGAATCAGGTCGAGGCTGCCAAGGAACTGCCAGAGGTCCAGGTAGCCGGAATCGGTTGCCGCCACGAGGTCGATGACTTCCATGGTGTGGGGTTTGGTGTCCCAGCCGGAGAACTTGTAGGCCACATAGCCATCAATGCTTCCGTCGGCGTCGTAGTGCAGGGCGCACCTGATCGATTCGTCCTCCGCGCCGTCCTGGCCCAGGGTTCCGGAGCTGCGCTGCCGGTAGGCATCCTGCCGCACGATTGAGCCCGGGGTGACGCGGTGGACGCGTTCGAATACCACCGGAGCCAGCTCCAGCAGGACTTTCCGGTCGGCGATTTCCACCGAGCCCGACGGTGTGTGCCTCAGCCGGAACCGCGGCCCGGTGTCGACCTTGGTGCTGCGTTCGAAGGTTGCGACGCCAAAGCCGAACCGGCCGTAGATCGACGCTTCCGAGGCCGTCAGCGCCGCGATGGCCAGGCCGTCGGCTTTGGACGCGGCGAGGTCCTCGGTCATCATCCGGCGCAGGATCCCCTGCCGGCGGTGGGTTCCGCGGACGGTCACGGCGGTGATCAGCTGTGCTTCGAGCTGACGGCCGTAGCCGATGTTGAGGTCCTTGCGCAGGGTCCCGAAGGTCGCGACCGGGATCTCTGCCGGGAGGGAGCGGCCCGCCACGGCGCCGGTCTGGTAGACCCCGGTCATCTCGCGGTTGTCCACCCGGTACATGGTCATGACCTTGTCGACAAACTCTTCCTTGTGCCGCTCGTCGTAGAACCCGACGCCGACGCCGCGCAGCCAGTCCACCCCCAGCGCGTAGCCGGGTTCGGCTTTGTCGGCCGCGCGGAACCGACGGATCTCATACTTCTCTGCCATGTAGTTCTCCCCCTAGAAATCCTGACAGCGCCCAACGACTAAGCGCCCAACCACTCACGCCCAAAGATGCAGGGCGTCAGTGCCCCGCTTCGTACCAGCTGGAGCCGATGCCGATCTGCACGTCCAGCGGAACGGTCAGCTGCGCCGCCGAGCCCATCTGTTCCGTCACCAGCTGCTCCACGGCTTCCCGCTCGCCGTGCGCCACTTCGAGGACCAGTTCATCATGGACCTGCAGCAGCATGCGCGATTTCAGGCCCTGTTCGGCCAGTGCGCCGGAGACTCCAAGCATGGCGCGTTTGATGATGTCCGCGGCCGAACCCTGGATCGGGGAGTTCAACGCCACCCGTTCCGCGATTTCGCGCAGCTGGCGGTCGGTGCTGGTCAGGTCCGGAAGGTAGCGGCGCCGACCCTCGATCGTGGCGGTGTAACCGTCGATCCGTGCCTGTTCCACCACGCCGCGGAGGTAGTCACGGACCGCGCCGAAACGCTCGAAGTACTCCTTCATCAGCGTCCGGGCCTCGTCCACGGAAATTTCGAGCTGTTTGGACAGGCCGAAGGACGTCAGCCCGTAAGCCAGGCCATAGGACATCGCCTTGACCTTGGACCGCATCGCACTCGTGACCTCGGCCGGGGGGACGTGGAAGATGTGCGATCCGACGAAGCGGTGCAGGTCCTCGCCCTCCTGGTACGCCTGGATCAGACCGGGGTCGCCGGAGAGGTGCGCCATGATCCGCATTTCGATCTGCGAATAGTCCGCCGAAAGCAGGCAGTCGTAGCCCTCGCTCACCACGAAGATGCTGCGGACCCGACGGCCTTCCTCACTGCGGATGGGGATGTTCTGCAGGTTCGGATTGTTCGAGGAGATACGCCCGGTGGCGGCGACATTCTGGGCATAGGTGGTGTGGATCCGGCCGTCCTCGGCGACGGACTTCTTCAATGATTCGATCATCTGCCGCAGCTTCGCGGATTCACGGTGCGCCATGAGCTGGACCAGGAATTCGTGGCCGGTCTTCTCCAGCAGCGTCTTCAGCGATGCGGCGTCCGTGGTGTAGCCGGACTTGATCTTCTTGGTCTTGGGCAGCCCCAGTTCCTCGAAGAGCACGGTCTGCAGCTGCTTGGGCGAGCCGAGGTTCACTTCGTGGCCGATCGCGGCGAACGCGAGTTCCTGGGCGTTGTCGATTACCTTGGCGAGGTCGGCGAGCTGTTCGTTCATCCGCTCCATCGACACGCCGATGCCATCGAGTTCCATCCGGGCCAGCACCCGGCTGACCGGAAGCTCCAGGCTGGTCAGCAGCTCCTGCGCCTTCCGGACCCTCAGTTCCGTTTCGAAGTGCTGGCTCAGGGCAAACACGACGGCGGCCTGCTGCACGAGCGCGCCGGCGGAGGCGTCATCCTCTCCCCCGAAGGAAAGCTCCAGCTGGCCCGTCTTCGCGGCCGCGGTGGAGATACTCATCTTCAGGTGGTGCTGCGCGAGCTCGGCAAGCTCGTAACTGCGCCGGTCCGGCTGGATCAGGTAGCCGGATATTGACGTGTCATCCACGACGCCGTCCAGGCCCAGGCCCCGGGCAGTGAAAGCCTTCAGGGCGGCCTTGAATCCGTGCGTGACCTTCGCCGCCTCCGGGTCCAGCAGCCAGCCGGCCAGCACGGCCTCGGCCTCGGCGTCCAGCACCGTGAGGTCGATGTACGCGGCTGCGTCGCCGCGGAGCACGGCAATGGCCGGGGCGTCGTCGGCAATCCGCCCGGGAGCGAAGTCAACGGCAAGGGCCGAGCGGTGGTCCTTGCCGGCGTCGAAGAAGGCCTTGAGTTCCGCAGCGGCGCTGAGCGCGGAGAACTCGGGGACCTCGATGCTGTCCTGTCCGGCATCCCCGGAGTCGCCGGCGTAGAGCGCGAACAACCGGGGGCGGAGCGTCTTGAACTCCAGCCGGTCAAAGATCTCCTCGATCGCGTCATTGTCCGGGCGCGGCTCCTCCAGCTCCTTGAGCGAGACGGGCAGCTCCAGATCCGTGAGAAGGCGGTTCAGCCGGCGGTTCCGCTTGACGGAGTCGATGTGCTCCCGGAGCGCGTCGCCGACTTTGCCGCCGATCGAGTCAAGGTTCGCCAGGATGCCTTCCAGTCCCCCGTACTGGTTGATCCACTTCGCGGCGGTTTTGGGCCCGACGCCCGGCACGCCGGGAAGGTTGTCCGCAGACTCCCCGACCAGGGCGGCAAGGTCTGAATACTGCGGGGGCGTCACGAAGTACTTGGTCTCGATGGCCTCGGCGTTCATCCGGGGAATGTTGCTGACGCCGATCTTCGGGTAGAGCACAAAGACGTTGTCCGTGATGAGCTGGAAGGTGTCGCGGTCGCCGGAGACGAGCAGCACCTCGTATCCCGCGGCTTCGCCCTGGGCTGCCAGCGTGGCCAGAATGTCGTCGGCTTCGAAGCCGGGCATGCTGATGGTCTTGATACCCCAGGCGGTCATGACCTTTTCGATCAGGTCAATCTGCCCGCTGAATTCCCGGGGCGTCTCGTTCCGCCCGCCTTTGTAGCCGTCGTATTCGGCTTTACGGAACGTCGTGTCATCGGAGACATCGAATGCCACGGCGACGTGGGTGGGCTTCTGCTCCTTGATCAGGTTGATCAGCATCGAGGTGAAGCCGTGGACCGCGTTGGTGTGCTGGCCGGTCGACGTGGCGAAGTTCTCGGCCGGCAGGGCGTAGAAGGCCCGGAAGGCCATGGAGTGTCCGTCGAGCACCATCAGCCGGGGCTGGTCGGTAATCGGGACCACCGGGGCCTCGGTCGCGGAAACCTCCGCGGCAGGGCGGCGGCGTTTCTTCACGGGCTCAGCCACAAGGACCGGCGGGGCGGCCGTAGCCGGTGCGGTGCCAGCGGCAGTTCCAGGTGCGGTGTCTGCTGAAGTCTCCACTGCGGAGGGGGAAGGGGCCGGTTTGGTAGTTTCACTCACAGGTGCCAGCCTAGTTCCCATGATGGACAATTTCACGCCGGGCCCGTACGCGGCCGAACTGGCGGCCGCCGGGATTCCCGAGGAAATGCACGACTGGCTGGGGCAATACGGCGTGGGTGCCCTGGTGGTGAAGATGGGGATCCAGTTCCTGGAGATGAGTCCCGAGCGGACGGTGGGCACCATGCCGGTGGAAGGCAACACCCAGGTGGCCGGCATCCTGCACGGCGGCGCCCACGTGGTCCTGGCCGAGACCCTTGGTTCCTTTGCCGCCGGCATGCACGCCGGTCCGAAGCGCCAGGCACTGGGGATCGACGTCAGCGCGACGCATCACCGGGCCATCACGACGGGCACCGTGACCGGGACGTGCACGGCAATCCACCTCGGGCGGACCCTGACAACCCATGAGATCGTCCTGACGGACGAAAGCGGCCGCCGGCTGTCTACGGCCCGCATCACTAACCTGATCCGCGACATCGCCGGGTAGGCACGACGCAGGGTAGGCGCGACGCAGGGTAGGCGCGACGCCGGGGATCCGCTACGCCGGAATGCTCCCGAAACGGTAATGCAGCTCCACGATGCCCCGCCCCATGGTGTGCGAGGAGATCAACTCCAGGGGCGCCGTCGGCCGGGAAAGGGGCAGGACCGCCTTGCCGCTGCCCAGCACGACGGGAATGATCGAAATGATGATCTCGTCCAGCGCGGAGGCATCGGCAAACTGGGCCGCGAGCACCCCGCCGCCGACGATCCAGACGTTCCGGTCTCCCGCTGTGGCACGGAGGTCCTCGACGAATTCGGCCACGGGGCCGCGGACAAAGGTCACGTCCGCGCCTTGGGGCGCTGAGTGTTCGTGGTGCGTGAACACCCAGCACGGCGTGGTGGGGTACGGCCAGTTGCCGGGCTCGTGCTTCCTCAGCCAGGCGTAGGTTTCGCCACCCATCACGATGCAGCCGACGTCCGCCATAAAGGCGTTGTAGCTTTCCTTGCCGCCGGCGAAGCCGTCGAACTGGAGCAACCAGTCCAGGTTGTCATCGGAGGTGGCGATGAATCCGTCCAGCGAGGACGCCACAAAATACTGGAAACCAGGCATGTCCCCAGCCTAGCCACTCCGGGCCGGGGTGCCCATCCTGCGCGCCGGGCGCAGGATGGTATCCGAACTGAGAGTGGACAATGGCCTCCACGTCGGGGCGGGGGCCCCGCAGGGGCGGGGAGCGGCGCCGGCTACTTGCCGAAGTAGGGAATGATCAGGTACAGCCCGAACATCACGGCGAGGCCGCACAGGGCGAAGCACACGACGGCGAGCGGCCGTACCCAGACCGGCTTTCGTTCACTGACGTCACCGGCAATCGCGGTCAGGCGGACACCCAGGGAGTACAGGACCACGACAGTCACTGCCGCGATGAGCGTTGCACCCGCCACTTGAACCAGTTCCAGCCACTTCATGACAGCCCATCCTTCTGCTCGCCCTTGATGCCGCTGACGGCCTGCTCGTGTTTGAAGTCGCTGACAACCTGCTCGTGTTTGAAGTCGCTGACAACCTGCTCGTGTTTGAAGTCGCTGACAACCTGCTCGTCCTTGATGCCACTAATGGCCTCGTCCTTGGCGCGGCTGGCGGCAACCGTTTTCCTCTTCCTGCGGAACTGCACGGCCTGGCCGGCTTCCTCGACCTCGACAGCGTTGTGGTGGCCGACACGCGACTTCTTGGAGTGGAGGAACATGTAGGTCACGGCGGCGGTGCCGGCCACGGCGGCGATGATGACGCCTACGACGCCGGTTTTCACAAGAAGGGCGGTGAGGGCACCCACGATCCCGGCGGCGGGGAGGGTGAACAGCCAGCCGAGCGCAATCTTTCCGGCTGTTCCCCACTGGACGGTGGTGCCGCGGCGGCCCATGCCCGAGCCGATCACGGAGCCGGAGGCAACCTGGGTGGTGGACAGTGCAAACCCCAGGTGCGAGGAGGCAAGGATGGCTGATGCCGTGCTGCTTTCGGCCGCGAAGCCCTGGGCGGGTTTGACGTCGGTGAGACCGGATCCCATGGTGCGGATGATCCTCCACCCGCCGGAGTAGGTGCCGATCGCGATGGCAAGAGCGCAGGTGGTGATGACCCAGACCTGCGGTCCGGAGCCGGGCTGCTGGAGGCCGGCGGAGATCAGCACGAGGGTGATGATGCCCATGGTCTTCTGTGCGTCGTTGGTGCCATGGGCGAGGGCCACAAGGCTGGAGGTGAAGATCTGGCCGGTGCGGAAGCCTCCGCGCTTCTGCGTGAGCTTGCTGCCGGATTCCGGGTCGTGGCGGGAAGTCAGCGTGTACGCCAGCTTCGTGCACAGGTAGGCGACACCGCCGGCGATGATGGGCGCGAAGACCGCGGGCAGGATGACCTTCTGCAGGAGGCTCTCGAAGTTGATCGAGTGGATGCCGATCCCTGCGATGGCGGCGCCGATCAGGCCGCCGAAGAGTGCGTGCGAGGAGCTCGACGGAAGTCCCTTGAGCCAGGTGATCATGTTCCAGAGGATGGCGCCCATCAGTCCCGCGAAGATGATCTCCGGGGTGATCTGGATGCCGTCCGATCCTTCCTTGATGATGCCGCCGGACACGGTCTTGGCCACTTCCGTGGAAAGAAAGGCCCCCAACAGGTTCAGCACCGCCGCGAGGGCGACTGCCGTTTTGGGTTTGATTGCACCGGTGGCGATGGGGGTGGCCATCGCGTTGGCCGTGTCATGAAATCCATTGGTGAAGTCAAAAAAAAGCGCCAGCGATATTACTAGCGCCACCATAATGGTGATTTCCACCTGTTGCCCAATCTGCAGAGTCGACGGTCAGCAGTTTTGTTCCCCGTTGCCGGCAGCGTTTCTCCAGGGTTTCCCCGGGAGTCGGTTGGCGTTCAGCAAAGTAGCCTGACCTGTTAAATCGTACGGGGGAAAGGCATCAGGGCAAAACAAGAGCAGCAGACGGCAAACGCCGGGCACCAGGATGGTGCCCGGCGTTCAGACTGCCGGTGGGCGCGTGGCGTCTCAGGCCGGAAGCGTGACCCGTGCTGACGGGCGCTCAGCCGAGGGGATGCCGTCGCCGGCCTGGCCGTAGAGCCAGTCGTTGTACTGGAAGTCGTTGTCCTTCCGGCTCTTGAAGAGCAGGTTGCGCAGGGTCCGGGCCAGTCCGGAGACGTGCCAGGATTCGCCCCAGACGCGGGCGGTGCGCTGGACCCGGGCGGTCCGGCCGGCCCGGAGGCTGTTGAATTCCCTGATCGCTCCGTCCCACGCGTCCGGGTTGACGCCGTCCGCGGTGAAGACGGTCCCGTTGCTGGCGTCCTGCAGCACGGCGGCGTCCTCGAGGGCCTGGCAGGCGCCCTGGGCCAGGTACTGGAGCATCGGGTGCGCGGCGTCGCCCATCAGCACCATCCGGCCGGCAACCCAGTTCTCGATCGGGTCCCGGTCATACATTGGCCAGCGGATGCCGGTGGCCAGGTTCCTGAGCGCTTCCCGAACGGCCGGGACGCAGTCCTTGTACGCTGCCTCGAGCTCATCGACGCCGCCGTACTGCTCCTCACCGCGTTCGAAGGACGCGGACTTGAAGACAGCCACGGTGTTCAGCAGCTCGCCCTTCCGCAGCGGGTACTGCACGAGGTGGCAGTCCGGGCCGAGGTAGACGATGACGTCCTCGAGGTCTGCCTTGGGGGTGTTTTCGGTGATCGGAACAGTGCCGCGGTAAGCGACGTAGGCGGAGGGGACCGGCTCGTCGTTGGCCACAAGCGGGCGCAGCGTGGACTTGAGTCCGTCGGCACCGATCACGACGTCGGCCTCGTAGTCCAGACCCGTTGCGGTGTGGGCCACTGCGCGGCCGTTCACGGTTTCCACACTCTCAACCATGACATCGTTGATGAGTGTGACGCCTGCCGCCTCACAGCCTTCCAGGAGGACCCGGTGCAGATCGCTGCGGTGGATCACGACGTACGGAGCGCCGTAGCGTTCCGTGAATTCCCCGCCGAGGGTCTGGCGGGTGAGCTCCTCGCCGGTGACAGCGTCGCGGAAGACCAGGTGCTTGGGCTGGACACCGATCTCCAGTGCCTTTTCCAGCAGGCCCCAGCGCTGGAGGACACGGGAGGCGTTGGGGGCCATCTGCAGTCCCGCACCGACCTCGCCGAATTCAGGCGCCCGCTCCACGAGGGTGACGTTGGCGCCGTTTTCACGCAGCGCGAGGGCTCCGGCCAATCCGGCCATCCCCCCTCCGATGACGAGGACATCGGTGGACGTGGCGTGCTCAGACATTGCTTGCTCCTGTTGGTGTGATTGAGAGTTTCGACTTGAGCTTGATGCCGACGGCGGCCAGCAGGACCGCCGCGATGGCGGCTGCGCCGGCGAAGGCGAGGAAATTGGAATTGACGCCCAGGCCCGCGGCCAGCAGGAGGCCACCTACCTGGGGCGCGGCGACGGCCCCGATCCGGCCCGTCCCCAGCGCCCAGCCCAGCGCGGTCCCCCGCAGGTGTCCGGGATAGTGGCTCGCGACGGCGGCGATGATGAGGCACTGCGTGCCGTGCGTTCCGACGCCGGCGAGGACCAGCATGAGGTAGACGACGGTGACCGACGGTCCGGTCACCAGCACCACGAGCGCTCCGGCGGCGACGGCGGCGGCGGCGATGGCGGTCGGCACCGGACCAAAACGGGTCCCCGCCCAGGCCGTGATGACCGATCCGGCCACCGCACCCAGGTTCAGAGCCAAGGCGAAAGTCAGGGCGGAGCCCAGGTTGTAGCCGGCCAGCTGCATGAGGTTGGGCAGCCAGGTGCCCAGTCCGTACCAGGCGAACAGGGTGGCGATCGTCGCCAGGGCGAACAGCACACTGATCCCGAGGTACGGTGCGCGGAGCAGGGAGGAGAAGCCGGAGGGCTCCCGGATGGTGCTGGCGCTGCGCCCGGCAATGCGGGCGGCCTTGCCTGTGGTTTTCTCATCTTCACTGTCTGTGGCGCTGACCGGGGCGAGCGTCTCCGGAAGGTATTTCAGTCCCAGCGGAACCACGATCACCAGGGCGAGCACGGCCACGAGGAACATCGCCTGCCAGCCGTAGGCGGGGATCAGCTGGATCCCCACGAGCGCGGCGATGGAGCCGCCGATCGGGACACCGGACATCATCAGGGTGGCGATGGTTGACCGCCATTTGGCGGGGACCAGTTCAGCGACAAGGGCGTTGGCCGACGGCACCAGGCCGCCGAGGCCGATGCCGGCGAGGAGCCGCAGCACGCCGAAGACGGCGGCGCTGGGGGCGAAAGCGCAAAGGATCGTGAAGATTGAGAAGATGACGGCGCAGCCCAGGATGGTGCGGCGGCGCCCCCAGGAGTCGGCCATGCGGCCGGCGAAGATGGCCCCGATCATCATGCCGGCGAAAGCCATGGAGCCGATGGTTCCGGCCGTGGCCTTGGTCAGGCCCCAGCCGGTGTCGTTGATCAGGGAGGACTGGACGGTGCCGTAGACAATGAGGTCGTAACCATCGAAGACCACGAGGAGCCAGCAGACGAGGACGGCAGCGGCCGAGGCTTTGGAGAACCGGGCGGCGGGGCCGCCAACAGTGGCGGCAGTTACGGGGAGGCTGCCAGCAGCAATAGGGACCGGAGCTCCCGGCTCGGACCGTTGCGGCGTTGCAGCGGAAGGTGTGTGATTCATACCACTACCGTCGCCGACGGGGCAGGTGAACCACAATATAATTCTGATGTGCAGAACGAGCCAACGTCCAAGCCCACCTCCAAGCCAACCTCCAAGCCAACCTCCAAATCAGCCCGGAAGCCCGTGCAGAAGCGGCCAAGCTATTCCGTGGAGGCAGTCGACAACGCCCTGCAGCTTCTCCAGCTGCTGCGTGACGGCGGGGCGTTGCGGCTCAAGGACGCCGCAACGGAGCTGGGTGTCGCCCCGTCCACAGCCCACCGCCTGTTGGCGATGCTGGTCTACCGGGGTTTCGCCGTGCAGGACGAAACCCGCCGCTATCTGCCTGGTCCGGCGATGGGCGTGGGGCCGGCCGGGCTGAGCTGGACCAGGCTGCTCCGCTCCCTTGCCCAGCCCCACATGGAGCTGCTCTCCGCGCAGCTTAACGAGACGGTGAACCTCATGGTGCGGGTGGGCACCAAAGTCCGTTTCCTGGCCACGGTGGAAGGAAACAACGTGTTGCGGGTGGGCGACAGGCAGGGGACGGTCATGCCCGCCAACAGGACGTCGGGGGGCAAAGCGATGCTGGCCGAACTCGAACCCCAGATGATCGACCAGCTTTTCCGCAGCCACAACGCCGAGATTGGTGGCGACACCATCCCGGCGGCTGAATATCCGGCGTTCCTGCGCGAGCTGGAGTCTGTCCGCAGCAACGGTTTCGCGGCCAACTTCGAGGGCACGGAGGACGGGGTGAGTGCCTTGGGGATTGCTCTGCACAACCGGCACGGAAAGGTCGTTGGGGCGCTCAGCGTCGCAACCCCGGCGACCCGCTTCCGCA
Source organism: Arthrobacter sp. SO3 (assembly GCF_020532825.1). Classification (GTDB taxonomy): domain Bacteria; phylum Actinomycetota; class Actinomycetes; order Actinomycetales; family Micrococcaceae; genus Arthrobacter. The sequence continues at coordinate 110,822 of NZ_MQTS01000244.1, forward strand.
GGGTCTTCGACGCCGGACTGGTCCCCGCGCTGCGGGAAGGCTGCCGGCAGCTGGAGATCGATATCGCGGCGAATCCGGCCGAGCCGGACTAGATCCGGGGCAGGCCGGGGCCAAGGAATTCTGACCTGCAGAATATGTTGGGGATCACACGGCCGGATCCGTAGAGTCGAACTACGCCAACGAACTGTTCTGCCCTACCGAGGAGGCCCACGTGTCCATCAGCGCCGAGAACACGACTCATGAGTCAGTTGCCGCAGGGCACACTGCCCCGGAGCCGACGCCTGAAGAGGCTGCCCAGCTCAAAGAGCTGTACCGGGATTTTGACCGGGAGAATCTGATTCCGCTGTGGACTGAGATCGCGGACCTGATGCCGATGGTCCCGACCCCCAAGGCGGTGCCCCACGTGTGGCGGTGGAGCGATCTCTACCCGCTGGCCGCCCGCGCCGGGGATCTGGTCCCGGTCGGCCGCGGCGGGGAACGCCGCGCGATTGCCCTGGCCAACCCGGGCCTGGGGAACTCCCCGTATGCCACCCCGACGCTGTGGGCAGCAATCCAGTACCTCGGTGCCCGCGAGACCGCCCCGGAGCACCGCCACTCCCAGAACGCGTTCCGCTTCGTCGTGGAGGGCGAAGGCGTCTGGACGGTGGTGAACGGGGACCCGGTCCGGATGTCGCGCGGGGATTTCCTGTTGACCCCGGGCTGGAACTTCCACGGCCACCACAACGACACCGATGAGCCGATGGCCTGGATCGACGGCCTGGACATCCCGTTCGTGCACTACGCCGACGCCGGGTTCTTCGAGTTCGGCACCGAACGTGTCACCGACGAGGCCACCCCGGACATCTCCCGCTCCGAGCGGCTCTGGGCGCACCCGGGCCTGCGCCCGCTCTCGGGCCTGGATGACACCACGAGCTCCCCCATCGCGGCCTACCGCTGGGAATACACGGACCGCGCCCTCACCGAACAGCTTCTGCTTGAGGACGAGGGCCACCCGGCCACCGTGTCCCAGGGCCACGCCGCCGTCCGCTACACCAACCCCACCACCGGCGGGGACGTGATGCCGACCATCCGGGCCGAATTCCACCGCCTCCGCGCCGGCGCCTCCACCGAAACCGTCCGCGAGGTCGGCTCCAGCGTGTGGCAGGTCTTCGAAGGCTCCGGCACGGTGGTCCTGAACGGCGAAACCCGGACCCTGGCGAAGGGCGACCTGTTCGTCGTCCCGTCCTGGGCCGCCTGGTCGCTGCAGGCGGAGGCTGACTCTCAAACGGAGTTTGACCTGTTCCGCTTCAGCGACGCCCCCATTTTCGAACGGCTGAACTTCAACCGCACCTACATCGAAGGACGCAACAACACATGAGACTCCTCACCCTCCGCACCGAGGCCGGTACCAAGGCTGTCCGCCAGGACGGGACCACCCTGACCGAGATCGGCGGCTTCGCCGACGTCGGAGCGCTGCTGCGCAGCGCGGACTGGGAGGCCACCGCGAAGGCCGCCGCCGGCGCCACGCACCCGCTTGAGGGCGCGGACCTGGACGCCGTGGTCCCCTCACCGGGCAAGATCATCTGCGTGGGCCACAACTACCGCAACCACATCAAGGAAATGGGCCGGGACGTCCCCGAGTTCCCGACCCTGTTCGCCAAGTACCAGGAATCCCTGATCGGCCCGAACGATGACCTGGCCCTGCCGCAGGAATCGTCAACCGTCGACTGGGAATCCGAACTCGCCGTCGTCATCGGCAAAAAAGGCCGCCGGATTTCCGAAGCCGACGCCGCGGACCACATCGCCGGCTACGCGGTCCTGAACGACGTGTCCATGCGCGACTATCAGTTCCGCACCATCCAGTGGCTCCAGGGCAAGACCTGGGAGAAATCCACCCCGTTCGGCCCGGCCCTGGTGACCAGGGACGAGTTCAGCGGCGGCCTGATGACCACCGCGGTCGACGGCGAGATCCAGCAGCAGACCCCCACGAACGACGTCGTGTTCACCCCGGAGTTCCTGGTCTCCTACATCTCCACGATCATCACACTGAACCCGGGAGATGTGATCGCCACCGGCACCCCTGGCGGTGTCGGCCACGCCCAGGACCCCAAGCGCTACCTGCAGGAAGGCCAGCTCCTGGTCACCACCATCGAGGGCCTCGGGGAACTGAAGAACCGCGTCATCAAGGAAGCCTGATGGTTGCCCGCCACGACCAGACCACGGACCCGGAGCTGCTGGCGGCCCTGCTGCAGGCCCGCCGGGGCACGGCGTTCTTCGCCCGCAAGCTCAACGAACTCTCCGACGCGGAACTCGACGGCGACACGCTGCTGCCGGGCTGGACCCGCCGCCACATCACGGCGCACATCGGCTACAACGCCCGGGCCATCGCCCGGCTCGTCGAGTGGGCGGCCACCGGGGTGGAAACCCCGATGTATGCCTCCACCGAGGTCCGGGACCACGAGATCAACTTCGGGGCAACCCTGAGCCCGATCGCGCTGCGGCACCTGTTCGACCACTCCGCCGTGCACCTGAACGTCGAATGGCGGGACCTGCCCGAGGACGCCTGGAACCACACCGTGCGGACCATCCAGGGCCGCGAGGTGCCCGCCAGCGAAACCGTCTGGATGCGCAGCCGCGAAGTCTGGATGCACGCCGTCGATCTCGACAACGGCGCCAGCTTCCACGACATCCCTGAACCCGTGCTCGAACGGCTCCTGACCGACATCACTGGCGCCTGGCGAACCCGCGGCACCGACACGGGCCTCCTCATTAAGGTCACGGACCGGAACCTCACCTTCGGGGACACGACGTCGGACTCCCCCACGGTGGTCTCCGGACCGCTCGCATCCGTCGTCGAATGGGCCGCAGGACGCGGTCACGCCGGCGTGACATCGGCGGTCACCGCCACCGGCCCCGGCACTGAAGCCAACACCAGTTCGGTTCCGGCCGCCCCGAAGTGGATCTGAGCCGCAGCGCCTGACCCCACCATGACAAGGAAAGCCCCCTCAATCGAGGGGGCTTTCCTCATGGCAGGGCGCTGCCGTCGCGGTTTCCGTCAGCCCTGGTGGAGGTCGGGCGCTCTCCCGGCGTCGAGCATCCCGGCGATCTTCTCCTCCAGCGCGGCCAGCGTCGCGTCCGGAAGCACGATCAGTCCATCCAGTTCGCGGCGGGCGCGCTTGTATGCCGTTTGCCGCTCCGCCGGTGTGGCGGCGGCATCAGAGGCGATCCGCAGCAGCTTCCGTGCCGTTGCGAGGCGCTCCCGTTCCGGGCCGGTGAAGTTGCTGTCCCTGATCCGCCGGGCTTCCCGCTCGGCGACGTCGAACGCCAGTTCAAAGCTGTGTACGGCTTCGCGGTATTCCGCCAGCCCGGCGGCCGTGGAGATGGCCTCCGGGGCTCCCGGGCGCAGTCCGTCGGCCAGCCGCTTGGCCCGCAGGAACGCCACGGTCAACGGTTCGCGGACATCGGTCATAACTGGAAAGTCGATCAGTTTTCCCACGTCCAGTTCGTAGGCGAGCCAGCGCCGGTTGACGGCGTCGTGGCTCTCCATCAGCTGCCGGACCTGGGACTGGCTGGCCTGCTCCACTTCCGCGGCCCGGTTGCGGAGCTGGTAGAGCTCCACCCGGCGCCGGTGCCGGCGTTCGCTGGCCCTGGACCAAGACCGCGCCCAGCCGCCAAACAGTCCGCTCAGCGGAAAGATGAGCCACCAGAAGTGCCCAACGTAATTGAAGAACTGATCCACTGCATCATCCTCCCATCCGCGTCCGGGCAGGCTCAAGGGGCCCGTCAAAGGGAGTGCCCCCTCGCGTGAGGGGGCACTCCCTTTGGTGCTCAGCCGCCCGGGTGTCAGTCCTCGTGCTTGACCTTGTGCACCCGGGTGACGATGGTCGGGCAGGGCAGATTGACAAGGACGGCGTGGGCCGTGGAGCCGAGCACCATCCGGGTGAAACCACCACGGCCGCGGCTGCCGATCACGAGGAGGCGGGCCTTCTTGCCGGCCTCGACGAGTGCCTTGGCGGGCTCGGTTTCGGTTTCGAGCTGCTGGTGGACCACGAGGTCCGGGTACTTGTCGGCGAGCCCGGCCACGGATTCGGCCAGGACAATCCGGTCCTCCTCGAGGATCGATTCGGCGAGCCCGCTTTTCGGCAACTGGTTTTCGACCCAGCGGGCAGGCCGGTGGAAGGCGAGGACCACGGTCAGCTCGTCACCGCCCCGGTCTGCTTCCGCGGCGGCGAAGTCAACGGCCTGCAGGGACTCTTCCGAGCCGTCCACACCAACGACGACGCCGTGGTCGGCGGCGCTGCGCTTCAGCGGGATAACCGCTGCGGGGATTTCCGAGGCGGAGACGATCTGCAGGGCCCGGTCCGTCAGCGGTCCGCCGTCCATCCAGTGTTTGTCATGCTCGCCGACAACCACCATGGATGCTTCCTTGGACACCTCTCGCAGAACCGAGCCGCCGCTGCCATGACGAAGCTGGATGTCTACCTTCACGCCGGGGGCCTGCTCTGCGGCGCTGGCCTGAACCTTCTGGAGCAGCTCCATGCCGGCCTGCCTAATGAGCTCGTGGTACTGGAAATCCGGGGACATCCAGCGGTCATCCACAGCGTGAATGAGGGTCACCGGAAGCTTGTCCCGGGCCGCCCGCTCAAGAGCCCATGTCAGGGCAGCTTCGCTTCCAGCTGATCCGTTGATACCGACGACGATTGGTTTATTCATTCTGAATCCTGCTCTTTTCCATGGCGCGGTCTGTTCTGCATCGCACGATCCGGGCGGCAGCACCAAGAGTCCGCCGACACCTCAGTGTGCGCGCCGGGGCTAGCACCGGTTAGGGCCTTAAGCCCCTCACTCCCCCGCGCGGGCGCAGCCGGAATTCCTTGGCATCCCCTGGTCTGAAGGCCCCGTAACCCATGGCAGGATCGTTTCCTCGCTGCTCTCCGGCCAACAGCCCGACGGCGGCTTTGGCGTCCACCCGTACCGGAACCAGATCCGCAGCATCGGCGGACTCACCCGCCGCTGCGCATCGCACGAAGGCAACGCCCTGTACGTGTGCAGCCTCTACGTGTGCAGCCCGCTGGGAATGGCCGCCCATCCCCGGGTGGCGCAGCTGGCCAGTGACCTTAACCTCTGGCAATGGCCCGACGGCGGCTGGAACTGCGACGTCGCGCGAGCGGCCGCCGCTGCTCCTTCCATGAGAGGCTGCCCGACCGGCTGGGGCCGGACGGGCCAAACGCATTCGTGACGCTCAGCGCCGTGCGGATCCTTGCCCCGGTCGCGTCCGGGCGGCGGACAGCAGGTTAGAAGCCGGTCGGTTCCGTCTCGAATTCGGGTTCCCGGGGCGGTCCTTCGTGGTGTACCGGGCGCAGTGCGGCGGTGTGCTCGAACCAGACCAGCGCGTCGTAGCGTTCGCCAATCCGGGTCGGGACGTAGTTCCCGAGCTCCCGCTCGGGATGGTAGACCACACCGATCGCCCGGTGGCCGAGCCAGGTGGAAAGCCAGGGCCCGGACCTGTCCTCACCAAAATCCAGCACCGACGGCACCCCCAGCGCCTCGTGCAGGAAGTCCTCATGGCTGCCCGGGCGCGCCGGCGGAACCCGCATGATCCCTTCCGGGCTGCCCCAGGCGTCCGCGGCGATCACCTCGCCCCGGTGGGAGGCAAAGCCCACCAGCATCACGCCGTCCGCGGCGTGCCGCTCGCGCAGCAGCTGCCCCACGTTGACGAGCCCGTCCTGGGCCATGTCGGTGGCCCGGGCGTCTCCCACGTGGGTGTTGTGCTCCCAGATGAGGCCTTTGGAGGCGGGACCGAGATGCCTGCTGAGCCGGTCGATGGTGTCGGCCATGTGGTGGTCGCGGATGTTCCAGGACTGGCGGTCGCCGCGGACCATGATGCGGTAGTAGTGCTCGGCGTTGGCGGCCACCTCGGCATTCTGCACGGCGTCGAACGCGCCCTCGCCATGGTCCCCCGGGCTGGACACCCGGTTCCTGACCTCGGTGAGGAGGGCGATGACGTCCGCTTCGCAGGACTGCGGCACCAGCCGCGTGCTCCAGGCGTACTTGTGCGGGTCCTCGTGGTGCGGCAGGAAGCACTGCCAGGCGCGCATGGCGGCGGGGACGGCGTCGGGAACGTTCTGCTCCAGCCAGCCGATGATCTCGCGGAGCGAATCCCACAGCGAGTACACGTCCAGCCCGTAGAAGCCGACGCGCTGGCTCAGCGGCCGGCCGAGATTCCAGCTGCGGAGCCAGTCCAGGAAGGCTGCGACTTCCTCGTTCGCCCACATCCACGTGGGCCAGCGTTCAAAGCCGCCGAGCAGCGCGTGGACGCCCTGGCCCTGCCCGGCCTCGCCCCGCACCCAGCGGTTGATCCGCCAGCAGTCCGGCCAGTCGCCCTCAACCCCGATCCAGTTGTAGCCTTCCTCCTCGATCAGGCGCCTGCTGAGCGTGTCCCGCCAGGTGTAGAACTCGTGCGTACCGTGGGAGGCCTCGCCGATCGCGACGAAGCGGCAGTCAGCCGCGCGCCGGACCAGGCCGTTGAGGTCCCGGTCGTTCTTCAGCGGCCGCGCCAGCGAGTGGATTTCAGCCAGCACAGCGGATTTGGCAACACCGGACGTCATCGGGGCTCCTCAAGAGAGATTTGTTCGAGGTGTTCCGGAACCCGCGCACGCCAACCCAGCTCCCGCTTGATCCGGATGCGCAGGGCGTCCGATGCCTCCGGTTCGCCGTGCGTGATGTACGTCATCCGGGGTTCCCGTTCCGCAGCCTTCATCCACGAGATGATCCCGTCCGCGTCAGCATGCGCCGAGAGGCTTTCCATCTGGATCACCTCGGCCCGGATCTTGACGTCCTCACCGTAGATGCGGAGCTCGCGCTCGCCGGCAGCCAGGCTGGCGCCGCGGGTGCCGCCGGCCTGGTAGCCGCTGAGGATCACGGCGTTCTTCGGATCGGGCCCGTACGCGGCCAGGTGGTGCAGGATCCTTCCGCCGGTAAGCATTCCGCTGGCGGAGATGATGATCATCGGGCCGCCGCGAAGGTTCAGCAGCTTGGATTCATCGACCGAGCGGGTCAGCTTCGCGACTTTGTACATGTCCAGGTATTCCGCCTCCTTGAGCCGGTGCTCCTCGGGGTGCCGCTGGTACATCCCGGACGCGTCGATGGCCATCGGACTGTTGAGGTACACCGGGATGTCCGGGATCAGGTTCTTGCTGCGGAGGCGGGACAGGTGCAGCATCAGGGTTTCGGCGCGGCCGACGGCGAACGCGGCGAACAGCACAACGCCGCCGCGCTTCGCGACCCTGTTGATGATGTCCCCCAGCTGCTTCTCCGGGTCCACGGTGGAGTGCTTCCGGTTCCCGTAGGTGGACTCCGTGACGAGCACCTCGGTCTCCCCCAGGGGGCGCGGCGGGTACATCAGCGGGTCATCCGTCCGGCCCAGGTCCCCGGTGAAGTGGACCGAATGCGGGCCGATCCGCACACGGACCTGCGCGGCGCCAAGGATGTGGCCGGCGGGCAGGAACGTCATTTCCATCCCCCCGCCCAGGTCCAGGGGCTCGTCGAAATCGTGGACCTTGAAACTGTTGAGTGACTTGACAGCGTCGGCCGCGGTGTAGAGCGGCAGCGCCGGGCTGTGCCTGGTTGATCCGCGGTGCGTCGAGTAGCGGGCCTCTTCCTCCTGCAGGTAGCCGCTGTCGGGCAGGAGCAGCTTGCACAGGTCCGTGGTGCCGTCGGTGGCGATGACCGGACCGGTGAACCCGTCCCGGACCAGGGCAGGAACGTACCCGGTGTGGTCCAGGTGCGCGTGGCTCAGCACCACGGCGTCGATCGAGGCCGGCCGCACCGGGAAGGGGGTCCGGTTGCGCTCGCGGCTGCGTTTGTACCCCTGGAAGAGCCCGCAGTCCACCAGCACCCGTTTCCCGCCGGCCTCGAGCAGGTACCGGGAGCCGGTGACGGTGTCGGTGGCTCCGAGGAAACGGAGAGTGGGCTGCTGGTGCTTCATGGTGCTCCCGTTCCCGCGAGGAATGACTTGCATCGGCACTTGGGGCAGGGCCGACCCGCGCAGGCGATGTACCCCCAGCTTCCGCCCGCGCCGGAGCTGCCCGTAGGGCCAAAGGTCACCAACGCCCGGCTCCCGCGAAGGTCCGGCGGCCGGCACGGGTAGGATTTTCCGGGCAGGCTTTTTGGCCCGCGAACACCCGGCGGATTCCAGCGGCAAGGACTGATGATGAAGAAGAAATCCATGCGGACGGCGCCCACGGCCACGGCACGGCAGCCTGCGCCGTTGTGGAGCGACCGGCCGTGGACCCGTTCCTACGGGCCCGGTGTTCCGGCGGACCTGGTGCTCCCCAAGGGCTCGCTCGTGGACCTCGTGGACAGCTCCGTGCGCCGCTACGGATCGAAGCCCGCCCTGGAGTTTTTCGGTGCCCGCACGAGCTACCGCGAGCTCGGCGCTCTGATCAGCCGGGCGGCCGCCGGCCTCGCGAAACTGGGCGTCAAGGCCGGCGACAGGGTGGCCCTGGTGTTGCCGAACTGCCCGCAGCACCTCGTTGCCTTCTACGCCGTGCTGCGCCTCGGCGCCGTCGTGGTCGAGCACAATCCGCTCTACACCGACCGGGAACTGCGCCACCAGTTCGAGGACCACGGGGCCGCCGTCGCGATCGTCTGGGACAAGGCGGTGGAGCGGGTCCGCCAGCTGCCGGCCGACGTCGGGCTGCGCAGCATCGTCTCCGTGGAGCTGATTCCCGCGATGCCGCTGGTGCAGCGCCTGGCGCTGCGGCTTCCGGTTGCCGCGGCCCGGAAGGCACGCGCTGCCCTGACGGTCGGCAAAAGGCAGCCGAAGGGCCGGCCGACGCCTGCCCTGCGCCCGGTGCTGCCGTGGCGGGAGCTCCTCGAAGCCGGGGAGCTGAAGAAGAAGCATCCGCGCCCCTCCGCCCAGGACCTCGCCGTCCTCCAATACACGTCCGGCACCACGGGACTGCCCAAGGCCGCCATGCTCAGCCACGCCAACCTGCAGGCAAACGCCGCGCAGGGCCGGGCCTGGGTGCCGGGGCTCAAGGACGGCCGGGAAACCGTGTACGCGGTGCTGCCGATGTTCCACGCCTACGGCCTGACGCTCTGCATGACTTTCGCGTTGAGCATCGGCGCGAAGCTGGTCCTCTTCCCCAAGTTCGACGTTGATCTGGTGCTGAAGGCGCTCAAGAAGTCCCCGGCGACCTTCCTGCCGGCCGTGCCGCCGATCTACGACCGCATCGCCGCCGCGGCGGCAGAACGCGGCGTCAGCCTGGAAAGCATCCGTTTCTCCATCTCCGGCGCCATGAACCTGCCGACGGCGACGGTGGAGACCTGGGAGAAGGCGACCGGCGGCTACCTGATTGAGGGCTACGGGCTGACCGAAACCTCGCCGATCGCAATTGGAAACCCCTTCGGCCCCAGCCGCAAGCCGGGAACAGTCGGTGTCCCGTTCCCGCTGACCGACATCCGGGTGGTGGACCCCAGGAGTGTCACGCTGGACCGTGCCCCCGGCGAGGAGGGCGAACTCCTGATCCGCGGCCCCCAGGTGTTCTCCGGCTACTGGAACCGGCCCGAGGAGACCGAGGAGGCCCTGCTGGAGGGCGGTTGGTTCCGCACCGGCGACATCGTCTCGGTGGACGACGACTACTTCGTCACGATCCGGGACCGGATCAAGGAACTGATCATTACGGGCGGCTTCAACGTCTCGCCCAGCGAGGTGGAGGACGTCATTGCCACGTTCCCGGGCATCACGGACGTCTCCGTGGTCGGGCTTCCCCGCCCGGGCGGGGGCGAAGACGTGGTCGCCGCCGTCGTGCCGATCCCGGGGACCACCATCGATCCGGAGGCGCTCCTGGCCTTTGCCCGGGAGCAGCTGACCGCCTACAAAGTGCCGCGCCGTGTGGTGGTCCTCGATTCGCTGCCCCGGTCCCTCATCGGCAAAGTCCTCCGCCGCGAGATCCGCGACACCCTCGTGGCGGGACGTTGAACCGGCGGACTACCGGCTGCGGCCCGCTCCGGGATTGAGCCTGGCGATGGCCGTGGACAAGACCGTGGCGAATCCGCACCACAGGGCGTACGGGGCCAGGGCTACTCCGGCGGCGCGGTTCAACCGGTGGGTGCGCCGCACCAGGTCGGCGCTGCTCGCCGCCAGGACGGCGCATTCCGCTGCGGCCACCCACGGGCGGCGCGCACGCCAGAAAAGCCAGCTCCACGCCACATTGAGAACGAGGTTGGCGGCCAGGGCACCCCGGTAGGCACGAAGCTGCTGCTCCCTGGTTTCGTTGCCGGGGGTGTCCACCCCCTCCTGGCTGTTCAGCGCGACGGCCGTTGTCACGGCGAGGTCGGCGTAGAGCGCCGTCCAGACCACGGGAAAGGCGATGGCGGGCGGCTGCCAGTCCGGTTTGCGCAGCCGCCGGTACCAGCCACTGTCAGGGTCCGTCGCTGCTCCGCCGGCCGCTGCCGTTGCGGCGGTCGCCGCCGCCGTCCATACCGCTGTCATCGCTTTCATTGCTGCTCCTCTGTTCGTGTGGTAGCCGCCGTA
>NZ_MQTS01000244.1:121351-125772 GCF_020532825.1 Arthrobacter sp. SO3
GGGCGCAGGCGTTCGCCGATAAACTCGATGGTCCGGTCCAGGGCCGCCTTCGTCGGGTGCCCCGGGGTGTCCACCAGGTCGACGGTCAGGACGCAGTGCGCGGACTGTGCGATTCCGAACTGATTACCCGGCGACGAGTCGACCTCAATGCCCTCGAAGCTCTCACCGAATTCCCGCCGCATGGTGGCGAAGCGCTCCGCCGGACACGCCCGGTCATTGCTGAACCGCAGTCCGAGCAGCCGGAGTCCCTGGCTGGTCCGCGCCTTCACCTGTGCCAGCTCGCCGTCGTCCAGCCCGACGGCGGCGCGCCCGCGCGCGGTGAGGCCCGCCGGCAGCGCGGGCTGGCTCATGACCGGGGCAAGGACTGCGGGGTCCAGGGCCATGGCGAGGGCGAAGCTTCCGGTCATGCACATCCCGATCGCCCCGACACCGGGACCGCCGCATTCCCGGTGTGCCTTGGCGGCGAGGGCCCGCAGCCAGCCCGTCGCCGGGCTGCTTCGGTTCGCCAGGACGGTGAATTCGCGGGAAATACAGACCTTGGCGATGGACTTCACGATGCCCTCATCCGCTTTCCCGCCGGGCCGCCCGAACATGGAGGGGAGGTAGACGGTGTAGCGGCGATCGATGAGGCGGCGGGCGAGGTCAAGCACCCCCGGGTGGATGCCGGGGACCTCGTGGATGAGGATCACGGCCGGGCCGGCCCCGCCCCGGAAAACCTGGTGGCTGATGCCGTCGTTGCTGAAGGTTGACCTGGTGAAGCCCTCCAGCGTGTCCTGGTGCTCCGGCATGGACGTCCCTTCGGTTCCGGGGCGTTGGTCCTCGGCCCACCCAAGCCGCCCCGCGTACCGCACATGCTACGGAACTGCGGCGCCGCCGTCGACAGCAGATCCCTTGCGGCACTCCGGGCCAGCTGGTAGGCCTGTAATAGGCCTGACGGTAGGGTGCGTAGTAGTTAGTGAAGCGCCGGCCTGAACAGGCGGTGGTTGCAGAAGGGAAGTACACGTGACGCGCAAGAAGCCACTAGTCGAGGAATACGACGAAAAGGACCTCGTGGTCGGAGACGGTCCGAAGGACTGGGCCGCCGGCATCCCGGGGGTGTTGCACTCCATGAAGCCCGCGATCGAACAGATGGGCTTGAACCGGACGCGCAAGACCGTCCTGGCAATGAACCAGAAGGACGGCTTCGACTGCCCGAGCTGCGCATGGCCGGACCCGCACCACCGCAAGGCCTTCGAGTTCTGCGAAAACGGCGCAAAAGCCGTCACCTGGGAGGCGACCCCGGTGGTCATCGCCTCGGAGTTCTGGGCGGAACACTCCGTGAGCGAGCTGCGAAGCCGCTCCGAATACTGGCTGGGCCTGCAGGGCAGGCTTACCGAACCGGTCCACAAGCCGGCCGGCGAGGACCACTACAAGCCGGTGACCTGGCCCGACGCGATCCGGATCATCGCGGACAAGCTCAAGGGCCTGGACTCACCGGACGAGGCGGCCTTCTACACCAGCGGCAGGACCTCCAACGAGGCCGCCTTCCTCTACCAGCTGATGGTCCGCGGCTACGGCACCAACAACCTGCCGGACTGCTCCAACATGTGCCACGAATCCTCGGGCTGGGCGATGGGCCAGACCATCGGCATTGGCAAGGCGACCGTCAGCTTTGATGATTTTGCCAAGGCCGACCTGATCATCATCATGGGCCAGAACCCGGGCACCAACCACCCGCGGATGCTGACCGAGCTCGAAGCGTGCAAGGAAAACGGCGGGGAAATCGTCGCCGTCAATCCCCTGCCGGAGGCCGGCCTGCGCCGGTACAAGAACCCGCAAAAAGTCAAGGGAATTGTCGGCCACGGCACCGAGATTGCGGACCAGTTCCTGCATATCCGCATCGGCGGCGACATGGCGCTGCTGCAGGCTGTCTCCAAGCGCGTGCTCGACGCCGAGGCGCGCAAGCCGGGCACCGTGCTGGACCACGCCTTCCTCGCCGAGCACTGCGAGGGCCTGGACGAGCTCCGGGAACACCTCAGCCTCCTCGACGATACAGCCGTTCTGGCAGCGACCGGCCTGCGCACCGAGGAAATCGATGAACTCGCGGCCCGCTACCTGAAGGCCGAGAAGGTCATCATCACCTGGGCCATGGGCATCACGCAGCAGAAGAAGGGCGTGGCCACCATCAAGGAGATCATCAACCTGCTCCTGCTGCGCGGCAACATGGGCAAGCCAGGCGCCGGTGCCTCCCCGATCCGGGGCCACAGCAACGTCCAGGGCGACCGCACCATGGGCATCTGGGAGCAAATGCCGCAGTCCTTCATGGACTCCCTTGGCGAGGAATTCGGCTTCGAGCCTCCCCGCGATCACGGCGTGGACGCCGTGGAAACCATCAACAAGATGCGCGACGGCGGGATCAAGGCGTTTATGGCGCTCGGCGGAAACTTCGTCGGTGCCATTTCGGACAGCAACGCCGCCGAAGCGGCCATGGAGAAAACCGAACTCTCGGTGCAGATTTCCACGAAACTCAACCGCTCGCACACCGTGACCGGCGCCGAGGCCCTGATCCTGCCCACGATGGGCCGGACCGAGATCGACATCCAGGAATCGGGCCCGCAGTTCGTTTCGGTGGAGGATACTGTCTGCGCCGTGCACCCCTCCTGGGGCAGTGTCGAGCCGGTCTCGCACCACCTGCTTTCCGAGCCGGCGATTGTCAGCCGGCTCGGAAAAGCGCTGGTCGGGGACAGGATCAAGGCCGATTGGGACGGTTTCGAGCGGAACTACGACCTGATCCGGGACCACATCTCGCACGTGGTCGGCGGCTGCGAGGACTACAACGAGCGGATCCGGCACGAAGGCGGCTTCATCCTGGAGAACGGGCCGCGGGATTCCCGCACCTTCCCGACGCCGACGGGCAAGGCCGTGCTCACCGTCAATGAGCTGGAGCATGTGGAGAAGCCGGAAGGCACGCTGATCCTGCAGAGCATGCGCTCGCATGACCAGTTCAACACGACCATCTACGGCCATAACGACCGTTACCGCGGCATCAAGAAGGGCCGCCATGTGGTCTTCGTGAACCCCGAGGACATTGCCGAACTGGGCCTGGCCGATGGGATGTTCGTCGATATCAGGGGCGAGTACCAGGACGGCGTGGAGCGCATGCTCCGCAAGTTCCGGGTGGTCTCCTACCCGACCGCACTGGGCTGCGCGGCCGCCTATTACCCGGAAGCCAATGTGCTCGTGCCGCTGAACCACACGGCCGAAGGCAGCAACACGCCGATATCCAAGGCCGTGATCGTCAGGCTCGAACCCAGCGAGGACCAGACCCCGGACAGCTCGGCTGCCCTGGCGTCCGGCGCGGCCCGCACCAGCTAGGCCCCACCCCCGCGGGACATGCCCAGCCCTGGCCGCGGCCAGTGGACATAATGCCACTATGTCCATCCCTCCGCGCAAAGTGAGGGCATGTCCCCCGGAGGTTAGTTTCCACTCCAGGGGACATGCCCAGCCCTGGCCGCGGCCAGTGGACATAATGCCACTATGTCCATCCGCGGGCGCGACAGGAGGGCATGTCCCCCGGGGGTGCTGAGGCTACTGGGCCCGCTTGGCCCAGCCCTTTTCGTCGGGGCCGCCGGACTCGCCGTGCTCACAGAGCTCAATGACCTTGTTGGACGCAGCGTGGACGGCGTCCTGCGTGCTCTTCCGGCCGTCGGTGGACGCGGTCCCGGCGGCGTATCCGACGATGAAGGCGCTGATGGCGTCCGCGTGCGGCCCGACGGCTTTCAGCGACTCGTCCGCGACCTGGACGATCTTCTCGTGGTCCACTTCCAGATCAAGGATCTGCAGTGCCTGGATCAGTCGGGCGCTCCAGTGCCGCAGCGCGCTGTCTTCGTCCCGGGGCAAAGTCATTGTTACTCCTCTTCGTAGGGTGCGTCAGTCGATTAGCTTCCCCACAAGGGTTAGCACCGACGCTAAGGTTCCGCAACGCGACACAGCAAAAACCTGGCATCGGAAACCGCCGTCCCCGAACTGCCTCAGCTCCACAACGCGACGTGGAACTTCGATCCCCGGCGTTCAAGTCCCCGGGAGCCGCCGGGGGCGACCATCGCGGCGGTCGCTTCGGCGGTACCGGCAAAGCGCTGCAGCGTCCGCGCCATCGTGGTGGTCCGGTGGTTGTTTAGGGTGCTCGCCCACCACAGGCCGCTGATGGGCGTCCCGACGACGGGCAGCCGGACGAGGACCCCGCTCTGCAGTTCGGCCCGGACGATGTGGCCGAGCGCCAGCATGATGCCCTCCCCCGCCCGGACCGCCGCCAACGCTTCCGTCTCGCTGCTGAGCCGGATGATCTCCGGCACCGCCCCCGTCGACGCCAGCCAACGGCCCTCCTCCGAATTTTCCTGGATGCCCGCCGGTCCGGCAAACCAAGGCCGGTCCAGCAGCCGGGC
>NZ_MQTS01000244.1:125792-154876 GCF_020532825.1 Arthrobacter sp. SO3
AGCCGGGACAGCGGATGCCCCGGCGCCGCGACCAGGGTGCGCTGGTAGCGCAGGAACGGAACGCAGTCCAGGCCCGGATGCGTCCCGTCAGTCCCGGCCGGGGCGACCGGCACCACCGGCCGGGCACCCAGGGCGATGTCGTACGCCCGTTCCTGCAGGAGCGGGGCAAGGTCCTCGGCGGACTTGACCACCACATCCACCGAAGCGCCCGGAACACGTTTGGTGAAAAGGTCCAGCAGCCGGCCGGCCGCATGTTCGGCAAAAGGGGCGGTGGCAGCGATCTTCAGCCGGCCAGCATCGTTCTTGGCGTGGGACACTTCCCAGCGGGCCTGGTCCGCCAGCCCGACGATGTCCTGGGCATAATCTGCCAGTGCCCGACCGCCCGGGGTCAGCGCAATGCCGCCCCCCGCGCGCACGAAGAGCGGATCGCCGAGGTCCTGCCGAAGCGCCGTCAAGGCGGCGGAAACCGCGGGTTCGCTGACGCCGAGCGTCTCCGCGGCAGCGTGGAGCGAGCCCAGTCGGGCCACGAGGGCGAACGTGCGGAGCTGGCTCAATGTCATCGACACGGCGTCATAACCTTTCGCTTATGACGATATTGACACTCCGTATCAAGCAGGGCAAGACTGGCCTGAAATCGGTGCTGCGCGACGTTGCCAGCGCCCTGGCGTGAGGTGGGACTATGCAGATTCCGGCTCCTTTCGACTACGTGCGGGCCACTTCCGTGGAGAACGCCCTGGAACTCCTCTCACGCCACGGCGCGGAGTCACGGGTCATCGCCGGCGGCCACAGCCTGCTGCCGATGATGAAGCTCCGGCTTTCCCGGCCCGAGTGGCTGATCGACATCAATGACCTCTACGAACTCGACTTCATCCTGCGCGACGGCGACAAACTGCGCGTCGGTGCCCTCACGCGGCACACGACCCTCCTGGAGTCGGACGAAATAGCGGCGCTTTTTCCCATCGTCCGCGACGCCGAAGCCGTGATCGCCGATCCGGTTGTCCGGAACCGCGGAACCATCGGCGGATCGCTCTGCCAGGCCGACCCGGCCGAGGACCTGTCCACGGTCTGCGACGTGCTGGGTGCGGAAGCCGTGATCCGGGGACCGGCCGGCGAGCGCATCCTGGCGATGGCCGACTTCCACCGCGGGCCGTATGAAACGGCGGTGGGCCAGGACGAACTGCTGTGCGAACTCCGCTTCCCGATCCGCCCCCGTTCCGGGAGCGCCTACGAGAAGGTCGAACGCCGGGTGGGAGACTGGGCCGTCGGTGCCGCCGGCGCGTCCGTGACCCTTGCGGAGGACGGTACCATCGCCGACGCCGCCGTCGGACTCACCGCCCTCGGGCTTGACCACACCGTCGCGGAGGCCGGCGGGCTGCTCCGCGGCCAGCAGCCCCGGGAGGAACTTTTCGTGGAGGCCGGACGGCTCGCCGCGGCAGCCTGCGATCCCGTGGCCGACCAGCGCGGCCCGATTGACTACAAACGGCATCTCGCCGACGAACTCACCCGGCGGGTACTGCGGCAAGCCTGTGCCCGCGCCGCCCGGACCCAGGAAGGCTGAAGCGGATGCAGATCAACATGACCGTCAACGGCAACGAAGTCACGTCCAACATTGAGCCCCGTGTGCTTCTGGTCCACTACATCCGCGAGGTCCTCGGCCTGACCGGGACGCACTGGGGATGCGACACCAGCAACTGCGGGACCTGCGTGGTCCTGATGGACGGCCAGCCGGTAAAGTCCTGCACCGTCCTCGCGGCAATGGCTGCCGGACACGACATCCGTACGGTCGAGGGACTCGCCAGCGGCGCCACCCTGGACCCCGTCCAGCAGGGCTTTATGGAGGAACACGGGCTGCAATGCGGCTTCTGCACCCCCGGGATGATGCTGACCGCCCGCGCCCTGCTCGATAAGAACCCGCACCCGGACACCACCGAAATCCGGAAGGCCATTTCGGGCCAGATTTGCCGGTGCACCGGATACGCCACGATTGTCCGCTCGGTCCAGTGGGCCGCCGCCCACCCGGCCGGCGCCAACACCGACGCCACGGTAGACGAGGTCATCGACGGCACGGACACCGCGGTTGAGGACATCGCAGCGGAAACCCAGGACGCAGAGGTGAAGTCATGACCGTCATCCACGAACGGCCCAGCAATCCGGCGGCCGGCGACGCGGACCGCCCGATCGGCTACGGCCGGATCCAGCGGAAGGAAGATCCGCGCTTTGTCCGCGGCAAAGGCAACTACCTGGACGACATCGTCCTGCCCGGCATGCTGCACGGCGCCATCCTGCGCGCCCCCGTGGCCCACGCCCGGCTGGTCTCCATCGACACCACCAACGCCCTGGCCCACCCGAAGGTCCTTGCCGTCATCACCGGGAAGGACCTGCTGGGCCTCAATCTCGCCTGGGCCCCCACCCTCTCCGCGGATGTCCAAGCCGTCCTGGTCACCGACAAAGTGCGCTTCCAGGGCCAGGAGGTCGCGTTCGTCGTGGCCGAGGACCGCTACGCCGCGCGGGACGCGCTTGAACTGATCGACGTCGAATATGACGTCCTTCCCCCGGTCATCGACGCCCGGAAGGCCCTCGACGCCGATGCCCCGGTGATCCGCGACGAGATCGAGGGCCGGACGGATAACCATATCTTCGACTGGGAGATGGGCGACAAGGCCGAAACCGAGGCGGTCTTCGCGAGCGCCGACGTCGTGGTCTCCCAGGAGATGGTTTACCCGCGGGTGCACCCCGCGCCGATGGAGACCTGCGGGGCGATCGCCGACTTCGACGCCGTCGACGGCAAGCTGACCCTCTACGAAACGACCCAGGCCCCGCACGCGCACCGCACCCTGTTCGCGATCGTCGCCGGGATCCCGGAGCACAAGATCCGCGTGGTCTCCCCGGACATCGGCGGCGGCTTCGGCAACAAGGTCGGCATCTACCCTGGTTACATCCTCGCCGTCGTCGGGTCGATCGTCACGGGCAAGCCGGTAAAATGGGTGGAGGACCGCTCGGAGAACCTGATGTCCACCTCCTTCGCCCGCGACTACATCATGCAGGGCGAGATCGCGGCCACCAGGGACGGCAAGATCCTCGCGGTCCGCACCAGCGTCCTGGCGGACCACGGCGCGTTCAACGCCACCGCCCAGCCCACCAAGTACCCCGCGGGCTTCTTCTCCATCTTCACCGGGAGCTACGACATCAAGGCCGCCTACTGCTCCGTCACGGGCGTCTACACGAACAAGGCGCCCGGCGGCGTCGCCTATGCCTGTTCCTTCCGCGTCACGGAGGCCGTCTACCTCGTCGAGCGGATGGTGGATATCCTGGCCCGCAAGCTGGAGATGGACCCGGCGGAGCTCAGGCTGAAGAACTTCATCAAGCCCGAGCAGTTCCCTTACGCCAACAAGACCGGCTGGGTCTACGACTCCGGGAACTACGAACCGGCGATGCGGCTTTCCATGCAGCTGGCCGGCTACGACGAGCTGCGCCGCGAACAGCAGGAGAAGCGGGCGCGCGGCGAACTGATGGGGATCGGCATCTCCTTCTTCACCGAAACCGTCGGCGCCGGACCGCGCAAACACTTCGACATCGTGGGCCTTGGCATGGCCGACGGCGCCGAGCTGCGGGTCCACCCCACCGGCAAGGCAGTCGTCCGTCTCTCGGTGCAAAGCCAGGGCCAGGGCCACGAAACCACCTTCGCGCAGATCGTCGCCGAGGAACTCGGCATCCCGCCGGAGGATATCGACGTCGTCCACGGCGACACCGACCAGACGCCCTTCGGCCTCGGCACGTACGGAAGCCGTTCGACGCCGGTCAGCGGCGGCGCCGTCGCCCTCGTGGCCCGCAAGGTCCGCGAGAAGGCGAAGCTGATTGCCGCGGCCATGCTGGAGACCCGACCGGAAGACCTCGAGTGGGAGAAGGGCCGCTGGTTCGTCAAGGGCGATCCCAGCGCCGGGAAGACCATCTCCGAAATCGCCATGGCTGCCCACGGGACCATGACGCTGCCCGACGGGGTCGACGGCAACCTCGACGCCGAGGTCACGTACGACCCGCCGAACCTGACCTTCCCCTTCGGCGCCTATATCTGCGTGGTCGACATCGACCCGGGCACCGGGCACGTCAAGGTGCGCCGCTTCATCGCGGTGGACGACTGCGGCACCCGGATCAACCCGATGATCATCGAGGGCCAGGTGCACGGCGGACTGACCGACGGCGTCGGGATGGCCCTGATGGAGATCATCGAGTTCGACGCGGACGGAAACTGCCTGGGCGGGTCCTTCATGGACTACCTGATCCCCACCGCGATGGAGGTGCCGGACTGGGAAACCGGCTTCACCGTCACCCCGTCCCCGCACCACCCGATCGGCGCGAAAGGCATCGGCGAGTCCGCCACCGTCGGCTCGCCGCCGGCGATCGTGAACGCGGTCGTCGACGCGCTGGCCCCCTACGGGGTGGTCCACATGGACATGCCCTGCACCCCGGCCCGGGTCTGGGCCGCCATGCAGGGCCGGGCAAGGCCGCCGATCTAAGATGACGCCCACAGTTGACTCCCTCACGGCCCGGGCGAACGACCTTGCCTCCCGCCGTGAGCCTTTTGTGCACGCCACGGTGGTCCGCGCCCAGCATCCCACCAGCGCCCACGCCGGGGACACGGCCCTGGTCATGCCCAGTGGTGAGATCCAGGGCTTCGTGGGCGGCAACTGCGTCGAGTCCTCGGTGCGGGAGTACAGCCAGCAGGTCCTGGCGTCACAGGAACCGCTGCTGCTGCGCGTGGTCCCCGGCGAGCCGTCCCGCAGCGCCGGGGACGGCGCGGTGGAGGTTTCCAACCCTTGCCTGAGCGGCGGGGCCATCGAGATCTTCCTCCAGCCGCGCATCCCCGCGCCCCGGGTGCTCGTGGTGGGCACGACGCCGGTGGCGCAGGCCCTGGAAACCCTCGGCTCCGGCGTCGGCCTGGCCATGGAACTCACCGACGGTGAATCAGCGGCGCCGCGGGCCGACGATGCGGCGCTGATCGTGGCCTCACACGGCAAAGCGGAGGAAATTGCGCTTGAGGCGGCCCTCCGCGCCGGCGTTCCGTACGTCGCACTTGTGGCCAGCGGAACCCGGGGCGCCGCGGTGCTGGAATCCCTCGACGTCGACCCGGCGGAGCGCGCCCGCGTCTTCACCCCGGCCGGCCTGCAGCTGGGCGCCCGCACCCCCGGCGAGATCGCCCTCTCGATCCTGGCCCAGCTCATCCAGGAGCGGGCGAAGAGCCGGCCTACGGCCCCGGCGGCCCTATCTGCGCCGGTATCCGCGCCGGTGGCGGCGGCGGCGGCGATCGACCCCGTCTGCGGCATGACCGTCGCCGCCAGCGAATCCACCCTGCGGCTCGAGCACAACGGTGCCACCGTGTACTTCTGCTCGCCCGGCTGCCGCGCGGCCTTCCGCAAAGATCCGGAGCGCTATGCCCTCACCCTCTGAACGCCCGCCCGCACCGCACCGGACGGCGGGCCTGGTCCTCGCGGCCGGGGCGTCGCGGCGCCTGGGCCGGCCCAAGCAGCTGCTCCCCTACGGCCACGGCGTCCTGCTCGACGCCGTGCTGGCGGTGGCCCGGGGCTGCGGCTTCGCCCAGACCGTGCTGGTTTTGGGCGGTGCAGCCGGGGAGGTGCAGCGCGCGGTCGACACGACCGGCTGCGAGATCGTGCCCAACCCGGACTTCGGCGGGGGCTGTTCCTCCTCGATCGCCGCCGGCCTCGCCGCGCTCCACCCCGACCCGGACGCCGTGGTCCTGCTGCTCGGCGACCAGCCGGGGGTCCGGGTCGACACCGTCCGGGCGCTGCTGGAGCTCCTGTTCACCGGAGAGCCCGGCAGCGGCCGGCGCGGCCCCGGCATTGCCGCCTGCCACTACGACGACGGCGTGGGCCATCCGCTGGCGTTCACCCGGCGGATGCTCCCGGAACTGGCGGCCCTGCACGGCGACAAGGGAGTCTGGAAGCTGCTGGAGCAGCGCGCGGACGAGGTGGCCGCACTCGATATTCCGGGACCAGTGCCGCCCGACGTCGACACGGAAGAGGACTACCGCCGGGTCCTGGCCGCACTCGACGGCGCGTCATGACCACCGCGGCCCGCACCGGTGCGGAAGAGGATGTTCAGCGGCGGATCCCCGACGTCGCGGCGCTGATCTCGGCCCTGGACCGCAACGACTACCTGGCCGACGTAGGACTGGCCACAGCACTGTTCCTCGCCGTCCGGCTGCCGCAGCCCATCCTGCTGGAGGGCGAGGCGGGCGTCGGCAAGACCGAGGCGGCGAAGGCGCTGGCCCAGCTGCTGGACACGCCGCTGTACCGGCTGCAGTGCTACGAGGGAATCGACGCCGGGGAGGCCCTCTACGAGTGGAACCACCAGCGGCAGCTGCTCGGGATCCGGCTCGCGGAAGTCCGGGACGCCTCCGTCACCGAAACCGACCTCTACAGCCCGGAGTACCTGCTGCGGAGGCCGCTGCTGCAGGCGATCGAACATCCCGGGCCGCGCCCCGCCGTCCTCCTGCTGGACGAGATCGACCGCGCCGACGCCGAGTTCGAGGCCTTCACCTTCGAACTGCTCGCCGAGGCCGCGGTCACCATCCCGGAGCTGGGCACCATCCGGGCCACCCACCCGCCGATCGTCATCCTGACCTCCAACCGGACCCGGGACCTGCACGACGCCCTGACCCGGCGCTGCCTCTACCACTGGATCGACTACCCCGGCCCGGAACGGATCGCGGAAATCGTGCGCCGCCGCGTGCCGGCCAGCAGCGGCCAGCTGGCCCTGCAGGCCGCCGCGGTGATCACGAAGCTGCGCACACTGGACCTCGCCAAAGCGCCCGGGATCTCCGAGGCCATCGACTGGGTCTCCGCCCTCGCCGTGCTGGGCATCGGACAGATCGACGCCACGACGGCGGAACAGACCCTCGGCGCGGTCGTCAAGAACCGCGACGACCTGGAACTGGTCGGCGCCCGCGGGGCCGAGTGGCTCGTGGCCGGAACGGGCGGGTGAGCCCCCTCATGGCAGGCACCCTTCAGCCCGCGGCCGCCGCACTCCCCGCGGTGGAGTCGGCCAGCCTGGCAGCGGCGTTCGTCACCGCGCTGCGCCGGGCCGGGCTGTCCTGCTCGCCGGACCGGGCCGTCCGGCTGGCCGAGGCGCTCCGCCTGATCCCGCCCAGCGATGCCGGCAAGCTTTACTGGGCGTGCCGGGTGGTGCTGGTGTCAAGCCGCGAGC
Organism: Arthrobacter sp. SO3; assembly: GCF_020532825.1. Classification (GTDB taxonomy): domain Bacteria; phylum Actinomycetota; class Actinomycetes; order Actinomycetales; family Micrococcaceae; genus Arthrobacter. The sequence goes on from NZ_MQTS01000244.1 coordinate 133,014, forward strand.
AGCTGCCGGTCTTCGACGCCGTCTTCTCCGCGGTGTTCCGCGGCGGCTTCGACCCCGCTGCGCGGTCCGGCAGTCCCGCGGCCGCCGCTGCGCCGCCACCCGGCGGCCCGGAGCAGGCCCGCACCCGGCCCTCCCCGGCCGAGGACCGCGCCCCGGGACAGGCGCCGCCGCAAGCGCGGACGGCGCCCGCGGTAGCCAGCGCAGGACCGGACGGCGGGGACCGCAACACCCCTGGGCGGGAGGCCGTGCTGGCCATGGCCTCCACGGAGGAGCGGCTGCACCAGATGTCGTTCGCCCAACTCTCCGACGCGGAAGTCCGGGAGATCAGGCGGCTGGCATCCCGGCTGCTGCTCGCCACCCCCAGGCGCCTGAGCCGCCGCACCCGGAAATCAGAGCACAGCAGCGCACGGCTGGATGTCCGTGCCACGGTCCGCGCGGCCCGGCGCTCGGGCACCGACACCACCCGGCTGTTGTACGCCCGACGCCGGGAGCAGCGCCGCAAGCTGGTCATGCTGTGCGATGTCTCCGGGTCGATGGAACCGTACGCGCGGGTCTTCGTGTCGCTGCTGCAGGGGGCGGTGGCAACTGCCGGTGCCGAGGCCTTCGTTTTCTCCACCCGGCTGACGCGCCTGACCCGGCAACTTGCGCTCCGCGATCCGGACGAGGCCCTGGCCCGCGCCGCGGAAGCAGCACCGGACTGGGCCGGCGGCACCCGGATTGCCGAGAGCATCCGGCATTTCGTCGACGAGCACGGCCGCCGCGGCGTGGCCCGCGGTGCCGTGGTGGTGATCTTCTCGGACGGCTGGGCGCAGGAGGACCCCGCACAGGTGGCGGCCCAGATGGCGCGGCTCCGCCGGCTCGCGCACCGGATCATCTGGGTCAATCCACGCAAGAGCGCCCCGGGTTACCAGCCGCTGGCGGGCGGAATGGCGGCGGCCATGCCGTATTGCGATGCCTTCGTCAGCGGACACAACTACACGGCTTTGGCAGAGGTGGCTTCCGCAATCCGCGGCAACGGCCAGCCATTACGCAAGGAAAGAGGGAACAGCTAATGCAGATAGAGAGCACTTTCTCGGTCGTCGCACCGATCGACACAGTCTGGGACACCATCATGGACTTCGAACGCGTGGCCGGCTGCGTCCCCGGCGCCAGGATCCTGAACAAACTCTCCGACGACGCCTACCAGGTGGGCATGACCGTGAAGCTGGGCCCGGTCAACATGCAGTACAAGGGCCTGCTGAACGTCGTGGAGCGCAACGCCGCCGAACACCGGGCCGTACTGGGCGGCAAAGCCCAGGAAACCCGCGGCCAGGGAACCGCCGAGGCCACGGTGACCCTGCTGCTGACGGAAGAGCCCGGCGGCACCACCCGGGGCACCGTCAACGCCGATCTATCCCTGTCCGGCAAAGCCGCAGCGATGGGCAAGGGCGTGATCGGCAGCGTCACCGAACAGATGATGGCCCTGTTCGCCAGCAATCTCCAGGCCCTGGTCGCCGCGCCCGCCGCCGGAACTCCAGCCGCCGGAACGTCGGAAGCGGGCGGGGTGCCGGAGCCCGTGCCCGCGGCCGGGCTCGACGCGGAGGCGCAGGCGGCCGCGGCCAAGGTCGCCGCGGCGGCTGCCCCGGCCCGGGCGCCGGAACTTCCCGGCCTGCCGCCGAGCGCCCTGCCCGCAGCGGCCCGGCCCGCGTCCGCCCGGGCGGCTGCAGCGGCGCCCGCACCGGCGCCCGCCGGCAGCCTGGATGCGCTCGGCCTCGCAAAGGGGATCGCGGCGGAGCAGCTTTCCAGCCCGGGCAAGGTCCTGGCGCTGGTGTCGGTGGTGGCGTGCCTCTCCTACTGGGCGGGGCGCCTGTCCGCGTTCCGGATGATCCGCGCGATCGGAAGGCTGAAGATCGACCGTGCGTGATGTCCTGGCGGCCATGATGCCGGGCTGGCAAAAGGGTGACACCGCCGGCCTGGCAACTGTGGTGGGCACCTTCAAGTCAGCCCCGCGGCTCCCCGGCGCATCCATGCTCGTGACCGCCGGCGGGGAAGCAGTCGGATCGGTTTCCGGCGGCTGCGTCGAGGGTGCCGTGTACGAGCTGGCCACCCAGGTCAAGGCGGACGGCATCCCGGTTCTGATGCGCTACGGGATCAGCGACGACGACGCGTTCGCCGTCGGCCTGACCTGCGGCGGGATCATCGACATCTTCGTCGAGCCGGTCTCCCGGCACAGCTTCCCCGAACTCGACGCCGTAAGACAGGACATCGCCGGGGAGCGGCGCGTGGGGGTCGCCACCGTGATCGATCACCCGGACGCCAGCTGGCTGGGCCGGCACCTGGTTGTGCGTCCGGAAGGCTTCGAGGGCGACCTCGGGTCCGAGCGGGCAAACCACGCCGTGGGCGATGACACCCAGGGCCTGCTGGCCGCCGGCCGCTCGGGCATCCTGAGCTACGGCCCCGACGGGGAGCGGCTGGACGCCGGGATGCGGGTCTTCTTCGCAAGCTACGCCCCGCCGCCGCGGATGCTGGTCTTCGGCGCCATCGACTTCGCCTCGGCGCTGGCCCGACTGGGGACCTTCCTGGGCTACCGCGTCACGGTGTGCGACGCCCGGGCGGTTTTCGCGACCCCCGCACGCTTTCCTGACGCGGCCGAGGTAGTCAACGCCTGGCCGCACCGCTACCTCGCTGAACAGCTGGACAAGGGCCTGGTGGATGAACGCACCGTGATGTGCGTCCTCACGCACGATCCGAAGTTCGACATTCCGCTGCTGGACGTCGCCCTACGGGCACCGCCGATCGCCTTCATCGGTGCCATGGGCTCCCGCCGGACCCACGCCGACCGAATCGCGAGGCTGCGTGAGGCGGGCCTGGGCGAGGAGGCGCTGGCCCGGCTGCACAGCCCGGTGGGCCTCGACCTGGGCGCCCGGACCCCGGAGGAGACGGCCGTGTCCATCGCCGCGGAGTTCATCGCCAAGCAGTGGAGCGGGAGCGGGGAACCACTCCGGGAGCTCGGGGAGCGCATCCACCACGACGAGCAGCATTGACCGGGCACCGTTGATCGGGAACGATCTCCTGCGCTCCGGGCTGACGGCACTGCTGCTGGCGGCGCTGCTGTACGCGGCATTCCGTGCCGGCCGCGAGTCGGCGGCGGCAACCCGGATCGGTTTTGGACTCCACGCGGCGATGATGGCGGCCATGGTGCTGATGCTCACCCCGGGACTCCGGTGGGCGGCCCTTCCCCAGATACTCTTCTTCGGCCTCGCCGCGTGGTGGTTCATCCTCCGCACCGTCTCCCGCCATCCCGGGGCCCTGGCCGGTCGGCCTGTTCCCGCCGCCGGGCCGGGGACAGGCCGCCGCGGGGGCCACGCCAGCCGCGGCCTATTGTTCTACAACGCGCTGACCATGGCTGCCATGGCCTACATGCCTGCGTCCATGGACCTCCGCAGTGGCCATGTCCCGGAAGCTCCCGGTATCCAGGCCGCCGATATCCAGGGAGCCGGCAGCCTGGGTCAGGCGGGGCACCACGGCGGCGCCCCAGCCCCGGGGCTCCCGCTGCCGGGCCCAGACCAGGACTGGAGCAGCCAGACAGCGCTGGTTCTGGCCGTGGCATTCGGCCTGGCAGCGGCCGTGTGGAGCGTGCAGCTGCTTCGGCGGCTCGGATCCCACCACGGCGGGCGCCGTGCGGACACCATCCTGGACGTCGTGGGTGCGGCATCGATGGCGGTCATGTTCGCGGCGCTCGCGGCGTGACACCGGCCTGATACCGGTGTGAGGCCGGCGTGAGACCGGCCAGGGCCGCGTCCGGGCAATCAGCGGCCGGCGGTTGCCGTCACCGGGGAAAGCAGCTCCCGGTAGCGGGCGGCATGCTCCGCCAGGTCCTCGGGCGTAACCCGGGGCGCCGAATGCAGGACCAGGGGTTCTGCCATTTCCAGCCCGCAGAGGTGTGCGGTGGCGTCCAGCGGCCGCAACAGCTCGGCCATGGTGAAACGGTTGTGTCCCGCGGGGGTGTAGGACGATTCGGGGCCGCCGGTTGAGATGACCAGCTGCAGCCGCTTGCCGTGCAAAGCTTCCCCGCCGGCACCGTAGGCGGATCCGTAGGTGAGGACCTGGTCCATCCATTCCTTCAGCACCCCGGGAACGGAGTACCAGTGCCAGGGGAACTGCAACACGATGGTGTCATGCTCACGCAAGAGCTCCTGCTCCCGGGCAGCGTCGACGCGACGGTCCGGGTAGGCGGCTGCCAGATCCCGGACGGTCACGCCGTCGAGGTCCCTGATGGCGGCGGCGAGCTCCGCGGTGATCCGGGAGGCGCCGAGGTCCGGGTGGGCAACGACGACGAGGGCGCGGTGTGGAGTCATGGAAGGTTTGTGCTTCTTTCGGAGTCGGGGTCGAGGCCGACCAGAGCCGTACTGACCTGCCACAGGCGGTCAGCATCGGCCTGGCTGTAGCTGCGTCTTGATGATTTCCTGGATGTGCTGTTGGCGAAGTATTGGCCCGTGACGTTTTCAAGCTCGGGCGCCGAGGCGAGATGGATCGACGTCCGGGCTCCCTGCTCGGGAGTTTTCATCCACCGCTGGACCAGCGGGTTCAGGAATCCCTGCAGCGGGCCAGGGTCCTCGGCTCCGAATGCCGTGGCCACTACTCCGGGGTGCAGCACGTTGGCCGTGACCCGGCTGCCGGAGAGCCGGGCGGCCAATCCGTAGCTGAACAGGACGTTCGCCAGTTTCGATTGGTTGTACGCCCGTTGTCCCGAGTAGGACCGTTCGGCCGGGAGGTCCGCAAAATCGACGCGGCCCATGGCCTGTGCTCCGGAAGATACTGTCACAACCCGTGCCGGGCTGCTCTCCTTCAACCGCTCAAGGAGCAGGTTGGTGAGCAGGAACGACGCGAGGTGGTTAAGGGCGAAGGTGTACTCGAGTCCATCGGCGGTGACACGGCGGGTGTTCCAGAAGCCGCCCACGTTGTTGACCAGCACATCCAGCCGGTCCAGGGTGTGCAGCACGTCGCCAGCCAGGCGGCGGACCTCCTGCTGGGAGGAAAGGTCCGCGATGAACACGACCACGGGCGACGAGGCCACAGCGCGGATCTCCGCCGCTGACCTGGCAGCCCGGTCAGCGTCATGTCCGGTGATGGCAACCCGTGCACCACGGGCGGCCAGACCCAGCGCTGTCGCCTTGCCGATCCCGCCGGTGCCGCCGGTGATCAGTACTGTCTTTCCCGCCATTGACTGCATTCGGGGCCCGCTCTCGGTGTTCCTTGGGCGGATACTTCGGTAAATGGGTGCAGGCAGGGTTGACCGCACCGGAAAACGAAGCTATCAGACAGAACTGTCTGTGCACAAGCATGCAAGTCCACGGGATCGGGATCGGGCGGCCTGGTCCGCCACGGGGACTGGAGGCTGACTGGCGGGCCGGACGTGAGACGGCCGGGCCGCCGTCGGGCGTAAGCTCGTTCCATGGCGAGATACTTCGATGTTCACCCCGAAAACCCCCAGGCCCGCTCCATCAGCCAGGCCGTGGAAATCGTCCGTTCCGGTGGGCTCATCGCCTATCCCACCGACTCCTGCTACGCGCTCGGCGCGCAGCTGGGGAACAAGGACGCCCTGGACCGGATCCGGGCCATCCGCCACCTCAACGACAAGCACCACTTCACGCTGGTCTGCAAGGACTTCGCCCAGCTGGGCCAGTTCGTGCAGATCGACAACGATGTGTTCCGCAGCATCAAGGCCGTCACTCCCGGCAGCTACACCTTCATCCTGCCTGCCACCAAGGAGGTCCCCCGGCGGCTGCTGCACCCGAAGAAGAAGACGGTCGGCGTGCGCATCCCGGACAACCGGGTGGTCCAGGCGTTGCTGGCCGAGCTGGGCGAGCCGTTGCTCTCCAGCACGCTGTTGCTGCCGGATGAGGACGAGCCGCTGACCCAAGGCTGGGAAATCAAGGAACGGCTGGAGCACGTGGTGGACGCCGTGATTGACTCCGGCGACTGCGGCGCGGAGCCGACCACTGTGATCGACTATTCCAGCGGCGTGGCCGAAGTCGTCCGGCGCGGCATGGGCGACCCGGCCCGGTTCGAATAGGCCCGGTCCGAATACCCGCGGTTCGAATACCCCGCTTGGCGGCCTACGCCGTCTCGGCTGGCCCGGCGACGCCCGACGCCCGGTTGCGCAACCAGCGGCGTGAGAGGTCCACGACCGCAACCAGTCCTGCAATGGGCGTGAGCACGGCAGCGGCGTAGACGAACAGCAACCAGGTGAGCGTGGTCAGCATCGACTGGTGGTCGCTCAGCAGGGACAGTCCACCGAAGAGCCCGAGGCCCCAGAACAGGATCACTCCGGCCAGCACCGCCGCCGCGGGAAAGTACTCGTTCGTTACAGTGCTCTTCGCAGTGCTCTGCAGGATTTTAAAGGTTTTCATGGACCCTCCTCATGCCTGGCGGTGGGGAATGTCCGCCGGAGTCATCTCAAGTATGAGGCCCGCCGCAGCCGGATTTTCGACGAAAACCCGGCACGTGACGAAGCTAACATCGGGCCATGCGCGTGGTGACCGCTTAGGGAATGAGTGCATCTTCGTCGGAAAGTTGTTGGACTTCTATCCGCGCGTCTCTGAACCTCGAGAACAAAAGCACCAGAGAGGCCAGGAGAAGGAAGGCGGCGGCCGCCCAGAGCGCCGTATCGGTACCCGCGACGGTGGCTATGACACCGCCCACGGGGGCTCCGATGACGATCATTCCTCGGTTCACCGAACGCCTCGTGGCACTCATGCGGGCTATGAGCCTGTCCGGCGTCACAGCCTGCTGGTAACCCATTTCCAGTGGCCCTTCGACTCCCATGGCAATGCCGAACAGCAGCTGCCCGAAGCCGGCCAGAGCAAACACAGCCCACAACTCTCCTGGCCAGTGCAGCGGGGAACCGTAAAGCTCTGCAGGGCGTTCCCCGCCGGCGACGAGGGGCGCCAGCGCCACCAAAGCGATGGCAAAGGGTTGGGCCAGGCGTGCCGTAACCATGGCGTTGCCCGTACCCCATCGGTGCCCCAGCCGGGTGGACAGTGTGGTGCCGACGACGGCCCCGATTCCGGAACACCCCAGCACCAACCCCAGCCCCAAGGAACCCAAACGAAGGTCGTTCAGAATCACCGTCGGCAAGACAGCCCCGAGGATGGCGGAACCGATGAACCATAGGTGGGTGCTCCATGCCAAGGGCGCGAGATGGGAATGGCCATAAACCCACCGCAGACCCTCCGCGACCTTTCGATGAAGTCTTTGGGTGCTTCGAACTGGCGCCTGGCCGGATGGCCGTTCCAGGGTAAGGAGAACGGCTGCCGAGAAAAAATACGAGACGGCATCCACAAGAAGAGCCACTGGGGCGGTCACCAACGACACCAAACCACCGGCTACTGCACTTCCCGTGGTTTGGGCCACGGTGTCGCTTTGCTGTAGTCGGGCGTTCGCCTGAGTCAGTAGGGATCTGGGAACCAGCTGGGGGATGAAGCTCTGATACGCGGCATCGCTGGTCAGCGCGAGGGTTCCAAAGGTGAACATCAGGATCATGAGCGTCGGCACCGAGATAGCCCCGGTCACGGCCGTCACGCATACGGCTGTGAGGATCAGGCCACGGCCGACGTCTCCGCCGACGAGCACCGTTCGGCGGGGGAAGCGGTCAATCCAAACCCCCGCAACCAGGCCGAAAAGAAGATACGGGGTCCACCGGGCAGCATTGACTAGGCCCTGGTCCAATGGTGTGCCGTCCATCGTCACCAAAATCAGCACAGACAATGCCAAGGTGGTTATATAGGTGCCGAAATCGGACACCGTCGAGGCCAGCCAGAACCTGACGAATGCTGGATAGCGGCGCAGCTTCGGATCCGTTGCCGAAGAGCCGTTGACAGAGATTCCCACGTTTCCCCCAATCATCTCGTAGGCACGAGCCTAGCGGTGACGTTTAACAGGACTGGGGCATATAGGCTCGGAGCCGATGACGGAGACACAGGTTCATGATGCGTATACCAAGCGCGCGTCCGAGTACATTTCGCTGTTCGGATCGGTGGACCAGGCGAACGAGCAGGACCAGCGGTTCGTCGCGCACTGGGCGAAGTCGGTTTCGGGTCCTGTCGTCGACGTCGGATGCGGTCCGGGTCACTGGACCGCTTTCCTGACCAGCCTGGGCGCCGATGCCGAAGGCGTCGATCTCGTTCCAGCGTTCGTGGCCCACGCCAAGGCGAAATTCCCGGATGCGATGTTCCGGGTCGCGTCGTTCACGGACCTCGGGCTCCACGACGGGCAGATCGGGGGGATCCTCGCTTGGTACTCCCTGATCCACCTTCTACCAGAAGACCTTCAGTCCGCTCTGGTCGAGTTCGGGCGCTGTCTTGGCCCGGGAGGAACCCTCCTGATGGGGTTCTTTGATGGTATGGACGGCAAAGCCTTACCTCACGTGGTGACTACCGCCTACTTCTGGTCCGCTGATGCCATGGTTACAAGACTCCTCCGCGCCGGTCTCGAAGTCGTTGCCGTGCAGACGCGGGCCGATCCAGGCCGGCGTCCCCAGACGGCGATGATCGCGCGCAGAAGTCCTTCCACGAGCGACAGCAGACTCGCTGACGCTACCCGGGGGCAGTTTTGTCAGTTTCATGGGCGTCAATGAACCGGCATCTGCCAACGAACGCAACGCCGCTTCGATCGAGCTCCACAGAACGCTGGGTTCGAGCCGATCGCCACGGCCCCGACGCATGCGCCGAGTCACATGCGATCTGACCATCTCCCTCGACGGATGCGGGGTGGGGTGAGGAACCGCTTTATCACGCACCGGTGTTCGTTCTTACCCTTCATCCACGCGAGCCCCTCGAGCTGCAGGGCGGTACCACGTTCAACTTCCTGACCGACGGGATCGAACCGGCGCTGGCCCAGGCGCAGAAGGCCGCTGGCAGCAAAGACGTGGCCATTGCCGGAGGCGCGCAGACGGTCCGCCAATACCTTTCGGCGGGGCAGATTGACGAGCTGCGGCGTCAACGAGACTTCATCAGAGGCAAACATGGGCGGAAACGGTTGCTTGCGGGGTAGCTTCTGACCGAATTGCTTTCCGAATTTGCAGAGTCAGCCGGAGACTCAGGCAACGATATGGGGACGAATATCGGGTGGGTGTATTCGCTCGCTGCCAACCCACCAATAATAAGGAAATGGCGCTCACTCCCGAGTATCGAGTTCGAAGTCGCAGCATGCCGGTATTCATTGCGGCCGGTGTCATCCTGTTCCTAGGTGCTGCATCCGGATGCGCTTCTTCCACAGGTAGCGGCGAACCGCCGTGTTTTCCGCCTTCCTTTCTAGTGAAGCCGGCGACTGCGAAAGCCGGGGAGAGAGTGACGGTCACCGCGCCGGATGCTGACTGCAATCCCCATTACGGCGACAACGCCCGTATCCGAGTAACCGTCAACGACGCTATGAACACGAACGTCATCGACGTAACTGCCCCGATGAATGATGCCGGCGGGTTCACCTACACCTTTGAGGTCCCGTCTTCAACGGCCGTCGGCGACGCGGCGGTCTCGGCCATACCGGATAACATCGACTGGTGCGATGACACCGGCAAGAACAACCGTGCCGGTGGAGCAGCTGTAACTCTTCAACGCGCATCGTGTGTGATGCCAATGAAGCCACTGACTGTCACCCGGTAGGGGCGGTTGGGCGGGAACCGGCCCGGGCTGGTCCGCATTTCAAGCGCGGTCGTTCGAGTAGTGAAGCAAGACCACGCCGTTACCGAACGCCCGCGTCCCCTTGAGCCTGAGGTCCGTCCGGACATCAGGGGCCTCGAACAGCGGCCGGCCCTGCCCCAGGACCACGGGATGGAAGAGAATTCGAAATTCGTCGATCAGGCCGTGCCGCATGAAAGTGGCAGCCAAATTAGCGCCGCTAAGGGCGATGTCGCCCCCGGGCTGCGCCTCTAGTGCCTCGATTTGTTCAGGCACGACGTCGCAAATCACCTCGGTACGCCAATCTGCCTGCGTCAAGGTCCGCGAAAAGACAAATTTGGGCATCGCGCGCCAGATCCGGGCGAACTCAACGAGTTCCGCCGGATGTCCGGGTCCTGGTCGGCAGTGGGCCAGTATCCGGCCATCAGCTCATGGGTAACGCGCCCGAACATGAAGGCTCCCATCGTCCGGAACAGCCCGTTCAAGTGGCGGAGGAGTTCGTCATCCACCACGTGCCAGTTGATGCCCCGGTCGGCCGTCTCGAAGAATCCGTCCAAGGAAACCGACATCATGAGGATGATCTTGCGCATTCGAGTACCTCCGGTGGCGGCGAAAGGCGCGGTTGCCGTCGTCGTACCATGCATCCGGTGCAATTGGGCAAAGTCGACCCAATGTCAGCGCCCCGGGCTACACTGGAACTATCGAACATATATTCGAATAAAGGTGTGTTGTGGGCGTAATCATCGGACCCCGCGTGATAGACGCGGGCACTTCCCTTCTGTCGGTTCTGATCTCGCCGGTGCTGGTCGCCGCCGGCTACCCCTCCCCGGCCCAGGACTACTTCGACGGCCGCATTGACCTTAATGAACACCTCATCAAGGACATCACCAGCACCTACGTCGTGAGGGTGTCCGGCGACTCCATGGAGGGTGCCGGGATCAGCGACGGCGACGAGCTGATCGTCAACCGGGCCCTCGAGCCCCGCGACGGCTGCGTCGTCGTCGCGGTCCTCGACGGCGAGCTCACGGTCAAGAGGCTGCGCCTCACGGCGTCGGGCGTCGTACTTGCGGCGGACAACCCCCGCTATCCGGATATCCGGGTCCCGGCACTGTCGGACCTGGTCATCTGGGGCGTCGCCACCCGCTGCCTGCACCATGTCTAGGGCGCTGCCCGGCCGGGGAAGTATCGCCCTCGTCGACGTGAACTGCTTCTACGCCAGCGCCGAACGAGCTTTCGACCCCTCCCTGGAAGACCGTCCGCTGGTGGTCCTCTCGAACAACGACGGCTGCGCGGTCACCCGCTCCCCCGAGGCGAAAGCACTGGGGATCCCACTGGGCGAGCCGTGGTTCAAGCTCGCCCCGCGGGCAAGTGAGTGGGGGCTGGTGGCGCGTTCCAGCAATTACGAGCTGTACGGGGACATCAGCGCCCGGGTGATGGAGCTCCTCGGGCGCTACTCGGCCTGGCTGGAGGTCTACAGCATCGACGAGGCCTTCCTCGGCGTCAGCGGCACCCCGGCGGAGCTGCAGCAGCTGGGCTACAGCATGAAGACGGCGGTGCGCCGTAACGTCGGCGTCCCCGTCTGCGTCGGCATCGCGGAGACCAAGACCCTGGCGAAACTGGCCAACAAGTGGGCGAAGCACAATCCGGCGTTCGACGGCGTCTGCCACTGGGATGCCGTCCCCGCCGGCCAGCGGGAGAAGCTCATGGCGGGCCTGTCCGTGATCGAGCTCTGGGGTGTGGCGGCGCGGTTGACCAAACGGCTGAACGGTCTGGGTATCCACTCCGTCCTGGACCTCGCGCGGGCGGATCCGGTCAGGATCAGGGACCGCTTCTCAGTAGTGCTGATGCGGACGGTCCTGGAACTCCAGGGAACTCCATGCATCCCCCTCGAAGAGGAACGGATCGGCCGCGACCAGCTGATCTTCAGCCGTTCCTTCGCCGCCCCGATCACCACCGGGGCCGGGCTTCGCCAGGTGTTCGGCGTCTACGCCCAGCAGGCCAGCGCCCGCCTGGCGAAGCATGGGCTGCAGGCCAAGGTGCTGACGGCGTTCGCTGCCACGTCCTTCTACAACCCGCAGGCCAGTTCACACCCCTCTGTGTGCGTTCCGTTGCCAATGCCCACCGCTGACCCGGTCCTCCTGGCGAGGGCGGCGTACGCCCTGCTCCCCCGGATCGTCGACGGCGTCAAGTACGTCCGTGCCGGGATCATGGTCACCGACCTGCGCCCCACTGGCAACCAGGCACCCCTGCCGGTCTTTGAGAATCCGCACGAGGAACGCGGCATCGGCTCGCTGCTGGAGGAGGTCAGCCGGAGGTACGGCCGGGGTTCGATCGGCCTCGGCCAGGCAGGAATCCGGGGCGGCCCGGACTGGAGCATGAAGCGCGACATGCTGTCCCCCCGGTACACGACGCACTGGGCCGAGCTCCCCATCGTGAAGGCCGCGTGACAGACCCGCAGGCACTCGCCGGTCAGGTGGGTTCGCGTCCTCCCCGTTTCAGACGGCGGCCAGCGCCTGCTGCAGGAAGGAGTCGAGGACCCGGCCAGCTTTCTCCCGCAGGCGCCGGGATTCCGCCTCGGCGAGCCGGGTGCATTTGGGCCCATGCAGCCGCTCGCCCAGGTAGAGCAGCGCCGCCAGGACTTCGGAGAGCTCGGTGTTTCCCTCGGCACGCTGCCGCAGCAGCCTCAGGTGGGCAGCCTGCAGGGCCGGCCCCGGGGCGCAGCCCAGGTCACGGTCGAACAGGCGGCGGCAACGCTCGTACGCTGACAGCCCCTCCACCGGCAGGCTGGCCTGCTCGTATCCAGCGACCAGGAGGGTCCAGGCCCGTTCGTTCAGCGGCTCGGACCGGATGGCAGCCTGTGCCAGTGAAATGGCCTGCTGGGGTTTGTCGAGAAAGGCCGCAGTCTCTGCCGCCAGAATCTGGGCGGCGACTTTCTCGGCAGCATGCCGTGCCCGCGCTTCCTCTGCCCAGTCGGCCACGAGCTCAAATCCCAGCAACGGCTCAGCCGCCAGTTCCAGAGCCTGCATGGAGAGCAGGTGGGCCTCGGCCGGCGCCGACAGCCGGGCCGCTCGGACCAGCTGGCGAAACTCCGAAAGGTCCAGTTCCACAAGTTGCGGATCCAGGACATAGCCGCTGTTAGCGGTGCGAAGCGGACCCTTCTTGGTGTTGCCGGGCTGGATTGCCCTGCGGATGCCGCTGACGTAGCTCTCCAGCGTGGCGATTGACCCATCGCTGGCCCGGTGTCCCCAGAGGATCTCCACGAGGCGCGTCTTGGAGACAGGGGTCCCCAGATTCAGCAGGAGAATTTCCAGAATGTGCCGGGGCTTGCAGCCACCCATATCCGCTGCCGTGAGCACGGTGCCATTTCGGCGGATCTCGAATGTCCCAAATAATCGGACCGAAATTCCTGGCGTGGGACCGCCCAAATTAACCACGTTGATCTCCGATTTCCCCACCCAATATGTATTCGCTTTTCGGAGAGCCGGAAAGAATTACAGCAACGTGCAGAGACTCATTTCCATCCGGCTTTCTAGGGAAACCGTGCCACGCGAAACAAGGGGCAACAAGCAATGAAGCTACCCGATCCTTTGGGCTGCGGAAAGTCGAGTACACCCGGGGGCGCCACCAAGTATTCTCCGGAACTAATGTGAGTAGTCGGACCGAAGAAAAGTATTGCAAAACCGCCCCGCCGCACATTTCTCCGAGCTCAGCTGCGGGCCCCCGCTACCCTGGGCGGTCCGATTTGCCGTCATGCGGCCTGCCCTGAGCCGGCCGTCGAAGGTGTTTCGCGAGCAGGCGCAACGCCATTCGACGGATGAGTGAGCTGAAGGGGCCAATGAGCACCCAGTAGCGGCTGAACCGGCGGCGGCTCTCGTCGTCTGTGATGGCGACACGTGTTTCTACCGTCAGGACTGAGGCGTCGTTCCCGTAGGGATCGATCCTCAGGTTGGTGGCTATCTTGGCGAAACCGGGCTCATCAAATTTCGTGAACTGCCCGGGGGTCGTTGGTGTGTCGGCGGCGGCCGCGACCGACTTCCAGGGGCGACTCACTTGACCGAGGACCATCTCCACGTCCGGGGTCTCGCCGAGCAAAATCCAACCCAGACCGACCATATCCTGGAGCCGGAACGTACGCCGGGATGCTTCGGGAGCGGTAGTCGTCCTGCGTCCCCTCATGGTGCCCGCGACACGCTGTGGCAGGGCCCGGATGCCGAGCAGGGTCCGAACCAGCGGCGCCTGAAAGAGGTCCAGCTCACGAGCCGCCTCGTAGCACTCGGCGGCGGGGACCCGAAAGACGTGGGCATGCACCACGGAGAGATCGAACCCTGGCAAGAACTCATCCATGAGCAATTGAGAGCCACCTGCACCCGCAGGGACCTGTCGAGGCGGTTGTGCCGATGTCCCACTCATTAAGGCTCACTTCCTCCACATGTCTGGGTTGGCCTTGCGACGACGACCGCGCGGTCCCGCTCACGGCCCCTCGCAGACCAAACAGCGCTGCCGTAACGAGCCCGATAGCTCTGCGATTCACATTCGACGGGGAGGCGAAGCCATCACTTATCTTTCATCTCCTCGGGAACGGTGAGTATCCGGAATTCCGATCCGTCCCGCAGCACCGCCAACTCCAGCGGCACACCAATCGCTTCGGCAAACAACAGCTTTTGCAGGCTCTCGGCATTGGACACGGTTCTCTCGCCGACTCTGAGTAGAACGTCGCCGGACCGAAGTCCTGCCCGCTCGGCGGGCGAGCCCGCCAGGACCTCGACCACGAGGAGCCCCTCCCGGTGTCCGGTCCGGACCACGGAGCTTGGCGGCAGCTGAACGGGGGTGTTCACGAGCCCCAGATAGGCACGCCGCACCCGTCCGTCCTTGAGCAGCGCGGCGATGATCCGCCGGGACGTGGCGTTGACAGGAACCGCCAGGCCCAACCCGGCCCCAGCCACCGCCGTATTGATGCCAACAATCCTGCCGCGCGCGTCCGCGAGCGCCCCGCCGGAACTTCCCGGGTTCAGTGCGGCGTCCGTCTGGATTACGTCTTCGATGATGCGGCGGTTGCGTCCGGACCAGACGGGGATGGAGCGGCCCAGTCCGCTGACCACACCAGCGGTCACCGAGCCTGAGAGGCCCAGGGGGTTCCCGACGGCGATGACCAGCTGCCCGACCCTGAGTGACTCCGCATCGCCGAGCTGCGCCGGCGTCGCCGCTGGGGCCCTGCCGTGCACGACTGCCAGGTCCGAGAGCGGGTCCGAGCCAACCACTTCCACGGCGGTGCGCGTGCCGTCGGAGAACACCGCGCTGCCGGCCCGGGCGCCACCCACGACGTGGGCGTTGGTCAGGAGATACCCGTCGGAGGTGAACAGGACGGCAGAGCCGGCGCCCATCCGGAGTCGTCCGTTCCGCCCGGCGCCTGTCACTTCGAGTGCCGCCACATGGGGCGTCACCGCAGCGGCGACGCGAATCACTGTTGCAGAGTAGGAATCGAGGGGGTCCTCGGACGCCTCGGGACCAGGGACCCGGCTGATCGCGGTGGCCACAGCGCACCTCCTGAACTGGTACTTATCTAAGTCAACCACCGGCACGGCAGGGGTAGTCCGGCGCCCCCTACGCCCTCAGAGAACTACGCCGGATGTCGAGCCCTCAGGGCGGCAGTTAATCCGGACGGCCTTCCGCCGCTAGGCTCAGAGGAGACCAGACTTTCAGCCACAGGAGAACCTACGTGAACCCAGCGTCCGCTTCACCCGATCCGCTGCCTCCGCTGGGCCTGAGCTGGGGCATCAAGCGCAGCTTCATCGACTACATCACCAGCCTGCCGGACGGGTCCGTTTCAGCGACCGGCGGGGCGACCGTCGCCGCAGCGTCGCTCTTCTGCTTCAGTCCCGAATCCTCGGACTACGACCCCGCGCGCGGCACCGGGGTGCTGCGCTTCCGCGGGGATGTCCGGCTCGCCGGCCACCACGGCATGCTGCTGGTCCGGCTGCTGGACCCCTGGATCACCTTCACGAGCGGCAGCGGAGTGCTCTCCATCAGCTCTGGCGGCGGCGGCCAGGACCGCACCACAGTCGGTTTCCTCAGCCCTTCCACACCGCACGAAGCCGGCGGATCGCTGGTCTGGGAACACGTCGACGTCGTCATTTCCCCGGATGGGTCCGAACTCTTCGACGGCCAGTATGCCGCCGGGCAGCCGATGGATCCACTCTTCATCCGGATCACCGGCTAGGCCGCGGTCTGCCCTGGCCTGCCTCCGGCCAATCTAGAAGAATGTCTACCCGGCGCTGCGGGCAGCCCGTGGAGCCTCAAAGGAGAACCTCAATGGTGGAAGCCACGGACGCTGTTGAAGCAGCCTGCCGGCACGTCCTCGCCGCTCTGGACAAGGGACGGTCGCCGGATGACCAGGACTCGGCCGACTTCCGGCGCCGTCTTGACGCCCATCTCCCCGACCTCGCCCGGTTGTTCCACGGTCTCTACGGGACGCGGACGGACTGGCTGGACCAGCTCGCTGCCCTCGTCAACCAGGCCGCCCACTCGTGGGCGGTGCGGCCAGCGGACCTGTTGGCCCTCGACGCCGCCCGCGAGGACAACAGCGGCTGGTTCCTGTCCAACCAGATGCTCGGCGGAGTCTGCTACGTCGACCGTTACGCCGGGGATCTTGAAGGCGTCCGCGCCCAGATCCCCTACTTCAAGGAACTGGGGCTCAGCTACCTGCACCTGATGCCCCTCTTCCTGGCACCCGAACCGCACTCCGACGGTGGTTATGCCGTCTCCAGCTACCGTGAAGTCAACCCCAAGCTCGGCACCATGGAACAGTTGCGCAGCCTGGCCGGCGAGCTCCGGGCCCACGGCATCAGCCTCGTCCTGGACTTCATCTTCAACCACACCTCCGACGAACACGAGTGGGCCCGCAAGGCTTCCGCCGGCGATCCTGGCTACAGCGACTACTACTGGATCTATCCCGACAGGACAATGCCGGACGCGTTCGAGACACAGGTGCGGGAGATCTTCCCGGATGATCATCCGGGCTCGTTCGTGCCAATGCCGGACGGGCGCTGGGTCTGGGCGACATTCCACACCTTCCAATGGGACCTGAACTACTCCAACCCGGAGGTCTTCCGGGCGATGGCGGGCGAAATGCTTTTCCTCGCCAATCAGGGAGTGGACATCCTCCGAATGGATGCGGCCGCCTTTATCTGGAAACAGTTGGGAACGCCCTGCGAGAACCTGCCGGAGGTCCACATCCTGCTGCGGGCCTTCAACTCCGTTTGCCGGCTCGCCGCACCCTCCCTGCTGTTCAAGTCCGAGGCGATCGTGCACCCCGACGAAGTGGCGCAGTACATTGACCCGGCCGAATGCCAGCTCTCCTACAACCCCCTGCAGATGGCCCTCACCTGGGAAGCCATGGCCACCCGGGACGTTTCCCTCCTGGCTCAGGCCCTGGAGCACCGGCACAACATCCCGGAGGGGACGTCCTGGGTGAACTACGTCCGGAGCCACGACGACATCGGCTGGACCTTTGCCGATGAGGACGCCGCAGCGATGGGCATCGATGGATTCGACCACCGGAGGTTCCTGAATGCCTTCTACGTCAACCGTTTCCCGGGCAGTTTCGCCCATGGCGTCCCGTTCCAGGACAATCCCCGGACGGGAGACTGCCGCATTTCCGGTACGACGGCGTCCCTCTGCGGCCTTGAGGACGGCACCGTCCACGCGGTGGACCGGATCCTGCTGGCGCACTCGGTCGCGTTGAGCACCGGCGGCGTCCCGCTGCTTTACCTTGGAGACGAGGTGGGGCAGCTCAACGACTACGACTACGCCCTTGAGGACGGCCACGCCACAGACAGCCGGTGGGTCCACCGGCCGCATTTCCCGGCCGACCGGTATGCCCGACGCAGCGACCCCTCCAGCTCCGAGGGCGCGGTATTCGCCGGGCTCCGGACCATGATTTCGGTCCGCTCCCGCACGCCGGAACTGGTCGGGACGAAGCTCCTGGACTTCGCCACCGGCATCCCGGGTGTCCTCGGCTACCAGCGGCCCGGCGACGGAACCCGGATCCTGGCCCTCGCCAACTTCAGCGATCTGGCACAGAAAGTGCCCGCACTGACGCTCTCCGGATTCGCAGCTGGCGCCCTCAATGTCCTGACCGGAAACCTGGTGGGGCTCGAGCAAGGAATTGTGCTCCAGCCCTGGCAGTTCGTCTGGCTCAGGGTAACGCCGGCGTCCTAGGGCTTCGGAAGCTCCGAACCGCGGCCCGCGCGCGCCGGCTGGCCCCTATACGTCCCCGTGTGATTGCGGCACCTGGGCAGGGGAACCGAAGAGCCAGCCGGCGACGTCGCTGCGCAGCACCAAATGGGGTCCACCCGTGGCGCTGACGCTGCCGGTGGGAACGTAATAACCGCGTCCTGCGCCCGGGCCGCCCGCTGCGCGGTCGAGGGCCTCGGTAAGGTGTCTGGGGAGGTGCCCGGCCGGGCCGATGGCCCGGAGTCCGTCAAATTCCTCTGGCGTGAGCCTTCCGA
This sequence comes from Arthrobacter sp. SO3, assembly GCF_020532825.1. GTDB lineage: Bacteria > Actinomycetota > Actinomycetes > Actinomycetales > Micrococcaceae > Arthrobacter. Next base: position 151,180 of record NZ_MQTS01000244.1, read on the forward strand.
GTACTGCAGCGATATCGGCCATCACGGATCCCTTCTGGCGGACGGTGCTTGAAGAATCAGCCTAGGACTGCCGCATGAACGCCATATGAAATCCGGACGACGATCGTCGAACATTAGACGGCCAGGCGGCGGCAGCCACGCACGGGTGTTGTCAGTGTCACTGCACGCAGCCCCCATACACCCAGCAAATTAACGGTCGGATGCTGTACCGTTCAATTCCGGGAAACCCAGAACAACGGAATCGAGAATTAACCAGGTGGCAACCGACTATGACGAAGTCCGATCCGACGTTGCGGAATCACGCAACGCCTCGCTGGAGGCGCTCCGCTCCGCGAACGCGCCAGACGCCCGCAGCGTAACCCGTGAGCTCGACGAGGCTGACACCTCGGAAGGCGTCGAACTGCCGGGCGCCGACCTGTCCGGCGAGGAACTGACGGTCACCGTCATTCCGCAGAAGGAAGACGAGTTCACTTGCTACTCGTGCTTCCTGGTCCGGCACCGATCGCAGCTGGCCCGCGAAAAGGCGGGCCACTCGTACTGCGCCGACTGCATGAGCTAACTGCATCACCTAGCCCCGCTTCACATTTCGACCGCTAAGACGCCGGGCATGCCATGCACGGCACGTTCCCGATACGCTCCTCTTTGACGATGCGCCGCATGCCGGCAAGTAGCCGGAGGCAGGAACCATGCGGAGCTGGAGTACTAAGCGGGACGACCGTGCTCCCACAGAGGCTGACGCCCCCGCTGATGACCGGTTCGTTATCGACAGCTTCGGCACCGGCAAGACCGGTACCGGAGCTGTTGCCGTTGGCGCGGAGGCCCGGCGCTTCGGACCCAGCGGGAGCCTCAAGGCCGAATGGTCCAGGGCGTTCGCGCTCATGCTGGTGGCGCTGCTTCTTGGGGCTCTCGCGACAGTTGTCGGACTGCGGGTGGTCACCGACCAGGTCCAGGCAACGGCAGCCCAGCTGCACCGTGAGTCGGATGCCGTGGCGGGATTACGCTCTGCGCTTGACGCTCATGAACAGACCGGCCACGAACTTCTGTCCAATGCGCCGGTCGACCGCACGGCGTTCCTTCGGCAGCAACAGGACATCTCGCGCCGTTTCGACGACGCCGTCCGGATCCTTCCGACCGAGAGGGACATGCGCGCCGCCGCGAGCGCGGCCCGCACTGAGTGGCAGGCTGGCCTCGCGACGCACGGACTGTGGGGCAGCGGGGTGCAGACTCTCACGGGAAACCGCGTGGCTGAGTCCCCGGACCTCGCCGCGTCCGGGGCGGGCGTGCGAGCGTTGCTGGACGGAATCCAAAACTCGGCCCTTGAATCACTGGATTCGGGTCTGGCGTACAGTGCCGAACTCCAGCAGATCGTGATCGCCGCCCGCAGCGCTCTATTTGGGTTGGCCGCGGCCGGCGTCGTCTATTTCCGGAACAGGATCGTGAAATTCCTGATCCGGCCGGTGGAAAGACTGCACCGCGGTGTCCTCAAACTGCAGACCGGCGACTACACCCACCGCATCGACGTCGACCGGTACGACGAGCTTGGCGAGCTGGCGGAGGCCTTCAACTCCATGGCCGGTGCCGTGCACCACAGCCACCTGGCCCTGACCCACCGGGCCACCCATGACCCGTTGACGGGCCTGGCCAACCGTGCGGCATTGAGGGAGCGCCTGTCCGCAGCATTGAGGCCCGGTTCGGACCCAGGGTCCCGGCGCGAAAGTCTGCTGATGATCGACGTCGATGACTTCAAGGACGTCAACGACTCACTGGGGCACGAAGGCGGCGACCTGCTGCTGGTCCAGCTGGCGGTCCGGCTCCAGGGCTGCGTGCGCGCCACCGACCTGGCCGCCCGACTGGGCGGGGACGAGTTTGCCATTGTGGTCACAAACGACGCCGACGGTTCCGTCACCGCCGGGATCGCCGAACGGATTCATGATGCACTGCGGGCACCGTTCTCCGTCGGCGAAGTCCGGTTGAGAGTCTCGGTCAGCATGGGCGCAGCACAGTGGCACCGGGAAACCGGTGATCCCGCCGAACTGATGCGGCAGGCCGACTTCGCCATGTACATGGCCAAACAAGGCGGCAAGGGCCGCTACCAGCTCTTCGACGCCGAGGGCTACAAGAAGATGACGTACCACGCTGCCCTCCGGGCCGACCTCGCCACCGCAGTGACCCGGCGGGAGCTTCGACTTGAATACCAGCCGGTGGCCGAGCTGCGCACCGGGGAGATCCTGGGAGTGGAGGCGCTCGTGCGTTGGCATCACCCCACGCTGGGGCTGCTGTTGCCGTCGGCTTTCATCCCCCTGGCGGAGGAGACGGGGGACATCGAGGCGATCGGCCGCTGGGTGTTGAGCACCGCCAGCAGGCAGGCCGCAGCCTGGCGGGCGTCGATCGACCACTGCGAAAACCTTTGGGTCTCCGTCAACCTGTCCACGCTGCAGTTGCCCAGCCCGCGGAACCTGGCCGCGATCGAAAGCATCCTGACGGATCCCGCGTCGCAAGCGGACAAGGTTGTCCTGGAAGTCACCGAAACGGCCTTGGCCAGCAGCGTCGACGGCGGCATCTCGGCGCTTCACCGGCTGAAGAGCTGCGGGGTCCGCATCGCCATCGATGACTTTGGAACCGGGTACTCCTCCCTGAGCACCCTGGCCGACCTGCCCGCGGACATCCTCAAGATCGACCGTTCCTTCCTCTCCGCCAGCACCTCCGACGGGCCCGCCGCCGCCATGCTCGAAGGCATCCTCGGACTGGCCCATAAGCTCAACCTCGAGGCGGTCGCCGAAGGGATCGAGGACCTCGGGCAGCTGGCTCTGCTCCGGGACCTGGGCTGCCGTCTGGGGCAGGGGTATTTTCTGTCCCGTCCCGGCCCGGCACCACTGATCGCGGCCCTCCTCGCCTCGGGTGCCCGGCTCCAGCCGCCGGCCCGGGCCGGGGCAACAGATTCCTGAGGCGGCCCGCCGTCCGGCTTTCAGCCGGCGCAATCTGGATGTCGCGGTCCGGAGCGATTTCGAAGAGTCCGCCGTTCTCCGCGTCAAGGATTCCGGCGAGGAAGGGCGGGCTGTCGAACTCCGGGACGCGCTGTCGAACTCCGGGACGCAGCGCCAGGAGATTCCGCCGTCCGGTCCCACGAGTGCGCAGGTGGAACCGTCGCCGATGAGTCCGTGGTCCTCGATGGGCCGGCTCAGCGCCGGGCGCGCCCTGCCAACGCGTTGTTCAGAACTGCCAGGAGTGCCGGAGTGGGCTTTTGGATGCTCTCCGCGTACTGGGTGTGCTTCCCGAGGTAGTCCTTGATGTAGGGGCACACCGGGACAATCCTCAATCCAGCGGAAACCGTCTCGTCAAGCGCCTGCGCCGCGAGCCGGCCCGCCAGGCCCTGGCCGCCGTATTCCCCGTCGATGACCGTGTGGTAGAAAATCCGGTGGCCGCCCCCATCGTCCACGTACGCCGCCTGGCCGATGCGGGTGCCGCCGTCGAGCACTTCGAAGCGCAACCGCTCCGGATTGTTGCGGATGGTGATTTCGTTCAAAAGCTTCTCGCTTCTCGTCGGGCGTGCGAAGACAACGGGTGTTGCCCGCGGCCGCAGTGACCGGCGTCAGGCACGGGGGCGGAGCCGGGCATTGGGCAGTGCGGGGGCCGGCAGCGGGGCGGGTTCCCCTGGAGGGAAAGTACCGAACCGCAGGCCGGCGGTTTCCGTCAAGGC